>NZ_CP159815.1:333085-666170 GCF_047722515.1 Candidatus Pelagibacter sp. Uisw_127
CCACAATGGTCTCCGCACCAATGCCTCTTGGATCTTCAGTTTAAGCTAATAACTAAACGATTTTTGTTTCGTTAATAATAAAAAAATAGTAGGAATCGGACTAATGAAATCTAAAGCTAAAGTTGTTGTAGTTGGTGGTGGTGTAGTAGGAGTTAGTGCACTTTATCACTTAGCAAAAAAAGGTTTATCAGATGTTGTTCTTGTCGAGAGAAAAGAATTAACTTCAGGATCAACTTGGCACGCAGCAGGTCTGCTTCCATTATTTAATATGAGTTATTCAGTTGGACAGCTTCATAAGTATGCGGTTGATCTTTATAAAAAATTAGAAGAAGAGACAGGACAAAATGTTGGCTTCAGTGTTGTCTCAAACATTCGTTTAGCAAGCACTAAAGATAGAATGGATGAGTACCACCAATATGCAGGAGTGGCACAAACTATAGGTGTTGATGTAAAATTTTTAACTCCAGATCAGGTAAAAGAAATTTGGCCTTTATGTCGTACGGATGATTTACTTGGCGCAATACAACACCCTGAAGATGGATATATTCAACCTGCTGATTTAACTCAAGCAATGGCTACAGGTGCTAGAAATATGGGTGCTGAGATTTATAGAAATACAGCTGTAGTTGGAATTAAACAAACTAAAGATGGATGGGTTGTTGAAACTGACAAAGGAGCTATTGAATGTGAACATGTAATTTCTTGTTCAGGAAACTTTGCAAGACAAACTGGAAAAATGGTTGGTTTAGATATTCCTGCTATACCTGTTGAGCACCAATATATTGTAACAGAAGCACACCCAGATATTTTAAAAAGAAAAAAAGAAGGCTTACCAGAGATGGGAGTTTTAAGAGATAGTGATAGTAGATGGTACATGAGAGAAGAAGCAGGTGGTTTAATTTTAGGACCCTATGAGGATGGTGCTCCAGCTTGTTATGTTGATGGACCATCAAAAGATTCTGAGTATGAATTATTTCAAGAAGATTTAGATAGACTTGCTCCACACATAGAAGGTGCAATTCATCGAGTTCCAGCTTTTGGAGAAGTCGGTGTTAAAAAAGTTTATAACGGTGCAATTTGTTACACACCTGATGGAAACCCAATTGTAGGACCGGCGTGGGGACTTAAAAATTTCTGGATTAATGAAGGACATAGTTTTGGTATTACTGCTGCAGGTGGTGCTGGATGGCAACTTGCTGAATGGATTGTAGATGGAGAACCAACGGTTGATATGCTTGGCGTTGACCCAAGAAGATTTGGTGATTATGCAACAAAATCTTATTTAAAAGAAAAAAACGAAGAAGCTTATAATCATGTATTTAAAGTTCATTACCCAGATGAAGAAAGAGGTGCTGCTAGAGAATTAAGAACATCACCTTGTTACGATAGAATGAAAGCATTAGGTGCAGTATTTGGGCAAAAATTTGGTTGGGAGAGACCTAATTTCTTTGCAACAGATGGAATGGAGCAAAAAGATGATTGGTCTTTTAGAAGATCCAAGTGGTTTGAGGCAATAAAAAAAGAATGTAAAAATGTAAAAGAAAATGTGGGTCTTTTAGACATGACTGCATTTGCAAAATGTAGAATTAAAGGTCCTGGGGCTGAAGAGTTTTTAGATTATTTAGTAGCAAACAAACTTCCAAAAAAAATAGGAAGAATTGGTTTATGTCATGCCCTTAATACTAAAGGAGGAGTACATTCTGAATTTACAATAATGAGAGAAGCTCCAGATAGTTTCTATTTAGTTTCTGCAGGAGCAAACCAAAGATTAGACCATGATTGGATTCAAAAATGGATGCCAAATGATGGGACAGTTCAATTTGAAAATCTAACTAATAGTATGGGTGTGCTAGTTGTATCTGGTCCAAAGGCTAGAGAATTAATGACAAGAGTTTCCAGCGATGATTTTTCTGGTGAAAACTTTAAATGGTTGAGTGCAAAAAATGTGAATGTTGGAAATGCACCAGTGAATGCTATGAGAGTAAACTTTGTTGGTGAATTAGGTTGGGAGCTTCATCATCCAATTGAATACCAAAACCATATATTTGATAAATTAATGGAGGCTGGAAAAGATTTAGGTCTTAAGCCTTATGGAATTAGAGCAATGAATAGTTTAAGACTCGAAAAATCTTATAAACTTGTTGGGACGGAATTATCAATTGAATATTCACCTTACGAATCTGGACTAGATAGATTTATACATCCTAATAAAGGAAACTTTATTGGCTTAGAAGCACTTAATAAGTGGAGAGAAAAAGGTTTTAAAAATAAACTGGTTACTATGGAAATTCACAATGTTGAAGATGCAGATGTTCTAGGAAACAATCCAATTTATGAAAACGACAAAGTTGTTGGACGTGCAACAGGAGGAGATTTTGGATTTAGACTAGGTAAATCGATTGCATTAGGAATGGTGAACCCAGATGTTGCGACAACTGGTCAAAAATTGAAAATTGATATTTTAGGAAAAATGTACGATGCTACTATACTGGATGAGAGTCCTTACGATCCTGAAAATAATTTATTGAGAGCATAATGAAAATATTAGTCGCAGTTAAAAGAGTAATTGATTACAACGTTCAAGTCAGAGTTAAAGAGGATGGGACTGGTGTTGTTACTGATAATGTAAAAATGTCGAGCAATCCACCCGATGATAATGCTATTGAAGAGGCTGTAAGAATTAAAGAAGCAGGTAAGGCGTCAGAGATTATTGCAATTACAGTGGGTGAGGAAAAATCACAAGAAACTGTTAGAAAAGCTTTAGCTGTTGGTGCTGATAGAGGAATTTTAATCAAAACTGAGGGAACAATTGAACCATTAGCCGTAGCAAAAGTGCTGCAAAAAATTGTTGAAAAAGAAAAACCAGATCTAGTTTTTATGGGTAAACAAGCAATTGATGATGACTGTAATCAAACAGGCCAAATGTTAAGTGCTTTATTGAATTGGCCTCAAGCAACATTTGCATCAAAAATTGAAATAAAAGACAGAACTTTAGAAGTAACAAGAGAAATTGATGAAGGATTAGAAACAATTGAAGTTAATCTACCAGCTATTGTGACATGTGATTTAAGATTAAATGAGCCACGTTATGCTTCACTACCAAATATTATGAAAGCTAAAAAAAAACCCATAGAGGTATTTATAGCTGCAGACCTAGGGGTTGATATAACACCTAGGGTTCAACAAATTAAAGTAGAAGAACCACCTAAAAGAAAAGCAGGAATTAAAGTTGCAAGTGTTGCTGAATTAGTTAGCAAACTTAAAAATGAGGCAAAGGTAATATAATGTCAGTTTTATTAATAGCAGAGCATAATAATAAAGAAGTAAGACCTTTTACATTAAACGCAATTACTGCAGCATCACAAATGGATGGAGATGTACATGTTTTATTAATTGGAAATAATTGTGGAGATGTTGCTAAATCATTATCTGAAATGCCAGCTGTTAAAAAAGTATTACATGCTGAAGCTGCCCATTATGAAAACTACTTAGCAGAAAACTTTGCACCGATAGTTGTTAAAGTTTCAGAAAATTATTCCCATATTGTTAGTTCGGCAAATACATTTGGTAAAAATTTGATGCCAAGAATAGCAGCAAATTTAGATATATCTCAAGTAAGTGATATTACTAAAGTGATATCAGCTGATACATTCATAAGACCTATTTATGCGGGTAATGCATTCGCTACAGTAAAAAGTACAGACACAAAAAAATGTATAACAATTAGACCAACATCTTTTGAGCCTTGTGAAACTTCTGGTGGGTCTGCTCCAATAGAAAAAATTGAAGCTACTGAAGAGTTTACGTTATCAAAATTTATTAAAAGAGAAGAGGTTAAGTCAGACAGACCTGAGCTTGGAACTGCTAGAGTTGTAGTTTCTGGTGGAAGAGGAATGCAAAATGGAGAAAATTTTAAATTAATAACTGACATTGCAGATAAATTAAATGCAGCAATTGGAGCATCACGTGCAGCAGTTGATGCGGGTTATATTAGTAATGAACATCAAGTTGGTCAAACTGGTAAAGTTGTTGTACCAGATTTGTATATTGCAGTTGGAATTTCAGGAGCAATTCAGCATTTAGCTGGAATGAAAGAAAGTAAAATTATTGTTGCTATAAATAAAGATGGTGAAGCGCCAATATTTAGTGTCGCAGATTATGGTCTTGAAGCAGACTTATTTGAGGCGTTACCTCAATTCTTAGAAGAATTGAATAAATTAAATAGTATACAAAAATAATCAGTACTGTAAAAATTCAAGATATGCCTAGAGAAGCAATGGATTATGATGTGGTAATCGTTGGGGGTGGTCCTTCAGGACTATCTACGGCAATTAAACTTAAACAATTAGATCCAGAATTAAATGTGTGTTTACTTGAAAAAGCCTCAGAGATTGGTGCGCATATTTTAAGTGGTAATGTGTTTGAAACTAGAGCTTTAGATGAGTTATTACCAAACTGGAAAGAACTTAATTCACCTATAAAAACTAAGGTTTCTAAAGAAAAATTCTTATTTTTAGGAAAATCAAAATCATTAAGCTGGCCGACATGGCTACTTCCATCAGTTCAACAAAATCATAATAATTACATAATCAGTTTAGCAAACCTATGTAGATGGCTAGCAGAACAAGCCGAAGCTTTAGGTGTAGAAATATTTCCAGGCTTTCCTGCAAGTGAAATTTTATACAAAGAAGATGGATCAGTTAAGGGAGTTGCAACTCAAGACATGGGAGTTGATAAAGATGGAAATAAGAAAGATGGCTTTGAACCAGGCATAGAGCTTTTAGGAAAAGTCACTGTTTTCGCAGAAGGATGCAGAGGACATCTTGGAAAACAATTAATTGAAAAATATAATTTAGCGGAAGGTAAAGACCCCCAACAATACGGAATTGGATTTAAAGAAATTTGGGAAATTAGTGAACAAAATCATGAAGAGGGAATGGTAATGCACACTGCAGGTTGGCCATTAGACAATAATACATATGGGGGAAGTTTTGTGTATCATGCAGAAAATAAACAAGTTTTTTTAGGATACGTTATTGGTCTAGATTATAAAAATCCGCATCTCTCACCTTTTGATGAATTTCAAAGGTTTAAAACTCATCCGGCAATTAAAAAAATAATTGAAGGTGGAAAACGTATTTCTTACGGCGCACGTGCGTTAATTGAAGGAGGCATTCAAAGTTTACCAAAAATGTTTATGCCTGGTGCTTTATTAATTGGTTGTGATGCAGGAACATTAAACATGCCTAAGATTAAAGGATCACACACTGCAATGAAAAGTGGAATGATTGCAGCAGAAACTATATTTGAAAATATAAAAGAAAATAAGAATCTATCCATTTATGAAGACAAATTTAAAGAAAGTTGGATTTATGAAGAATTACATAGTGCTCGAAATGTTAAACCCAGCTTTAGCTGGGGTTTAATTCTTGGAATAATATTTACCGGGATTGATCAAATTTTATTTAGAGGAAAATTACCTTTTACCTTAAGACATAAGCATGCTGATCATGAAACTTTAAAATCAGCAAGTGAAATGCCAAAAATAGATTATCCAAAACCTGATAATGTGATCACGTTTGATAAAACTAGTTCTGTATATTTAACAGGAACTAATCATACTGATAATCAACCTGTACATTTGCAGCTCAAAGATCCAAACTTGCCGATAAATTACACTTTAGAAAAATTTGATGAACCAGCACAAAGATATTGTCCAGCAGGCGTTTATGAGGTTCAAAGTGAAAATGGTGTAAATAAATTTGTGATTAATTCACAAAATTGCATTCACTGTAAAACCTGTGATATTAAAGAGCCTTCTCAAAATATTACGTGGGTTACACCCGAAGGAAGTGGTGGGCCTAAATATGGAAATATGTAATTGAAAATATTTTTTTTAAAAAGATAAAATCATTCCAACAATACAAATTAAACAAAGTGTCAATCCTATGAAAATTAAGTTTGTTCGATTTTCTTTCTCTTGTGCTTTCCTTGCTCTATTTAAAAGAATATTTATATCAACACGTCCAGATATTACTTCCTCACTTTTTTGAGAGGTCTGTAAAGGAGGTTGTTTTTTTATCATGAAATCTAAATTTTTCTCAGCACTCATGATTTAAATAAACCAGTAAAATATTAGGTAAACAATGATTCTAAAGTTCACTTTGGGTCTAACAATATAATACAGTGTTCATATTGGGCATTAAAAGCTAGAATAAATCTATTATGGATCAAGTAATATCAAAGCAACTTCGTAAAGAAAAATTGATCACAGTATTTGAAAAAAATTACAGTTTTATAAGTCCACTTTGGTCTAATCATCAATTAGAATGGATGAATGGAGTTTACGATCCTTTCAAAGATCATGATAAATATATGATAATTCTTTATTTGATTAAAAAGACGTTCGATTTTTATTCAAAAAACCTTGTTAAGGAGACTTTTACTGAATTTTATCAAAAAGATTTTATACAAATAGAATCATTAAATGTGATGGAGATTTCCAAAGCTCTCGATATTCCCAAAGAAAGTGCTAGAAGAAAAATTATTGAATTAGAAAAAATTGGTGCACTCAAAAAGTTGGGTAAAAAAATTATTATAGATAAAAAAGCCTTTCCTTATGTAAGACCAGAAAAATCTATAGTCAGAATTTCACGTTTTTTTTCTGCACTATCAACCACTCTGTTTAATGAAAAACTTATACAATCAGAATTTACATCAGAAGAAGTTGTAACATTTATAGCAAAAAACTTTTCTCATATTTGGAAGCTTTACTATGAATTACAGATACCCATGATACTAAAATGGAAAAAAGCTTTTACTGATGTAGAAAGTTTTCATGTTTGGGCCGTTTGTGTTGTAAATGAACAATTAAATATTAAAAGAAAGGGTGATTTAAGAATGAGTAAAATAGAATATTTAAAAAAATATTATAATAATCTTTCAATATTAGAAGGAATGAATGCTATGTCAATTTCTGATATTTCGGGGATACCAAGAGCCACTGTTACTAGAAAATTAAATATTTTGATTAAAAAAAAATATCTTAAAATTAACAATAAAAAACATTATACTTTAGCTCTCGAGAATCAAAAAGAAGTTTATGAGATACAAAAAATAAATTTCAATCATTTATCTGAATTTACATCACGTGTTTTTAATTTAATGTTAGTTGAATCAGCAATATTAAAAAAAGCATATGAAAAGTTACCTACTGGAGTTCAAAAGTATTTAAATTTGTAGGAATTTTAAATTAGGTATTTTTCTTAATAATAAATAAAAATATTAGTGATGAAGCAAACATCACAAAACCATAAGCTGCAGTCGGTACAATAAGTGGACTTAAAACTCCAACTTCAGGTCCTAATTGAGTAGCTATAAAAACTGCCAAAGTCCCATTTTGTAAACCACATTCAAGTGCAATACATTTTTGTTGAGCAATTCCTGTGGCAAATATTTTTGCAACATAATATCCAATAATCATCATGGAAATATTCAGAGTCGTTGCTATTAAACCAGCCGAAGTTAAAAATGGAATGATCTTGTCCCACTCGGAAATATAAATCCCAAACAACACAATAATAAACAAAATAACCGAAACTTTAGTGATTAAGTTGCTTTTTAAAGCTATATAGTCACTAAAAAATTTCCTTATAATCATTCCTATAATTACAGGAACAGTTACAACAAAAAACATTTTAATTGATATTCCAATCATTGAAATATCTTTTGACAAAAATGAAACTTCAAAAATTTCTGCAGATTTAAAAACTATAAATGGAACAGTAATAATACTAATTAAGCTAATAATTGCAGTTAAAGAAATAGATAAAGCAACATCTCCATTTGCAAACTTAGTATATATATTTGACGTAACACCACCTGGTGCTGCTGCAATTATCATAACACCCAAAGCTAATTCAGCTGGGGTATTTAATAATTTAATTAAAGTAAATGCTACGATGGGTAGTAAAATTAATTGGCAAATTAAGCCTACGAGAAAATCTTTGGGATTTTTTATTACTCTTGTAAAATCATTGATTGTTAAACTTGTTCCAAGACCAAGCATCATTAATGCTAAGATAATAGGTGCAATTTTAGTTACTATTTCCATAATATAAATATTTAATAATTTTTAATAAAATTTATATATGTAAGTAATGTTTGCAACATAATATTAAATTATTAAGCAATTTAGGATTGAAAAATGTTTAAGATAGATCTATTGCGTGTTTTTTTAGGGCTTCTATAGAAACAAACTTTAAGGTTTTTTCATGAGTTCTTTTTATATAAACAGGACAAGCTTTTTCAGCTTCAACAGCTTTTGCATACCAACTTGCGCAGACACACCAGCCATCACCATCTTTTAACCCTGGAAAACCAAATTCAGGATGAGGTGTGATTAAATCATTGCCAGCATTTTTAGCCCATTCTAAAAAACTAGTTGTAACCTTTGCACAAACAGTATGTACGCCGTGATCATTTTTATCAGTACTACAACAACCATCTCTATGCCATCCTGTTAACGGGTCGTTAGAACATTCTTCTAGATCTTCACCTAAAACATTTTTTTGTTTATCAGTCATTTAAATTTTTGTTGGATTAGGTTGGCCCTTGTAGACAACCTCTGGATCAAAAGATTTTTCTTTTTCTTCAAACTTCATTTCAATTTCTCTGCCATTTTCAATTGGACCTAATGGAATTGATCTATAAAAACACGATCTATAACCAACGTGACAGCTAGAACCATCTCCAATATCAACAGTTAACCAAACTGAATCTTGATCATCATCAATTCTTATCTCTAAAACTTTTTGAGTATAGCCACTCGTTTTACCTTTGTGCCAAATTTGCTGTCTAGATCTACTAAAATAATGAGCTTCTTTAGTTTCTATAGTTTTTTTAAAAGCTTCAACATTCATATAGCCATGCATTAAAATATCTTTAGTTTTTGAGCACATTGTAATAACTGGAATTAATCCATCATTATCAAATTTTGGTGAAAGGAGCTTCCCCTCTTCAATTTCAACTATATTTTCTCTTTTTTTAAACATATCTAGGTGATTATGTAGCATATTGGTCGATATATTAAATATTTTAAAAACAATGATTTACTGTATAAACTCGCCTTATGAAATTAGTTAAAGAAACAGATAATAAAATTTTAGATGCTAATAAGGTTTCCGACAAAGAAGCTGAAGAGGCATTCAAAACTATTTTAACTTGGATAGGCGAAGATCCTAGTAGAGAAGGGTTATTAGAAACTCCAAAGAGAGTTGTTAAAGCATTTAAAGAATACTTTGGTGGATACACTGAAGATGCAAATAAAATTTTAGAGAAAACCTTTGGGGATGTTGAGGGTTATGATGATATGGTTGTTGAAAAAAATATTTCAGTATCAAGTCATTGTGAACATCATATGGCACCCATAGTTGGAACGGCGCATGTTGCCTACATTCCAAATGAAAGAGTTGTAGGTTTAAGTAAACTTGCAAGAGTAGTGGAGGTTTTTTCAAAAAGATTACAAACACAAGAAAGACTAACAATGCAAGTTGCTCAAGCTTTAATGACTTCATTAGATGCAAAAGGAGTTGCTGTTACGATTGATGCAGCACATCAATGTATGACGATGAGGGGTATTAAAAAAGAAAATGCAACAACAGTTACAAATTACTTCTTAGGACAATTCAAAGAAGATTTAAGCATTCAAAACAGATACTTAAGATTTATTAGCAAGTAACCTTCCCAAGGAGGAAAAACCATGTCCAACAATTTTAAAGCCATAGTAATAAATCAAGAAGGTGAAAATTTTACAAGAGAAGTTAAATCTATTGATAAAAGCTTTTTAAAACATGGAGATGTTACTGTTAAAGTAGATTATTCAGATTTAAATTTTAAAGATGGAATGATTTTAAAAAATGGTGGACGCCTTGTTAAAGAGTTTCCTCATATTCCAGGCATAGACTTTTCAGGAACAGTTCTTGAAAGCGAAAATCCAAAATTTAAAACAGGTGATGAAATAATTTTAACTGGATGGAGAGTCGGAGAAGCTTTTTTTGGTGGATACTCTCAAGTAGCAAAAGTTAATGCTGATTTTTTAGTTAAAAAACCAAGCAACTTAACAAGTAAACAAGCTATGATGTTAGGGACGGCTGGCTTTACATCTTTAATGAGTGCATTTGCAATCCAAGCAAGAGAAGAAATTTTATTAGGTGAAAAAGTAAACGATGTATTGGTTACTGGTGCTACAGGAGGAGTTGGAAGCGTAGCGGTAATGGCTCTTACTAAATTAGGATATAATGTAACAGCTGTTACAGGAAAAGATTCTAAAACAGATTATTTAAAATCACTAGGAGCAAAAAATATTGTTAATAGAGCTGATTTTGACAAAGACCCAAGACCAATTGACAAAGGATTGTGGGACGGTGTTGTTGATACAGTAGGGGGAAAAATTTTAGCTAACGCAATAGCTCAAACTAGATCAAATGGAATTATAGCCGTTTGTGGAAATGCAAATAGTAATGAATTAAATACAAATTTATTACCATTCATGCTTAGAGGAATTAAAGTTTGGGGAATGGATTCTGCAAATTGTAGTATAAAAAGAAGAGAATTCATTTGGGAGGAAGCTGCAAAACTTGTTGATTTTGAAGTTCTTGAAAAATCAATCTTAACCGTAAGCTTAGAAGAATTATTAGAAACATATCCAAAAATTCTAAAAGGTGAAATCTCAGGAAGAGTATTAGTAGATTTAAATAAATAAATGGATTGGGATAAATTAAAAATATTTCACGCTGTAGCAGAAGCGGGAAGTTTTACTAATGCGACAGTTAACCTAAATTTAAGTCAATCAGCAATCAGCAGACAAATTCAATCATTAGAAAATGATTTAAAAGTTCAACTTTTTGAACGTCATGCAAGAGGGCTTACATTAACAGAACACGGTGAGTATGTTTTTAAAACTGCACGTGATGTTATTACCAAACTTAAAGAAGTTGAAACGTCATTGGGAGATCAGAAAAATAAACCAACTGGAAAACTAACAATTACAACTGTTAGAAGTTTTGGAACTCACTGGTTAACCCCACGTATTCAAGAGTTTATGACCTTAAATCCTGAAATTGAAATAGAGTTAATTTTTGATGATAAAGAATTAGATTTAAGCACAAGACAGGCTGATTTAGGAATTTTTATGAGAAGACCTAAACAACTTAATTATATCCAAAAAAAATTAGTAGATATTAAATATTATATTTATGGCTCTAATAAATATTTAGAAAAACATGGAATGCCAAAAACAATTACTGATTTAAACAAACATAAATTTATTTCATTTGGAAAAGGAGCACCATCACCAGTATATGATCCTGATTGGGCTTTAAAACTAGGTATAAAAGATGGTAAAAAAAGAAAACCAGTAATGAAAGTTAATAGTGTTATGGGTTTACTTTTAGCCGTAGAAGCTGGCGTAGGTCTTGCAGCACTTCCTGAATATTTAGTTTCAAATTCAAACAATGTAATAAAAGTACTTCCAAATTCAGAAGGACCAATAACAGAGGCTCACTTTGTGTATCCACAATCCCTTAAAAATACCGCAAGAATTACTGCTTTTAGAAACTTTTTATTTAGTAAAATTGGTGACTGGAAGTCTTAATTAACTAGACTTATCGTTAACGTAAACCGAAACACCCCTAGAATTAATATCAACATCAAACTTTTTATGTAATGGCGGAAACGCTCTTTGCGGGCAATCCAATCTATCGCATGTTCTGCAAGATACTCCGATAGGAATTTCTGATGTTTTATCGCTAACATTAATATTTTCTGTGTACACAAAGTCTTTTGCATATTTCGCATCACAACCAAGGCCAATAGATAGTATACTTTTTGACCTGCCAAATCTTCCAACACCTTTTTCAACCGTTCTTGCAATACAAACATATTTTTCACCATTAGTCATTTTACTGACGGCTGCCTGAATTACACCAGGTCTTGTAAAGGCAGAATAAACATTCCATCTAGGACACGCACCACCGTATCTGGGTATTTCAATTCCAGATAATGAAAATCTTTTTGAAATATTTCCAGCCATGTCAACTCTTAACATGTGAAAAGGGATTCCAAGTAACTTTGGATCTTGAAGACATGTTACTCTATGTGCAACTTGTTCAAATGATGTTGCAAAAGTATTTTGTAAAAGTTCTAAATCATATTTTAATTTTTTACATTCTGTATGAAATGGTTTGTAAGGCATCAAGATAGCAGCACCACAATAATTTAGTAAAGCAACTTTAGTTAATTTTTTTGACTCTTCGGATGGAAAAGCAAATTCAGATAAGTAATCATCAATCTCTTTCATCGCTCCTTCTTGTGCAATTTGCGCAGCGGCATGAAGTTTTTTTGTTTCTAAAGAACTATAGTCACTTAACAAAAGTTCTTTTTTATTTTTATTATAGATTTTTGCAAAAGGCTTTCCTTCATCAGGTAAAATATCTTTTACAGTTATTGAATATTCATCTTTTAAATAATCACATAAGGAAATATATCGTGTTCTATTATTTTTTTGAATTTTATCAAAAACTTTATTTGCAAACTCTTCTAGTTTTGGAAAATAGTTTTTATGTTCTTGAAGAAAGTCAGATATTACCTCTCCTGGAAAAGAGTTTTTTCTATTATCAACTATTTTACCTGAAATTTTTTCTATCTTATTGATTAGCTCATGATCTTTTTTTTTAAGTATGTCTCCTAGTCGAACAAGTGCTCTACCTATTTTTGGGTTTGTTCCGACAAGATCTTTAACTTCAGGACCAAGAATATCCAAATCTTCAAATAATTTGTCATCTAGAATTTCTGAAATAGTGTTTTCTAAATTAACATCAGATTTAGATGTTAAGTCTGAAAGTTGAATATTTAATTTTTCACAAACTTTAAGTAATAAATCTCCATCTATTTTTCTTTTACCACTTTCAATTAAATTTAAATAACTTGGAGAAATACCAAGGTCTTCAGCAAGCTTGTTAGCTTGCAAGCCTAACTGTCTTCTAAAAGCCTTTATTTTTGGTCCTATCTTTAGATCTATTTGACTCATATTCTTTTTTTGTAAATTTTGTAAATTTAAATTTACAATTAGTTTCTTTGTTTTACAACGTTTTTTACGATTTAATTAGATTTTGTAAATTTAGTCAATTATAAAGTTTACATGAACAATAAAAACATAAACAAAAACAATGAAAATCAAGGTGAAATTAACGAAAACAAGAATCAGAATCAATTTAGTCAATCTGGGATTTATCTTAGAGACGACCATTGCGATTGGGGCTCTAGTGGAATGAATGAATTCACTCAAGAATATAGTGAAGACAAATAAGTCCTCTGCCGTTAATTTAAATACGATCTAATTTTCTTAATACAGAACCTAGAAAGACCTACTTATGAGCTCAGAAGCTAAAGTTTCATACGATTTAAAAAGATTTTCAGGAATTAAAAAAGACTATACTGCAGAAGAAGTAGAGCGATTACGTGGTTCTATTAAAATTGAATATTCTATGTGCAAACATCAATCTAAAAAATTGTGGGATCTTTTAAATTCAGAACCTTATATTAATACTTTAGGCTCATTATCCGGAAACCATGCTATTCAACATGCAAAAGCAGGATTGAAAGCGATTTACTTAAGTGGCTGGCAGGTAGCTGCAGACGCTAACACTGCTGGAGAAATGTATCCAGATCAATCTTTATACCCATATGATAGTGCACCAAAATTAGTTGAGTCGATGAACAATGCTTTAGTTAGAGCAGATCAAATTCAGCATATGGAAATTAGTGATGGTGATATGCAATCGAAAGATAGAACAGATTATATGCTGCCAATTATTGCAGATGGTGAGGCAGGATTTGGCGGACCATTAAATGTTTTTGAATTGACTAAAAAATTTATTAAAGCGGGTGCTGCTGGAGTTCACTTTGAGGATCAATTAGCTAGTGAAAAAAAATGTGGGCATATGGGTGGAAAAGTTTTAGTCCCAACCAGTACTATGATTAAAAATTTAAAAGCTGCAAGACTTGCTGCAGACATTGCTGAGGTACCATTAATAATTTTAGCAAGAACAGATGCTAATGCTGCAAAATTAATTACTAATAATTTTGACGAAAATGATAAGCCTTTCTTAACAGGTGAAAGATCACCAGAAGGTTTTTATTATGTTAAACAAGGAATTGAACAAGCTATCTCTAGGGGATTAGCTTATGCACCTTATTCAGATTTAATCTGGTGTGAAACAGCCACTCCTAATCTTGAAGAAGCTAAAAAGTTTGCAGACGCAATACATGATAAATTTCCTGGTAAGTTATTAGCTTACAATTGTTCTCCCTCGTTCAATTGGAAAAAACATTTATCAGACGCTGAGATTGCTACGTTCCAACAAAAAATTAGTGAAATGGGATATAAGTTTCAATTCATTACGCTTGCAGGTTTCCATACTCAAAATATTGCAATTTTTGAACTTGCTGAAAAATATAAAACCGAAGGCATGACTGCTTATTCTAAAATTCAAGAACTTGAATTTGCTAGAGAGAAAGATGGTTACACTAGTGTTAAACATCAAAGAGAAGTTGGTACTTCTTATTTCGATGCCGTGTCAAACACCATTAGCTCAGGCAAAAGCTCAACAACAGCCATGGAAGGCTCGACAGAGTCCGAACAGTTTTAAAATTACCTACACTTCTCTATTGTGAATTAATATCAGGACCTTCAGGGTCTTGGTATGATGTTTTAATTATTGTTTACATAACTTCTAAATATGCTTTAATATTTGAATGTTTATAAGTGGATTGCTTTTAATTCTTTTTTATATTTCACATAGATACATTGTTGCCTGGATAAACTTTTATAATAATCAAGATGAAAGGTTTGGTAAATCAATCTGGCGTTGGACATACGATTATAAGGTCATTGGTGAAAGAGATGTTTCAGACCTTGATGACAAACCTTTTGTAAGAAAAAGAAGAATTAGAAATCGTACAGTTACCTTAATGTATTGTAATTTTTTCACTGGATTTGTAATCTCCATGTCTTTCGTAAGTAATTTGCTTAGCCTAATATTATCTTAATTAACCCTTGTACACTGCGACAATATATGCGATTGATAATCATTCGCAATGCTAATAATAAGCATTCCAAACTATATAACCAACATAAAGAGAAAATAATAATGAAAAAACTTACGATTATTGCATTTTTAATGACTTTATTTGCAAACATGACGTTTGCAGCTGAAGTTAATGTATTCAGTGCAAGACACTACGATTCAGATATTCAACTTTACAAAAAATTTACAGCTAAAACTGGAATTAAAGTAAATGTGGTATCTGGTAAAGATAAAGCTCTTCAAAAAAGAATAACTGAAGAGGGTACCGATTCAAAAGCTGACCTTTATATTACTGCTGACGCAGGAAGATTAGGTGCATTCGCTGCAAAAGGAATGTTCCAAAATTCTATGACTGCTGCAATTAAAGCTGCAGTTCCAGCAAACTTTAGAACTGCTAAATGGACTGGAATAGCTAAGAGAGCAAGAATTATGTATTATTCACCAGAAAGAGTAAACGCAAATGAACTTAACGGTATGACCTACGAAGGTCTTGCTGATCCAAAATGGAAAGGTAGAGTTGTTATAAGAAAATCTAACAATATCTATAACCAATCTCTTGTTGCATCATTAGTAAAAAATAATGGTAAAGCAGCAACTTGTACTTGGGCAAAAGGTGTTGTAGCTAACATGGCTAGAGACTCTAAAGGAAATGATAGAGCTCAAATTTTAGCTGTAGCCGCAGGTGAAGCTGATCTAGCAGTAGCTAATACTTACTACCTAGCTTTGATGTTATCTGGAAAAAAAGGTCCAGAACAACAAGAGGCTGCCAAAAAAGTTTTACCATTTTTTCCTAACCAAGGAGATAGAGGAACTCACATGAATATTAGTGGCGGTGGTGTCTTAAAAAATGCCCCCAATGCTGATAACGCAAAAAAACTACTTGAGTTTTTATTAACTAAAGAAGCACAAGAGCATATAGTTAATAATACATTTGAATATCCCATGATTGATGGTGTTGAACCTCACGCATTAGTTAAACAAATGGGTCTTGGATATAATCAAGATTTAGAAACTAAAGTTGCTAATTATGGAAAACAACAAGCGACTGCACTTGAGTGTATGTTAGCTGCAAGTTGGAAGTAATAAGCGAGTGAAAAAGAATTTATTTAATATTGATTTAGATAAATCTTCTGACGTATATGGGTCGCAATCTCTGAAAGCTTGTGATCCATGTGCAGCAGAGTGTGAAAAAATCAATAGAAAAATAAATAATAGAAAATTATCAGATATTGAAGATAAAGAGGTTGCACATATCCTCTCTCCTTTTAATACATAATTTTCTTTTTAATGATTGTGCTCATAATCTCTCAAAAGGTATTTACCCTATCTAACTTGTTTATGGGCACTAAAAAATTCAAATGCAAGTAATACAATTAAACAAAAACTTAAAAAACAACAGGAATAGAATGATAGAAGGAAAAAAATGTTCAAATGTAGTTTTGAAAACAAGAAAAATTGGAAAATGGGTTGATGTTAGTACTAATGATTTATTCAAAAGTAAAAAAGTAATTCTTTTTTCATTACCAGGTGCATTTACACCAGTATGCTCTGAAAAACAGTTACCTGGATTTGAAGAAAATTATGATAAATTCTTAGACCTAGGTATTAATGAGGTCTATTGCATTAGTGTTAATGATGGCTTTGTCATGAATGCTTGGGCTGATCAACAAAAACTGAGAAAAGTTAAGGTATTACCAGATGGAAATGCTGATTTTACTCGCTCGATGGGCATGTTAGTGGAAAAAAAACATGTAGGGTTTGGACAAAGAAGTTGGAGGTATTGTGCAATTATTAATGATGGTGTGGTTGAAAAATGGTGGCAAGAAGTGGGCATGAACAATGAAGGAAGCGATCCTGATCCATACGAAGAAACAACACCTGAAAATTGCATAGAGTATCTTTCTAAAAAATAAAATATGTAAATGAACTATATTTATATACAAGTTTTAGGAATTAATTTTAGTAATCTCTCTCCAATTTGATTATTAGGTTAATATTAACTTCTCTTGGACGCAGGGGAAGTTTCTTAAATTTAGTTATTAGGGTAATATAAAAAATGGGTAAAAAAATTAACATTTGGTATGTAAGTTCTTTTTTAATATCTATTGCTGTAGCTATACCAATAGTTACAGTGTTCAGTAGTTTTTTTGAGACAACTGGTAACTATTCATCCATTATTAAAGATACCTTTCTTTATGATTATATCTTTAATTCTTTAACACTTTTAATAGGTGTTTTAATCTTAACATTTATAATTGGAGTTGGCAGTGCTTATTTAGTTTCATTCTATAGTTTTCCTGGTGCTAATTTTTTTAAATGGGCGCTAATTTTATCTTTTGCAGTACCTGCTTATATTTATGCCTATTCCTTAACAGCTTTTTTTGAAAATTATGGAACTGCTTTTTCAATTCTAAAAAATCTATTTGGAGAGGGTAATTACAACAAACACATTCCAAAATTTGATGGAATGATGGGGGCTATAATTTCAATATCATTTTCTTTGTTTGGTTACGTATATGTTTTAACTAGAGCTTCATTTCATTATCAATCACAAAACCTAATTGAACTTGGAAAAAATCTTGGTTTTTCAAAGAAAAAATCTTTTTTTAAAATAATTCTTCCTTCTGCAAGACCAGCTATAGTTGCTGGACTTTCACTTGTTGCAATGGAAACTTTATCGGACTTTGGTTCTGTATCATATTTTGGAATATCAACACTTACTACAGGGATATATAATGCATGGATTTCATTTGATGATTTAGCCTTAGCTAATAGATTATCATTTTATTTATTAATTTTTATTCTTGGGTTGTTTATTTTAGAAAACTTATCTAGAAAAAAAGCCCAATACCACACACCATCTAAAGGTGGATTTAAATCTAAATCATTAACCTCATTAAATGGATATAAATCAACTTTAGCTTTATTTTTTTGCGCAACAATATTTTTTATTAGTTTTTTATTTCCAGTATTACAAATGCTTTATTGGACAATTATTTTTCCAAAACACTTAGCAGATTTAAATTTGATGGAATTATTTTTAAATACTATTTTGTTAGTTTTTTTATCAAGTATTGTATTAATAACTCTAGCATTCATATCAAATTATGGGAACAGAGTTTCTAAAAGTAAATTCCTTGAAATATTAACTACTTTTTCTATATCTGGATATGCAATTCCTGGAATTATATTGGCGGTTGCTTTTATTACTTTCGTTTCATGGTTTGACAACAACGTTGTTAATTTTTTTGGATTTAATACAATTAAATCAATTTTTATAGGCTCTATTTTGGGATTAGTTATAGTTTACTTTGTTAGATTTTATTCATTAGCTAGTAACGGTATTAAATCTGGTTATTTAAAAATAAATTATTCAATAGACGAAAGTGCTTATTTATTAGGTTATTCAAAGTTTAGAACCTTTAAAGAAATTCATATTCCTTATTTAAAAAATTCTATGCTCTTAATTGGAATCTTAATTGCGATCGAGGTAATTAAGGAGTTGCCAATAACATTAATAATGAGACCTTTTAATTTTGAGACTTTTGCCACTACAGCGTATGTATTTGCCTCTCAAGACTTGTTAGAAGCTGCTGCAGCACCTTCATTATTCCTTATTCTTATTGCAAGTTTCTTTATTATAATTACATCTAGGTACATTCTTAAAGATTAATAAATATGCCTAAAAATTTTTTAGAAATCGAAAACGTTACATTTGCAGCAAGCGCAAAGAGTAAAGTTAACAATGTTTCCTTAACCATTGAAAATGAAGGTGACATTATTTGTCTATTAGGACCTTCGGGTATTGGTAAAACTACAATTTTAAGAACCATAGCTGGACTTGAGAAAATACAATCTGGAAAAATTATACTTAAGGATAAGATTATCTCATCTCAAGATACTCATGTTGAGCCAGAAAATAGAAACATATCTTTAGCTTTCCAGGATAATTCATTGTTCCCACATTATAATGTCATTCAAAACATTGAATTTGGTGCGGAGAGAAACAGTAAAAAGAAAAAAAACTTAACTATCGATGAAGTAATTAAATTTCTTCATTTAGATCATGTTAAAGATAAATTTCCTCACCAAATAAGTTCAGGTGAAGCTCAAAGAGCGTCTTTAGCAAGAGCGTTATTATCTAAGCCTGACCTGTTGTTATTGGATGAACCCTTGTCAAATGTAGACCAAAGTTTTAAAGAAGAAATTCAAGTTAAACTCAAGCAAATCTTAACTGATTTAAAAATCACAACAATTATAGTAACTCACGATTCTTACGAGGCATTCTACCTTGGAAGTAAATGTGGAATAATTTTAGATAGCCAACTTAAGCAATATGATGATCCTTATAACGTTTATCACTTTCCAAATTCCATTGAAGTAGTTAACTTTTTAAATAGAGGAATTTTAATTCCAGCTAAGGTTACAGGTGAAAATAGCTTAGAGAGTGACGACTTAGGTTCGATAACAGGTAATTTTATAAAACATTATCCAAAAGGTTCTGAAGTCCAGCTCTTATTGCAGCCAGAAGATTTGGAGCATGATGATAAAAGTAATTTAAAATTAGAAGTAGTTGATAGAAGATTCAGAGGAACTAATTTTATTTACACACTGAAAACTGCAAGCAATAAATTAATTCCAGTATTTGTTCACTCTCACCATATTCATCAACATGAAGTAGATGAAAAATTTGGGATCAAACGTCCTATTAATATTGATCATATAGTTTGTTTCTAATAAAAACTATCTTTACAAATGAACAATAGATTAAAAACATTAACAAAGGGAATTGCTGATGTAAGCCCCTTGATGATACCCGTAATTCCTTTTGGAATTATCTACGGTGTTATTGGAATGGAGTTAGGATTGAGTGCATATATGACACTTGGAATGTCTATTATAATTTTTGGTGGTGCTTCACAAATAGTTTTACTGCAATTATTTTCAGGGGGCGCCTCATCTTTTGTAACCATAACTTCAGTGGGTGCGGTAAATTCTAGACATCTATTATATGGAGCAGTCTTTGCTGAATATTTATCTCATTTAAAAATTACCTGGAAGATTATTTTATCTTATGTATTAATTGATCAAGCATTTGCTGTTTCAAATACTTACTTTAAAAACAATAAAGAAAATGAATATAAACATTATCATTTATTAGGAGCTGGTTTTACATGCTGGATTGTTTGGCAAATATCAACAATCTTGGGCATAGTTTTAGGATCAATTGTTCCAGAAGAATTAGGTTTAAGTTTTACCATTTCTTTAACATTTCTTGCTTTGCTAATTAATGATTTTAGAAAGTTTAAAAATATTATTATAATGCTGGTGTCAGGGGTAGTTGCAACTATTGGATATAATACAATACCATTTCAAGCATATATTATCGTTGCAGCAATATCTGCGTTACTAGTTGCTACATTATTAACTTTGATAACTTTAAAGAAAAATTAATGCATTGGTCGACAATTATTTATTGTGGAATTATTACTTATTTAACAAGGTTTTCTATGATTTTTTTATTAAAGGAAGACATATTAAATGACAAGACAAAAAAAATACTTTCCTATGTTCCCTCTGCTATTTTCCCAGCAATAATTTTTCCACCAATATTTCTAGACAGTGCAGGCGCAATAGATATTGATAATAATCCAAAAATATTAGCTGCTATACTTGCAATAATTATTGGTTATTTTAGTCGAAGTATTATTGCTACAATCTTTGTGGGCCTTATCTCTTATTGGTTTTTAATTTTTGTATATTACCAATAGAAAAACTTATAATTAAAACCCCATGTTTCATAAATTTAAAATTAGCAAAGATCTAATTGGCATATTTTATATGCTCTTATGTCAATTCTCATTTGCAACAAATGACGCTTTTGTAAAGGTTATTTACGAAAACTACGATGAAATGTTTGTTTTAAACCAAATTATTTTCATAAGAGGTATTTTTACATTACTTTTCATTTTATTATTTCTTTATATTAAGAAAGAGCTTAATTTTAAATCAATCTTTACTTCAAATGAATTGAGAGTGAGAGGCATTTTAGAATCTTTAGCAGCTTTATTTTTTTTCATTGGTATTGCTTTATTACCTTTTGCAAATGTTTATATTTTACTAAGCATGGCACCAATTTTATTAACTGCATTTGGTGCAATATTTTTAAGAGAAGAAGTTAGATGGAGGAGGTGGAGTGCGGTATTATTAGGTTTTGTTGGTGTGGTGGTGGTAATTAATCCTGGAAAATTGGAGACTAGTTATTATTTCATCTTTCCTATAATTGCAGCTGTCATGCTTTCGATTAGAGACATGTATACAAAAAATTTTAAAAAAGATTATCCCAGTTTACAAATTGCATTTATGACATGTTTTGTTGTTACTGCTCTTTTTGGTTTGTTAAGTATTTATAAATTTTATGATTTTAGTTTAAAGGATGTACTTATTTTGTTCATCGCTGCCTTTTTTCTAGCGCTAGGCTACATTTTTTCAATAGCAACAATCAAAATTGCACTAGTTTCTGTTACATCAACATTTAGATATTCAGTTATTCTATGGGGAATATTATATGGGTATTTTTTATTTGATGAGGTGCCATCGGCTAACAGCTATATAGGGGCATTAATAATCATAGTTAGTGGCCTAATTATTATTTCAAGACAAAAAAAGATTGGCGTTATAAAATAAAATCAAATTCTTGTTAATCGAACACTTAAGACATATATTTGTATCATGAAAAAGATATTAATTATAATTTTTGCATTATTTACAATCAAAGCTTTTGCGGTAGATAAAAGCACAACTTTTAATGATGAAATTTTTCAAAAAGCTCAACTTGAAGGCAAAACTGTTGTTATTAATTCTTGGAATGAAACTTGCACAACATGTAAGGCTCAAATTAAGATTTTAGATCAAGCTCAAAAAGAATTTAAAGATATTCTTTTTTTAAGTTTTGAACAAACAAAAGACAAAGATATAGCAATGCAACTAGGTATTGACTATTGGACAACAATTGTTGTTTATAAAAATAATAAAGAAGTATACAGAAGCATTGGTCAAACGAATAAAGCTAAAATTTACGAATTAATAAAATCTTAATCTTAAATAACAAATTTTATTAATATTTATTTGATGATCCAAAAAATGATATTTATTATATAAACTAAAATACCATAAAACATAAACATGAGTATTTTCTCTTTTCCTGTTTTTTCTTCCCAGTTTAATTTAAATAATACTGATGGAGAAGATACCAATAAGATAACTCCAATTACAATTACAAGTATTGATAAAATTATAAATACATTCATATTTAATGACAGGCTATGTTAAATTTTTTAAGCCTCCAATAATTATAAGGCCATGGTGTTAAAAATCCCACCATTAACATAATAGGTACGACCCAATAAGTTAGTTGAGCCCCACCTGTTAAATAATAATCAGTCAAATTCATCGAAATTTCCATACTAACCATTGAAATAAAACTCATTCCGCAAGCTGTTTTTAAAGCATTCATAAATTTAAAATTTTGTCTAATTAAAATAAAAGTCTCAAGCATGATGCTAGTTATTAAGCCATTAATGATTGCCAAGATCATTATGCCAGTTACAGGAAAGGGAATTTGAGCAAGTTGAAAAAACAGTATTGTCCCAAAATCTCCAATTGAACAGCCAATAACACACCACATAGTATTCTTAGCACTTTTTTGCCATGTGTGTTTACAAGACCAATGAAAAGTAGAAGCTGTCATATGATTTATTTGTTTAAGTTAATTTGTTGTTGATAAACATCTTCAGGCCAAAAACTTTTCATATAAGATAATACTGAATCAATATCTTTATCTTTTACATTATCCTCAAAGCCCAGCATTTTTCCCTCATAATTTTTAACGATTTTAGCTAAACCATATTTAATAATATTATGTAGAGTAGCATCATCATGGTGCCAGGTATGACCCGTACCGTTTAAAGGAGGTGCTTTTCTATGACCATCTTCATCTACGCCTTTCCAATTTTCTGCACCAATTAAATTAACTTGATGACAACTCACACAGTAACTTTCATAGATAATTTTCCCTCTAGCAATCATTAAAGTCGAGTCTCTAGTTATTGGAAAATGACTATGAGAGTAAGAGGTCTCACTTATTAATATAAAAGATATTAAAGTTAGGAGTATTCGCATAGAATAATATTATATTAGCTTGGGTAAGTTAAACAATATAAATAAGATGAAGGAATAAAAGATTATGAGCTTTAAAGACAATGTAGATTTGTATGTAGACCAATCTGCAAAAAATCTAAATTTTAGACAAGACCTTTTGGAGCATATTAAATCTACTCACTCTTTAATAAAAGTAAATGTAGGAGTTGAATTAGATAAAACTATTCATAACTTCACAGGTTGGAGAGCGGTGCACTCAGAACATATTTTACCCAGTAAAGGTGGAATGAGGTATTCAGAAGGCGTTGATCAAGATGATACAGAAGCTTTAGCATCATTGATGACTTATAAATGTGCAATTGTTGATATTCCTTTTGGTGGGTCAAAAGGAGGCTTGAGGATTAACCCCAAAAATTATTCAGAGAATCAACTTAGAGTTATTACCAAAGCATTTGCAACGAAACTAATAAACAAAGGTTTTATTTCACCAGCATTAAACGTTCCAGCACCAGATGTAGGTACATCAGAAAGAGAAATGGATTGGATCAAAGATACCTATAAAGCTTTGAGACCTGAGGATATAAATTATAGAGGTTGTGTAACGGGAAAACCATTACACAGTGGAGGTATTGTTGGAAGAACAGAGGCAACAGGCAGAGGAATTGAAGAGGTTATAAGAGAGATTTTTAGACATAAAGATGTAGTTAAAGAATTAAAATTAAAAAATGAACTAAAAGATAACTCTATAGTAATTCAAGGGTTTGGAAATGTTGGAAGTAATTTAGCAAAACATTTATATAATAGAGATCAAGCTAAAATTATAGCAGTAGGCGAGCGTGAAGGTTATTTATATAATGAAAAAGGAATAAATATAACTGAACTAAAAAAATTTTTTCAAAAAAACAAAACTATAAATAACTCCAAACTAGGGGCTTATAAAAAGAATCCAAAAGGAGTTATGGAAATTAAGTGCGATATCTTAATTCCAGCAGCATTAGAAAATTCAATAACGAAAGATAATGTAGAAAAGATCAAAACAAAGTTAATTATAGAAGCAGCAAATGGCCCAATAACTTTTGAAGCTGATAAAGTTTTATATAAAAAAGGAGTAATGATTATACCAGATATTTACGTAAATGGAGGTGGGGTTGTTGTTTCTTATTTTGAATGGGTGAAAAATATTTCCCATATTCGTTTTGGAAGAGTTGAAAAACGATTTCAAGAACAAAAGATATTAGATTTAGTAAATTTACTTGATGAAAGAACGAAAACAAAAACAGATCCTGAATTAATTGGTAAAATTATGCATGGTGCTGATGAAGAAGATTTAACTTTTTCAGGTTTAGAGGATGCGATGAGGAATGCATTTAATGAAATATTGAGTGTAAGAAAAAAAATAAAAAAGTCATTTAGAGAATGTGCTTATTACTTGTCTTTACAAAAAATAAGAAAATTTTATACGACTGATGGTTTCCCTAAAAGATAACTTAGTAATATTCGCAAAGTATAAGCTTATCAGTTATAATTTTAACAAAGTTATTTGATCAATCCTAAACCAGCATGTTTCCAGTTTTTTAGACCACCAATTAAATGTAAGCAGTTACTATATTGATAAGACTTTGATATTTGGACTGCTAAAGTAGATCTTTGACCAATGGCACAATAAAATAAAATTTTCTTATCCTGTAATTCAGTCTTATTTTTATTTAAGTAATCATTAATTTCTGGGAAAGAAACTCTTGTACTATTTTTAATCTTGCCAATTTTGTCTAGCTCATTTTGCTCTCTAAGATCTATTAAAATTATATTTTTTTCTAATAAACAATTGTTAAACTCATCAGGTTCAATACCGTTATTAACCTTTTGTTTATCAAAATCTATTCCAAGTTTTAAATTATTAGGAACTGCCACATCCATTAATTTAGGGTCAGGTAAATTAAGATTATTCATAATTTCAATATATTCATTTGCTGACTTTACTTGTAGTCGTGGATTAAATTTTTTTTCTTCTAAAACAGTACTTACAGTATCTCCTTTATAATCGTGAGCAGGGTAGACCAAAGTTTCATCAGGTAATTTTAATAATTTATTAAAAATTGAGTTATACGAGTCTTGTGGATCTCCATTTTGAAAATCAGTTCTTCCAGTTCCTCTAATTAGCAATGTGTCACCGGTAAAAACCCTATCACTCATTAAGAAGCTAAAACTTTCCGATGTATGACCTGGTGTGAATAAAGCTCTAAATTCTAGACCATCAATTTTGATTAATTCTTTATCTGATACTTGCATAGAAACAACGTCAGAAGGTGTTTTATCGCCCATAATAGTTACACAATTTGTTTGATCTCTTAGTTCTGCAATCCCTGAGATATGATCAGCATGTATGTGTGTGTCTATTACTTTAACTAACTTTAGATCTAGTTCCTTTAATAATTGTATATATCTTTCAACATTTTCTAATACTGGATCAATGATTAAAGCCTCTCTGCCTTTGGCTGATGCTATTAAATATGTGTAAGTACTAGAGGTTTTATCGTATAACTGTCTAAATAACATAATGAGATAATATCATAATAATAAGTATTCGATTAAGCAATATTTTCTGATTAACGATAATTTAGAGATACAATTACTTATTAAATTTTAAATAAATTCTATCCATGTAATAGTATAGAGACAGGGCTCTTAAGATCATAAAAACACACAATGAAATCCAAACACCGGTATTACCCATTAAATCTGTTAAGAATATAGATATGGCAAGATAACAAAATACTGAAAAAATCATGGCATTTCGAAGCTCTTTTGTCTGTGAAATCCCAATAAATATTCCGTCAAACTGAAAACAAAAAGAAGAGATTAAGGGCATGATAATTAACCATACCGCATAGGAAGAGCTAAGATTTCTTATTTCCTCAATGTCAGACATCAATTCAATTACAAAATTATTAACTAAAAAATAAATAATTGAGATAATAAGCCCAGTAATAGTGCTTAAAATAAAAGAGTTTTGAACAATTTTCTTAAAGAGATTAATGTCTTTTTTACCGAGTGAATACCCAACCATACCCTCAGTAGAGAAGGCGTAAGCGTCTAGGATGAAGGCTGATAAAAAAACTAAATTAATTAAAATTGCATTAGCAGCAATATAATCCTCACCGATTTGACTACCAAGGTAGGTAAACCACAAAAAGGAGAATGTTAAAAGAATGGTTCTAATAAATATGTTTATATTTATATTGAATATATTTTTAATTTTTTTTAGATTAATAAATTCATCAAACTTGATCTTTATCTTAGACATTCTGTTTAGATACCAAAAAGTATAAAGTAAAAAAGATATTGAAATCAATAAAGCAGAGAATAAGGTTCCATATGCAACTCCTTTAATATTTAGATCAAATTTAGAGACAAGAATAATGCTTAAGATGATATTTAATATTGAAAATAAACCGACAGCCAAACTAGATATTTTAGTTTTTTGTAACCCAACAAATAACCCAGTTATAATATATAATGTTAACTCACCAGGAGCTGACCAAATTCTAATTTGAAAGTAATCTTGATAAAATTTTTCAGTAGTCTCTGATAATTCAAATATATTTAAACTTAATTTATAAATATAACTTTGAAGAGAAATTATGATTAAAGAAATCACTACTACAAAAATCAGGTTTCTTAGAATAATATTAAAAACCTCAGAATAGTCTTCTCTACCATATGCCTGAGACACCAATCCAACTGTACCCATTCTTAAGAAGCCAAAACTCCAAAAAATCATTGAAAATAAATTTGCTGCAACAGATGTTGCTGATAAATAAGATAAATTACCAAGGTTACCCATTAAGCCAGTATCAATAATTCCAACCATTGGGATGGCTAAATTTGCAAAAAAAATAGGAATGGATAATTTTAAGATGTACTTTATTGAAGGGTTTTGCATTTAAGCAATATACTTCAATATATTTTTTGCAGGATTAGTTTTTTTTATCCAATCTTTAGGTATGCCCTTTAAACCATTTTTTGCTGCAAAATAAGCACCGACAAAATTGGTACGTGAGCAATTACAGCCACCAGCCTTTATAGTTTTAATAACTGCATTTTTATAGTTCTTAGATGTTATAATTGCATGTATTGAACCATTAAATGTACCCGGATAACTACAAGCTTTACCAAATTTTTTTACAATAATATTATGAGGTTTATTTTTAAGTTTTTTAACCTTTTTAATATTATCAATAACATTTTTAAAATAATTATTTTTAGAATTTAATCTTATAAATGTATTAACAGGATCTTTATCACCTTCATCAGCCAAGTTAATAATCTTAAGTTTGGCTAGTGCAAATTGTTCGCTAATTTTCCCATTTGCAACGGTTCTGATTATCTTTTTTAATTTTTGCTCAGAATTATTAAAGAGAGAATAGGGCAAAGCTGCACAATATCCATCAGACTCGTTAACTTTAGTGCCGCCTGTAATAGTTTTCTTTAATTTTATATTTTTAATAGTTTCTAAGATATTTTGATGGATCCAGGGACCCATCATAGCAGTTTCCCATTTAATTTTTTTGTATTTTTTTCTTAATTTTAGGTTTTTCCAATAATTTGATCCGGGTCCAAAGTTTTTAACAATATTTTTTTTAAAATTAGTAATAATATTTTTTTGATCTTTAGTTTGGATTAATGTTCTAAAAATAACTTGACCCACATCGTTATATCCAGAAACTTCACCAGTTTTGATTGAGTAAAATGGGGATCTATTTTGTTTTAAAAATGTAATATTTTTTTTATCTTTAATAAAGGATTTAAGTTTCTTTTCATCATACACCCAATGCAAAGGTCTTGCTGCTGCATCTGCAACAGTCGCACCAAGAAATATATGTAACTTATTAAACATCAACAATTAATACTTTATTTGAATATAAGTTAAAATGTTTTAAATTAAGTAATGTTAAGTTTTAAAAATTGGGACAACAAAACTTGGATTTCATCTAAAAAATATATCCAGTCCTTTAATAACTTTTTATTAAAACAAAAAAAACTAAATAAAAACTCAAAAATTTTAGATATTGGATGTGGTCGGGGCAAAATAATGGGCTCATTATCATCTAAACTCAAATTAATACATAAGCCCATTGGACTCGATATTGAAAATCATAAAGATTTTGACAAAAGAATTACTTTTAAAAAAATAAATGCAATCCAATATCTTAGAAGTAATAAAAAAAAATTTGATTTAATATTGATTAAACAAACCATTCATTTGTTTAATTTAAAAGATATTAAGAAGGTTTTAACTTATTCGCACTCCAGTTTAGAGATAGGTGGAATTATTTTAATTTTAACTTTAGCTACAAAAAATAATGAAATACCCACATTCTTTTTGATGAAACATAAACTTAACCAATCTTTTAAAAGAGATATTCTTATTTGGAAAAACCTACTTCAACTAAATATAAAAAAAAATATTACTAAATTTAATTTTAAAGTTAACATTACTAAAAAAAATTATATAGAAATGATAGAACAACGCTATATATCTACTTTACTAAATTTAAATGACCTTCAAATTTTGAATGGCATAAAAGAAATTGAAGCAAAATACAAAAATAAGATTATCTTTAACGATAGACTTAACTGTGTAATGTTCAAAAAAATTAAACTTTAGTTAGTTTGTCAGTAAACTTTTTTGCAAGAAGGGAAAAAAAATTACCAGCTAAAAAAGCAAGCGGAAAAGCAAACATCCAAGCAATTCCCCAACGATATAAAAAATCTCCTTGAAGTCCAGTGTTAACAATTGTGATTACACAAGACATAAATACAGACATGCCAAAACTAATAAAAAATACAAAAATTATCGAGTAATATTTTTTTGAAAATATATAAAATATTTATAACACTTTGTATGCTTTACAAATTTAAGAATTTAGTTGTTTGAATTTTAAAATGTTAATAATATAAAATTATAAATGACTGTTAAATTATCAAGATCAGCAAAAGTAGTTATTATTGGAGGAGGTGTTGCGGGTTGTTCAGTTGCTTATCACCTTGCTAAATATGGATGGAAGGACACTATATTATTAGAAAGAGATCAACTTACTTCGGGAACCACTTGGCATGCAGCAGGACTTGTTGGTCAATTAGGAGCATCCTCTACAATCACACGTCTTAGAAAATATTCTCTAAATTTATACAAAGAATTAGAAAAAAAAACCGGTTTATCAACTGGTCTAAAACAAAATGGGGCAATCACAGTTGCGACCTCACCTGAAAGGCTGCAGGAATTATTAAGGCAAGCAACGTCGGCACAGTTATTTGATGTAAATGTTGAAACCGTTACGAAAGAAAGAATAAAAGAACTTTACCCTGTAATTAACGACAAAGATATTTTAGGGGGCGTTTATATGCCTGAAGATGGTCAGGCAGATCCTGTAGGGGTTACAAATGTATTGGCTAAAGCTGCAAAAATGGAAGGGGCTCAGATATTTGAGAAAACTCCTGTTGAAAAAATACTAGTTAAAGATAAAAAAATTATTGGTGTTCAAACTAAATTTGGCAAAATTGATTGTGAATTCGTTGTGATTGCTACAGGGATGTGGTCTAGGCAAATTGGAGAAGATATTGGTGTAAGTATTCCATTATATCCAAATGAGCACTTTTATATAATCACCGAGCCGTTAGAAAAATTACCCAAAAACTTACCAGTTTTAAGAGACTATAATTCATGTCTTTATTTAAAAGAAGATGCGGGAAAAATGTTAGTTGGAATATTTGAACCTAATGCAAAACCTGCCTTTAAAGATAAGGGTGTTGTTCCAGAAGACTTTTCTTTTGGTGAGTTTCCAGATGATTTTGATCACTTTGAACCTTATTTGGAAAAATCATTTCAAAGATTACCTATGTTAGAAACTGCTGGAATTAGAAAATTTTTTTCAGGGCCTGAATCTTTTACACCCGATACTCAATATCTTTTAGGAGAAACACCCGAAGTTAATAATCTTTTTACATGTTGTGGATTTAATAGTATCGGCATAGCAAGTTCAGGGGGTGCGGGTAGAGTTACGGCTGAATGGATGATTAATGGATATATGAATGAAGATTTATTCTCACTAGATATAAAAAGATTTCAAAAATTTCATTCATCTAAAAAATTTATTATGGAAAGAGTTACAGAAACTCTTGGAGATTTGTATGGAATGCACTGGCCCTACAAACAGCATAACACATCAAGAAATCAAAGATTATTACCGTATCATGAAGAATTAAAAAAAGTTGGTGCATGCTTTGGTGTATCAGGTGAATACGAAAGACCCATGTGGTATGCATTAAATAACAAAAAAGCAGAATACAAATATAGTTTTGATTATCAAAATTGGTACCCGTCAGTTGAATTTGAAACTAAAAATACAACTACAAACGTTGGTCTGTATGAATTATCTCCCTTTTCAAAATATGAAATAAAAGGGGAGTTAGCTCACAATGAATTGCAAAGAATATGCACAGCTAATATTAAAAATGAAGCAGGCAGATCTACTTATACACAAATGCTCAATGAAGCAGGTGGCATTGAAATTGATTTAACGGTTATTTGTATTGAAAAAAATCATTTTAGGGTAATAAGTTCTGCAGCTACAAGAACTCATGATAAAGCACACATTCTAAAACATTTGTCTCCACATTTAAAATTTAAAGACATAACAGATGATCTTGTATGTTTAGGAATTTTTGGACCAAAAAGTAGAAATTTAATTTCTAAAATTTCAAAAGATGATTTTAAAAATGAAATATTTAAATTTGGCACAGGAAAGTTTGTAACTATTGCTTATAAAAAAGTATGGATTCAAAGATTGTCATATGTTGGAGAGTTAGGGTTTGAAATTTATATAGACAATAAAGATGCTAAAGAAGTTTATCAATTAATTGTAGAAGAAGGTAAAAATCACAATTTATCTCATTGTGGGTCTCATGCAATGGATACAATGCGAATGGAAAGTGGTTTTTTACACTGGGGGCACGATATCTCACCTGAAGAAAATCAATACGAAGCAGGATTAAATTTTGCCGTTAGTTATAAAAAAGAAACAAGCTTTATTGGAAGAGAAAGTTTATTAACAATTAAAGACAAAAAAAAAGACAGAAGATTTATAATGCTATCATTAATTGACAGTAAACCAGGTGCACCATTATTATTACATGAAGAGCCAATTTATCTAAGGGATAAAATTATAGGGAGAACAACTTCTGGGAATTATTCATTTAATTATAACAAGAATCTATCTTTTGGTTATGTGAAATCTGAATACTCAAATGAAGAATTGTTTAAAAAGGATCTGTATATAGAGGTTGCCAAACAAAAATACCCAGCAAAAGTAGAAGTCAACCCTTTAAAAGATAAACAAGCTAGATTTTTATAATTTTGGTTGCTCATGTAAATAATTGATGATTAACTTACATAATGCAAAAAAGTTATTTTCATAATGGTAAGTCAATTAACGAAAATAAAGGTGAAAAAAAATTACTTCAATCTCTCAACATAGACATAAAAAGTGTTGTAGATATTAATATATTATTGAACAAGGTAAAAATAGATAAAAAAAATCAAATAAAAAAAAAAATTATTTTTTTTACTCTTGTTACAACAATACTTATTTTATTTGGAACTTTTATAGCGTTCTTAAAGTAAATATCACTTTCAAAAAGTTGATTGATCTAAATTAAAAACCTATTATAAATCAACGATAATTAAGTGGCGGGGTAGCTCAGTCGGTTAGAGCGCAGGACTCATAAGCCTGAGGTCAGTGGTTCGATTCCACTTCCCGCTACCATTTAATGTCCAGGAAAATCCATTAAGTTTTCTACTAAGTAACCTTTATCCACTAAATTATCAGATCCACCTAAATCAAAAAGATTAATAGCAAAAATGAAAGCAGCAACATTTCCACCAGATACTTCTACAAGTTTAGCAGCAGCCTCTGCTGTGCCACCTGTTGCAATTAAATCATCTATAATTAAAACAGAATCGTCTTTTTTAATTGAATCTTTGTGTACCTCTATAGTAGCCGTTCCATACTCTAACTCAAAATCTACTGAATAAGTTTCTGCAGGTAATTTATCTTTCTTACGAAGCATTATAAAAGGTTTTTTAAGTAAATAAGAAACTGCTGATGCAAAAACAAATCCTCTAGATTCTATAGCTGCAATTTTATCTATCTTAAATTTTTTAGATCTTTCAACTATTTGATCAATTGATTCAGCAAAAGCTTTCTCGTCTTTAATTAGAGTCGTAATATCTCTAAATAAAATTCCTTTTTTAGGGTAATTAGGTATTGATCTAATATAATTTTTTAAATTCATACTATTAATATATTTATATCTTTGATAAAAAAAATCTATGAACAAATTATTCCTTGCAGCAATTAAAGAAGAAACAATTGGATTAGACTATTTTAATTATACAGGTGTTGGGAAAATTAATGCTACCTACAATACTCTTCGATTAATTTACCTTCATAAGCCTGAGATTATTATTAATTATGGTACTGCTGGGGCAGATAATACTAAAATAAAAGGAATCATTGAATGCACTAAATTCTATCAAAGAGATATGGATGTTAGAGGGTTAGATTTTGAATTGGGAGAGACACCTTTTGATAAAATTAAAGAAATTATTACATCAAAAGATGGTTATTCTTGTGGAACAGGAGATAGCTTTGTTAATAAAAAAATAGATATGGAAGTTGATGTGGTTGATATGGAAGCATATGCCATTGCAAAAGTTTGTAAGTTGGAAAATATTCAATTTAGATGCTTTAAATACATATCTGATAATGCAGATGAAAATGCTGACAATGATTGGGGTAAAAATCTAGCAAAAGGGGCTACGGCATTTGCTAGCTTAATAAGTACTCAGTTTTAATTTAATAAGTAAAATATCAAAAAATCCATTAATTGTTGAAAATTATCAATACACCTATATAAAATCTTCAAATTTAATATTAATAAAAAATTATAAGAGGGAATAATTTTTATGACTAAAGTAGGTGAGCATATAACTTTAGACATCATAGGCACTACTCAAGAGTATGACCCTTCGGTCTATGAGAATGTAATTCGTAAAATTGCAAAAGCTGCAGAAGTTACAATTCTTGAAATTTCAAAGTATAAATTTGAACCTCAAGGTTTCACTATACTTGCTTTATTAGCCGAAAGTCACATCAGTTTTCATACGTTTCCAGAAAAAGGAATTATTAGTTTTGATTTTTTTACATGTGGGAAAGTAAGTCCCTCTATAGCACTCGATATTATTAAAAAAGAATTCAAACATAAAAGAATTGTCACAAAAGCTTTTGATAGAGATACAAAATCTTTATATCATGACATTTACAGTTCACCTGGATTGCAAAAATCTTATGTGGTAAATGAAGTTTTAGAAGATTTTAAATCTAAAGTGGGTCAACATATTGAGATATTAGACTTAGAACAATTTGGTAAATCATTATTCATTGATAATGAAATTCAAGTCGCAACAAATGATGAGGTTTTATATAGCTCAACATTTGTTGGTGCAGGTCTTGATTTAAATAAAGATAATGAAAAAGCTGCTATCATTGGTGGTGGTGATGGAGGAGTTGCAAGAGAGTGTATTTCTAAAGACTTTAGTTTTGTTGATTGGTATGAGCTTGATCCTGAAGTTGTAGATATTTGTAACAAACATTTGGGAGATATCGGAAAAAAAGTTACTGAGAAAAATTCAGTAAAATGTGTTTGGGGCGATGCTTTTGAAAGTATTAAATCTGTAAAAGATGACACATATGATCATATATTTGTTGATCTTAATGATGACCAGTTTTGTATAGATCTTGCTGCTAAAAATATGGACTCTATGATTAGAATTTTGAAACCAAAGGGAGTAATTACAGCTCAGGTTGGAAGCCAAGATAAAAAACCAAAACAAGTAGATAGTTGGCTAAATGTATTTAATCATCACTTTGGAAATACTAAGTTATCAAGAGTTTATATCCCTAGTTTTGATTGTACTTGGAATTTTTCTTCGTCAATAAATCATTAATTTTTCTTTTTTAATTATTAAATTTGTGAAATAATTGTCATAAATTAAAGGAGAAAATTATGAACAAATTAAAAACTTTTGGATTCGGATTGTTAATTTCCTTATTCCTAACAATATCTTCAAATGCTGACTCTATTAAAATTGGAACAGAAGGAGCTTACCCACCGTGGAATAATACTGATGCTTCAGGAAAGCTTGTTGGTTTTGAAATTGAACTTGGAAACGAGTTATGTAAAATAATGAAACAAGAGTGTACTTTTGTTCCACAAGATTGGGATGGAATGATACCAGCGTTATTGATGAGAAAATTTGATGTAATTATGGCAGGAATGTCTATTACACCTGAAAGACAAGAAACAATTACATTTTCACAAGGATACGCAACAGAACCAGCTACTCTAGCTGTAATGAAAGGTTCAAGCCTTGAGAATATAGATACACCAGATGCTGTTAATTTAAATAGAAGTGGATCTGATGTTAAGAAAACTTTAAAAACCATTACAGAATCATTAGCTGGAAAAACGGTTTGTACACAAACTGGAACTATTCACCAAAACTTTTTAGAGTCTGGTGATGTAGGTAAAGTAAATGTTAGAACTTACAAAACTCAAGATGAAGTAAACTTAGATTTAACTTCTGGTAGATGTGATGTTGCATTAGCTGCTAAAGCTTCATTTGTAGAGTTTGCTGAAGCCTCTGGGAAAGCAGTTGTAACAGTTGGACCTAATTTAGCTGGTGGTGCTTTTGGAGATGGTGTTGGTGTTGGAATTAGACAAGGTGGAGATGATACGATTGGAAAAAGAGACGCTAAACTTCTAAAAGACTTCAACAAAGCAATCGATAAAGCTAGAAAAGATGGAACTATTAGCAAACTTGCTATTAAATGGTTTGGTGACGACGTTTCTATGTAATTAATTTCAGATTTGGCGACTATAATATATAGTCGCCAGTCTATATGGAACTTCTCACATTCGGTAAAACAGGTTGGGGTGATGAATTATTTTATGCAACCCTAATGACAATTGCAGTAGCAGTTACTGCAATGTTAATCGGTTTTTTATTTTCATTAATCTTTACACCACTTAAATTATCAAATAATAAATTTTTAAATTTTATTGGAAATACTTACACAACGGTAATCAGAGGTGTTCCTGAATTATTAGTAATTTACATTTTCTTTTTTGGGGGTAGTGGAGCGATTATGTACCTTGCTTCAATTTTTGGATACTTTGAATATATAGAAATTAATGCATTTATTACGGGTTCAGTTGCAATCGGCATTATATCTGGGGCTTATTCAACAGAAGTATTTAGAGGTGCAATTCAATCAATAGATAAAGGTCAATTTGAAGCTGCAAAAGTTTTAGGTGTTAGTAAATTTGCTCAATTTTATAAAATAATTCTACCTCAAATGTTAAGATTAGCTATTCCAAACTTAAGTAATGTTTGGCAGATCACTTTAAAAGACACATCTTTAATATCAGTTACAGGTTTAGTTGAGATCATGAGACAATCTTATATTGCAGCAGGCTCTACTAGAGATCCTTTATTCTTTTATTGTTTTGCTGCAGTTTTATATTTGATGCTAACATTTTTGAGCATGAAATTGATTAACAGGCTTGAAGCCAAATATAGCAGGGGCTTTTAATGGATTTTGATTTAATGATAACAAGTTTGCCAAAACTACTTAGTGCAGCAGTTATAACTTTAAAATTATTATCGGCATCTTTAATCATAGGTTTATTTATTGGATTTTTATTTGCAGTTTTAAGATTAAATAAAAACCCATTTTTAAATAAGTTTGCCTATGGGTATTCTTATCTATTCAGAGGAACTCCTTTATTGGTTCAAATATTTATAATTTATTATGGTTTTGGACAAATTGAGTGGTTAAGATCAACTTTTCTTTGGGTAATATTAAAAGAACCTTATTGGTGTGCAATCATTGCATTTGCTTTAAATACGGGTGCTTATACTTCAGAAATTTTAAGATCAGCTTTTCAAACTATAAAACCTGGAATTATAGAAGCTGGTAAAAGTCTAGGGATATCAAGCAAAATTATTTTATATAAAATTCAAATTCCAGTAGCGATTAGACAATCTTTACCAGCATATGGTAATGAAATTATACTAATGATGAAAGGAACGTCCCTTGCAAGCACTGTAACATTAATGGATATAACTGGTGTAGCAAAACACATTGTATCAACCACCTACAAACCTTTAGAGGTGTTTCTTTTAGCAGGTGGGATTTATTTGTTTATGACTTTTATCATTCACAATTTGATAAAATATTTAGAAAAAAAATATAGTTTTCAATAAGAGGTATATTCTTTAATTTCTTTAATCTTAGAACCTGTATGATTGTTCATTTCTAGTTTAATTTTAGCTCGATCATCATTTAAAAAATGAACGTCCCTTGATAGTTTTATAAAGTTTTCAGTGAAATCAGAATTTTTTTCACATAATCTTTTATCATCTTCAATCACCCATAACTTTGCATTAATATCTTTTAGTAACTGAAAAAGAGTATTAAGTTTTTCATCAGATATAACATTGTTATCTAATTGATCTTTTAAAATACTGTGCTCAGTATTAATAAATTTTAGCTTTTCGAGATCTTTAATCTTTTCTTGTTTAATCTCTAAAATAGAAATTTTATCTAAAAGCTCTCCAACTGATACTTCAACTAGAATTTTATTCATAAAATTTTATACTATGTTAAGTTGTTAGAAATATGTCTAATATTTTGATTATCAAACATGGTTCTTTAGGAGATATAGCGCAAGCTTGTGGGGCAATTCAAGGTATTTTTGAAAATCATCCAGAAGATCAAATACATATATTAACAACAAAACCTTATTTTGAATTATTTAGAAAAAATCCATTTATTCACAATGTTATTTTAGACAAGCGTCTATCAAGATTTAATCTAATTTATCTATATTTGTTGATGAGAACTTTAAAGAAACTAAATATAAAAAAAGTTTATGATTTACAAAATTCATCTAGAACAAAATTTTATAAAAATATCTTATTTTCAAAAGCAAATTTTAATACTTGGTCTAGTTCAGAAACCACTCTACCAAGTAATATTTTAAAAGAAGAATTTGATAAAAACCCAGTTCTAGATAGACTTGATCATCAGCTAAAAACTTCTGGAATTAAAACTGAGCATACAATGAAGCCAAACTTTAGTTGGGCTGTCATCAATATTAATAATATTAAACAAGAATTTAATTTAGATAAATATATTGTTTTATTTCCTTTTTGTTCAGCTCATCTAACCCATAAAAAGTGGCCTCATTATAATGAGTTAATAGAGTTAATTAAAAATAAATATGGTGAACAAATTAAAGTTGTTGTAGCACCAGGTCCATCTGAGATTGATGACGCAAAAAGCATTAATGTTGTTTCAATTTTAGATAAAGGTAAAGCTCTTGATATCTCTCAACTTGCAAGTTTAATTAAAGAAAGTTCATTTGTTATTGCAAATGATACGGGTCCAGCTCATATTTCGGCTCATCTTGGCGTGAAAGGTTTGACTTTATTTGGTAAACACACAACTGCTTACAAAGTTAGTATTGAACGAGAAAACTTTAAAGCAATTCAAGTTACTGATTTAGAAAAGTTAAGTGCTAAAAAAGTTTTTGAGAGAATCGTTAAATTAATTTAGTATTTAGTTTTCGCGAAATCTGTTTAGTAAAAAGGGTAACACTATCACTATAGATAATATTCTTAAAAAATGATGATAGCTTACAAATATGGGGTCAATATTATAGGCAATACTTATGACTACCATTTCGTGAATACCACCTGGAGCAAAACTTAAAAAAGTAGGTATAAAATCAAAACCTAGAAATTCTTTAAGTAAATAGGCGGTTAACATTGCTACAATAATCAAAATTGAACTGACTATAATTCCATGGAATATAAAAAAAATGAGTTCTTTAATCTTTAATCCATTTAATCTGCTTCCAAGAGCAGTTCCTAGAAATATAAAAGCAATATTTATAAATGTGTTTGGAAACCTCGAGTTTACAATTTCAAAAGTATAAAGAATACCGGATAAAGCCATTGCGCCTATTAGGGTTGGAGATGGAATATTAAATCTTTTTAAGAAACCTGAGAATAAGAAGCAAATTATAACAAGGAAAGTGATTTCTAAGAAATATTTTAAGTCATAAATATTCACAAAACCATAACCTGACATTTCAGAAAAACCGAGCTGTTTAATAAATAATATAGGAACAAAACTGACTATGAATATAACTCTAGTTGCCTGAGGTATTAAAACAGCCTTATGACTATCTTTTTTTCCAAACTCTAAAAGAGCTGCAGAAATTGGTACAAAAGCGCCAGGTAGAGCTGCAAGTACTGAAATTAATTTTTCAAATTTACAAACTTTATAAAAGTAAAAACCCGCAATCATTGTACTTAAGATTGTGCATATTATCATTGCTACTGATGAATAAACCCATAAGTGAATTTTGTAGAGTAAAGAGGCATTTAAAGTACCACCAAGAATTATACCAACTATTAAAAAAACAGGACTTAATAACTTTGTTGGAAAATCAATATTATAACTGGTGAATGCAAAACATAAGTTCAAACCAAGAGAACCAAGCAACCAAGGTAGGGGTAACCCGATTAAAGTGCCGATATAACCTCCAGCAATTCCTATAAAAATAGCTTTGTAGCTTTCTTTTATTTCACTATAGATATTTCTTAATTTTGATAAGAATTTTTTATTTTTCATTTAGATGTAGTTATGTCTTATAATTATTAGTCTAGAATATTTTTAAGTTGGTCTTTTTTATAATTTAATACTTTAGCATAAAAACTAATATTTTTTTTTGTGAAATCTTCTTTCCATCCTGAAACATTTAGAGCACCACAAAAAATATTGTTATAATTAAATATAGGTATTGCAACACTTGCGATATTTTTTAATCTTTCACCTGATGTAAAAATATAACCTTTTTTTTTTAATTCATTTGCTATATTTTTTTTATCACTTAAAAATGCCAATAAAATCTTTCCACTTGCAGCAACAAGTGGTGCAGTACTTCCTTCGGGAATATAATGATTTATTTCTGAAGTAGAATTTACTCTATAAAGACAAATTTTTTTTTGACCTGCTTTTACCCAGTAACTTGCTGACATTCCAGTTTCGTTACATATATCGCTTAATATACTCTTCATTTCACTGGCAATATTCAAAGTGCTATTATATGTTGATCCAATCTTCCAGCTATTAAAACCTAATTGATAATTTCCATCAATTTCATTTTTAATTAAAAATTCATGTTTGATTAAAGATCTACAAATTCTAATTATAGTTGATTTATTTAATTTTGTTATTAATGCAATTTGTTTAAGTGAAGCGCTCTTATTTTTTTCATCAAAGCAACCTATGATTTTAAATGCTTTATCTATTACTTTTATATCTGAGCTCATTATTTCATAACTTTACTGTAAATGTTTTACAATGTGAAACAATATTTTTTAATTTTGTTTAATAAGTTTTACAATGTGAAACTATATTTTAATATGTAAAACTGTTTGACATAGTCCATTTATTAATATTTAATTTATAATAATTGAATCAATAGAGAGGAATAAAATGATAAAAAAAATACAAAGTATTTTTCTTACTTTTTCGTTAATAATCACATCGGTTGTTGCGGCTGGACAATTTACAACAGTTGTTAATGCTGCTGATTTTCCATCAAAGCCAATTGAGGTTGTAACTCATGCTGGTCTTGGTGGTGGAACTGACACAACAGCTAGAATGTTATTAATTAGAACAAGAAAAAATCTAAAAAATAATGCTTATATAACTCCAAAAAAAGGGGATGGTGGAAACATAGCAATGGCTTATGTTAAATCTAAGCCTAAAGATGGACATACTGTATTAGCTATCACACCTACACATTTGTTTCGAATGGCTAGAGGCGGAACTGCTTTAACAATCGATGACTTTGTTGGTGTTGCAAGAACAACAGTGGATCCAATTGTTATTTTTGTTAATGCAAAAAGCCCATACAAAACAATTGAAGATCTTATCAAAGCTGGAAACAAAAAACCCATTAAGTATGGTGGAACTAACGTTGGAAGTGTTGACCATATTTCAGGCTTAATTTTTGCTAGAGAAGCTAAAACCAAGATAGCATTTGTACCTTTTGATGGTGGCGGAGCTATAATGACCAATCTAGTTGGAAATCAAATTGATGCAGCAGGCCTTAATTTGGATGAAGGTAAAGATCAATTAGATAGTGGAGAATTAAGAGTATTAGCAGTAATGGCTGATAACAGACTTTCTGCACTTCCTAATACACCTACCCTTAAAGAAAAAGGTATTAATGCATCTTTTGCAACAGTTAGAGGTATTGTAGTTCTAAAAGGAACACCACAAGCAGCTATTGATAAGTTAGAAGCTGGCTTTCTAAAAGCTATGAAACACCCAGTTTACCAAAACTATCTAACAGGTGCGGGTCTAGATTCCTCAAGTGTAGCAGGAGCTGCTGCTTGGGATATAGAAATAAAAAAAATTTACAAAGAAGCGAGAGCTGCTTTAGTAAGTTTAGGTTTAGCTAAGTAGTTAAATTAAAGATAATAAAAAATATGGGGGGGGGTAAATTACCCCTCCTTTTTTTTAAATTAAAACTATCAAATTAAAATGATCAAAGACATTAAAATTTTATCTGTAATAATTTCATTAACAGTATTTTTATTTATTGTTACTTTTTCATTTGATGAGGTTCCAGAAATTTTAGCTCAAGGGATGCAACCAACAATGATGCCTAGGTTGATTTTCACTTTAATAATTTTACTGAGTGTGTTTCAAATATATAAAAATAAAAATTTAATAGATAAGAAAAAAGAAATTATTAAAAAAAATGCCTATGTAACGTTTTGTTTTATGGCTTTTATCATTTTAATTGCTGATAAATTAGGATTTTTTTTAACCATTTTTATATTTACTTTTGTTACCCCTTTTTTGTGGCAAAGAAAAGATAAGTTAAATGTATTTTTTTATTCAATAGGGATGACAATCTTTATATTTGTTTTATTTACATTAATACTTCAGCTCAAATTTCCTCAGGGAATTATTGAAGATTTTATAGTCAGGAATTTTTACTAATGGAAATACTAAGCAAGATTACTTTAATTTTAGACATAACTACATTTTCTATGATTGTTGGGGCAACTATTGTTGGTGTTTTAATAGGTGCGTTACCAGGGTTAAGTTCGGGTATGGCAATTGCTTTATTACTACCTTTTACAATTTATTTAGAACCAAGCGTTGCTATAGCTTCTATGGCTGCTTTATATTGTGGAGGTACTTTTGGAGGATCAATAACTGCAATATTAATTAATGCTCCAGGTGCACCACCAGCAGCTGCTACAGCATTTGATGGATTCCCGTTGGCACAAAAAGGGCAGGCCGGTAAAGCTTTAGGAATGGCAGCTGTATCAAGTGTAGTAGGTGGAATTATATCTTTAGTAGTTTTAATGATTTTTGCACCGACACTGGCAAGAATTGCATATAAGTTTGGACCACCTGAATATTTTGCCCTAGCAATATTTGGTTTATCAATGCTAGCTTCAATAAGTGCAAAATCACCAGTTAAAAACTTAATAGGTGGGCTTATTGGTTTATTTATTGCAACAATCGGTGTTCATTTAACAACAGGAATAACAAGATTTACTTTTAATGTAGGTGAAATATTTAATGGTATTAGTTTTATTCCAGTTTTAATTGGATTATTTGCGATGTCAGAAATTTTTGTTCAAGCATCAAAAAGTGAACTTTTATTAGAGAGGATAAAATTTTCAGCAATAAAATTACCTACAATTGCGGAGTTCAAAGGATGTATTAAAACAATTTTAAGGTCATCTGGTATTGGAACTTTTATTGGTATTCTTCCCGCAGAAGGAGGAACGGTTAGCGCAATGATTGGTTACAACGAAGCTAGAAGATGGTCAAAAAATAAAGAAAATTTTGGTAAAGGAGAGCTTGAAGGTGTTGCGGCCCCAGAAGCTGCTAATAACGCTGCAACTGGTGGTGCTATGATTCCAACACTTGCCCTAGGTATTCCTGGCTCCGCAACAACAGCTGTTATTTTAGGAGGCTTTCAGATTCATGGGTTGCGAGCCGGTCCTTACTTATTCGAACAACAACCAGACTTATTATATACAATTTTCTACGCAATGTTTTTAGCTAATTTTATATTTCTAATATTTGGATTACTAGGTGCTAAAATTTTTTCTAGAATTTCACTTATACCAAGAGGATTCTTGTGGCCATCAGTATTTGTTTTTTGTTTAGTTGGATCGTATGGACTATCTCAATCAATGGTTGATGTTTATATCATGTTAATTGCTGGTGTAGCTGGATTTTTTTTAAGAAGATCTGGATTTTCGCCAGCACCTATAATAATGGGAATAGTTCTTGGTGGGCTTGTAGAAAACTCTCTTGCACAATCAATCATTATTTTTGATCAAAATCTATTCATGTTTTTTACAAGACCGATAGCATTGACCTTCTTTGCTTTAACGCTATTAAGCTTATTTTACAAACCAATCAAAAATCTTTTAACTGAAAGGAAGATATAATGAAAAAAGCCTACACACCAAACATAAACAGCTCTAAAGGAAAAGATCTTACAAAATATGTATCTAAATTTATTTATGATACAAAATTTAAAAACATTCCTACTAATGTGGTTGAGTTAGCAAAAAAGCATATTTTAGATGGCTTTGGTTTAGCATTATCAGGGTCTGTTGCAAGAACAGGCAATTATTTGTTCAAACATATTAAAAAAAATTCTGCAAAAGGAAAAGCAACAGTCATTGGGTCAAAAATGAAAGTTCCGAGTCAGTTTGCAGCACTAGCAAATGGTGTAGGTATACACTCAGATGATTATGACGACACACAATTAGCAGTAGGATCAGATAGAGTTTATGGACTTTTAACTCATCCCACGGCACCATGTTTACCTAGTGCATTTGCTGAAGGTGAGATTAATAAAATAAGTGGTAAAGATTTTTTAAATGCCTATTTAATTGGAGTAGATGTTGAGTGTAAAGTTTCTGAAGCTATGTCGCCAAGACATTATCAGCATGGATTTCATTCAACAGCGACCTGTGGAACGTTAGCCTCAGCAGCAGCAGCATCTAAAATTAGAAAATTTAGTGTGGAAAAAATCCAACAATCCTTAGGTATTGCAGCTTCTTTAAGTGCGGGCTTGAGAGAAAATTTTGGAACAATGACAAAACCGTTGCATGCAGGTAGAGCGGCCGAAAGTGGCGTTATAGCTTGTGATCTTGTTGATTACGGATGGTCAGCAGCAGATAAAATTTTAGAATCACCTAGAGGGTTTTTTCAAGCACATGGAGGTGGATACGATCTAGATTCTGTTAAGGGAAAACTGGGAAGACCATGGACCTTTAAAAGTCCAGGAATATCAATAAAACCACACCCTTGTGGATCTTTAACTCACCCTGGAATGACAAAAATGTTAGAGCTTATTAACAAATTTGATATCAAGCCAGATCAAGTTGTAAGAGTTGATGTTGGAACAAATCACAATATGCAGAATGCGTTAATTCATCATAAACCAAAAAATGAATTCCAAGCCAAATTTAGCATGGAGTACTCAATGGCAATTTTATTGGTGCAAAGAAGAGCATATATACCTGAGTATCAGGATAAAAGAATTAACAAACCTGATGTTCAATCAATGCTTAAAAAAATAAACTTTTATAAGAATCAAAAAGCAGAAGCTGCTGGATATGATAAAATGACGACTATAATTGATATACATTTAAAAAATGGAAAAAAAATATCTGGAAGAGGTGATTTTGGAAAAGGAAGTCCCTCAATTCCAATGTCTTATGATGAGGTTGCAGATAAATTTTTAGGCTGTGCTGAGTTTGCAAAATGGCCATTAGCAAAATCCAAAGCCTTGATTAAGGTAATTAAAGATTTAGATAAAGTTAAAAATATTTCATCTATAAGTAAATTATTAAGTAAATAATTACTAAGGTAACTGCTCTTCATATTAAAATTGAAGAGCAGTTGCTAAGCTATATTAATAAAATTATCTCAGTATCTATTTTTTTTGATTATTTTATGAACTTTTATGAAGTTTTTTTTCAATCTTAATTCTTGATTGTCTTAAAACGTTTAGAAATATTAAACAATTTTTTTTGTTAAAATTACTAATGTGTCCCGTAATTGTCAGTGCACCTAAAATTTTTTTTTTATTTGGCATTACTGGAACAGAAATTGAAGCGATTTCTCTATCTCTTTCACCAAAAGACATAGAGAATTGGTTTCTAAAAATAGCTTCTTTATTTTTAATTGGTAAATTATTAAATACTGAAAGAACATGTCCACTTGAACCTTTGTCTAGAGGTCTTTTTAATCCAGTTTGAATTGTGTGTTTTATGGGTTTATTGGGTTCGCTAGTTATCAAACAAGTTCTATAATTTTTTTGTTTTACAAAAAAACTAGCTGTTTCATTTGATTTTGTCATTATGAAATCCAATTCATCCTTAATAAGTTTTTTAAAATTGAAACTATCGTCGTAAACTTCTATTAGCCTACCAATCGAACTTCCAAGTTTAAATGCACCGTTATCAATTCTTCTTAAAAACCCATAATTTTCTAATGACTTTGATATTCTAGAAATTCTACTTTTGTAATCACCCGTAATTTTTGAAATCTGGGTTATGCTTAATGTTTCTTTCTTTAGAGTAAAACAATTTATAATTTCTAGTGCTTTGTTTACAGCCTCAACTCCACTAATTTTTTTTTTAATTTTCATTATATTCTACTAGGTAGAATAGCATGTTCTAACTGATAGAACAACACGGTAGAGGGGTATTGACTATTGGTTTAAATTTCAAGTAAATGCTTTATTAACTAATAATAAAGAGGAAATAATGAAAAACATTAGAAAAATAGTTTCAGTACTATTTTCAGCAATTCTATTATTCTCTGCAACAGCAACAAATTCAATCGCAATGGATAAAATCCATTTCGTAATTGGTGGTGGTGCTGGCGGCGGATGGGATGGAACGGCTAGAGGTACTGGAGAAGCTTTAACAAAATCAGGAATGTTAAAAAGTGCATCATTTGAAAATATGTCAGGTGGTGGTGGAGGAAAAGCTTTAGCTTTCATGATTAATACTCAGCCTAAAAATACAGTCTTGGTTCAATCAACACCATTAGTTTTAAGATCTATCACTAGACATAAGGGTTATGTTTCAGGATCTGGAGTTTTATCTTATAAAGATGTAACACCAATCGCTGGTGTTATTGGTGACTATGGTGCAATAGCTGTAGCAAAAAACTCACCTTACATGAACTTTAAAGATGTAGTTGATGCGTATAAAAAAGATCCAAAATCTATTAAAATGGCTGGTGGATCAGTAAGAGGAAGTATGGACCATTTAATTGGTGCTTTAGCGTTTCAAGCTGCAGGAGCAAATCCAAATGATGTAGCTTACATCCCTTACGATGCTGGTGGAAAAGCTTTAGCTGGACTTTTATCTGGTGAGACACAAATTATCTCTACAGGTTTAGGTGAACTTATGGGAGCAAGAGACCAAGTAAGAATTATTGGTATTACTGCACCATCAAGAGTAGCTGATGCACCTGATGCACCAACTTTAAAAGAACAAGGTTATGATGTTCAGTTCGTAAACTGGAGAGGATTTTTTGGGCCTCCAAATATGAGCAATAAAGATAAAAAAGCTTTATCTACAATGTTGGGTAAAGTTATGAAAACTCCTGAATGGGAAGCTGTAAGAAAAAGAAACGCTTGGGTTAATATTTATAACTCAGATAAGGATTTTGTTAAATTCTTAGAAAAGCAAACTGTAGAAATGACAGCTCTTATGAAGAAATTAGGAGTTATATAATCCTTTAGGATTATTTAAAAATTAGAGCAGTGAATATAAATACTACTAAAATTATATCACTGCTCTTTTTTATTTTTTCAGCATTATATTTATACACTGCTTACAATATTCAAGTTTTTTCATTTGATGAAAATTCACCCTTTAATGCCAAAACATTTCCAATTTATCTAGGTTATGCCGGTATGTTTTTTTCTGGATTAAAAGTTATCTTACCAGAAGTGAACACCATTAAAGTTGATCACAAGAGTTTGGAATATAAAAAGACAGCTATATTGGTTCTCATCGCAATTATTTATGGTTTTACTATATTAAGAGTTGGGTATTTCTTAACTACATCAATATTTTTAGCATCCTCTTACTACGCTTTAGGTGAGAGAAGGTGGTTATGGATATTTTTCTTATCTTTTCCATTTGTGGCACTGTTCATGTATCTTTTACATGGGGTACTTGAAATTTACTTAAGAGATCCATTTTTAAAATTAATTGGAGTAATGGGATGATTGAGGGAATCTTAATTGGATTAAAAACAGCTCTTACATTTCAAAATATATTTATGGTTATGATTGGTTGTTTTTTTGGAACAATCATTGGAATGTTACCAGGTCTTGGACCAATGACAGCAATTGCATTAATGATACCAATTACTTATGGCTTTGATCCTGCAACAGGATTGATTTTAATGGCTGGTGTTTATTATGGCGCTGTATTTGGTGGATCAACTTCATCAATTTTATTAAATGCACCAGGTGTACCAGGGACTGTTGCGACATCATTTGATGGTTATCCTATGGCACAGCAAGGTAAAGCAGGAAAAGCTTTAGCTATAGCTGCATGGAGTTCTTTTGCTGGAGGAACACTTGCTACAATATATTTATTATTCCTTGCACCAAGTTTATCAAAAGTAAGCTTATCATTTAGATCACCAGATTATTTTGCTTTAATGATATTGGGTTTAACAGCAATTGCAGCTTTTTCATCAAAGGGACAATTTTTAAAAGCAATGATGATGGTTGTTCTAGGTTTAATGTTAGCATCAGTAGGCCAAGATTCTTTATCTGATATTACTAGATTTACTTTTAATAATATGAACTTAACAGACGGAATAAGTTTTGTTTTAGTTGTAATGGCAACTTTTGCAATGAGTGAAGCATTAACAATTATTTTAAAAAGAAATGACCCTTCTGCAGTTGCAAAACAGGTTTCATTGACAGAGCTTGGTTCAATCAAAATTAATAAAGAGGAAAGGACTCAAATGTTAAAAGCTATTCCTCGGAATTCAGTGATAGGTTTTTTAATTGGAGTTTTACCAGGAGCTGGTGCAACTATTGCATCATTTTTAGCATATGGAATGGAAAGAAATTTTGTTAGTGATGAAGAAAAAGAAAAATTTGGAAAAGGTAGTGTTCATGGATTAACAGCACCAGAAACTGCAAACAATGCAGCGTGTTCTGGAGCCTTTGTTCCTTTATTAACCTTAGGAATACCTGGAAGTGGAACTACCGCTGTTATGCTTGGTGCTTTATTAGGATTTGGAATTCAACCAGGGCCTAGACTTTATATAACCAATCCAGAAATTTTTTGGTCAGTAATTATGTCCATGTATATTGGAATGGTCATATTACTTATATTGAATTTGCCCTTAATTCCTTACATAGCAAGAATACTCGCGGTACCTAAAAACTATTTAATTCCACTTATTCTATTTTTTTCAATCACAGGAATTTACGTAATGTCATTTAATAATTTTGATATTTATTTAATGATTGGAATTGCTGTTGTTGCAACATTTATGCGCTTATATGATTTTCCGATGCCACCCCTCATTTTAGCCTTTGTTCTCGGTGGTTTAATGGAAGAAAATTTAAGAAGATCATTGCTAATCAGTGATGGTTCGTGGGAGTTTTTATGGAATAGACCTCTTACAGCTTCAATAATAGGAGTGACAATTTTAATTGTTGGTTGGCAAATATACAAAACAATTAAAAATAAAAAAATTTAGTTTAGAATTTTTTTAAACCTATCTACAATCTTGCATTATTTAAATTAGACAAGTCTCAAAAAGAACTGTCTTAAATTTAAAAAAAATGTAAATATAAATTTAAATAATGCTAATTTAAAATCCAAAAATTTAAATAAAGGAAAAATAATGATTTCTCAAAAAACTGCCAGACGTGTTGGTCTGATTGTACCAAGTTCAAATGTCACTATGGAAACAGAGATACCAGCACTCTTGCGTGCAAGAGAGGATATTTTTCCAGACCATTTCACTTTCCATTCCTCACGTATGAGAATGAAAAATGTAACAAAAGAAGAATTGGAACGGATGGATGATGACAGTCTTCGTTGTGCCGCTGAACTCTCAGATGCTGCAGTGGAGGTTCAGGCTTATGCGTGTCTTGTTGCAATTATGAGTAGAGGTCATGGTTACCATAATGTGAGTGCTAAAAGATTGTTTGAGGCAAGTGCTGCAAATGGATCACCAACACCTACAGTTAGTTCTGCTGGAGCTTTGGTCGATGCACTTCATTCGCTAGGTGCAAAAAAAGTCTCAATTATTTGTCCATACATGAAACCTTTGTCAAAAATGGTTGTTGATTATATTGAAAGTGAAGGAGTAGAGGTAAAAGATTATCTGGCACTGGAAATTCCAAATAACTTAGATGTTGCTTCACAAGACCCAATGGCACCTGCTGAACTTTGGAAAAAACTTGATACAAAAGGAGTAGATGCAATTGTTGCTTCAGCTTGTGTTCAAATGCCATCTTTGCCTGCCATTGAAGCAATAGAAAAACAAACTGGTATCCCTACATTATCTGCTTCAGTTGCTACTACTTGGAGTATTTTACAAGCCTTGGGATTAAAAGCTATCACACCCGGAGGAGGAACTCTTTTGAAGACAGATATAAAAAATACAAAAGTGTAGACAGTTTTAGTTTAAGACTTTTTTATATTCTTCAATAATTGTACTCCACTTAAACTTAGCAGAGCTTTCTTTGGCAGCCTTTCCATACTCATGAAATTTATTATTTTCTAACATTAAATTAATAGATGAGTAAACTTCATCTAATTCATTACCATTACAGATTAAACCCGTCTTCTCATGCTCGATTGCATCTGCTGCACCTCCATCTTTTCCTCCAAGAGAAGGCAATCCATATTGAGCTGCTTCAACATAAGCAATACCAAATCCTTCAACAGATTTTTTATGAACAATTGATGGCATTACAAAAACATTAGATTTAGCAACTAGTGCATTTTTTAATTCATTAGAGATATCTTTAAAAAACATCACTTGTGGCTGAAGACCTAATTCAGCTACTAACTTTTTTATGTTTTCCTCTTCGACTCCATAACCCACACAAATATAGACAATACTTGGATAGATTTGTTTTAAATTTCGAAGAGCCATGATGACTTTTTCATGATTTTTTCTTTTATCAAATCTAGAGACAGTAATTAATCTAGGAGATTTGTGTTTTAATAAGTTCTCTACTTTATCTAAAGTTTTTTTATCTAATTCTTCAACGGGGTCAACACCAGGATTAATAACTATGATTTTATCTTGCTGAACACCCAATGAAATAGCTAGATTTTTAGTGTACTCAGAATTAGCAACGATGGTTTCAACATTATCTAAAACTTCTAATACCCTTTTATTAAGAGAGGTGCCTTTTTCATGATTAATTTCTTTACCATGGATCAAGCATATCTTTTTTTTATTAGTTTTAAGATGTTCTAAACTTTTCCAATGATCAGCAATAATGCCATCAATTTTATTTTCTTTAATAAATTCATTAATCAATTGAGCTTTTCTATATTTTCTAAGAAGTTTTATTCCACCAACACGTTCTATTGAAAAAGAAACTTGCTCATCAAATAATTGATGATTTTCATAATGATCAGCAAATACTTTTATCATGTAGTGTTTTGAAAGTTCATTCGCTAAACCCCACATTAAATTTTGCATGCCCCCAACTTCTGGGGGAAATGTTTTTGTAACTATTAAATACATTAATTATCTAACCATTTAATACCACAGCCAACACTTGGAATTTGCGTTTCAGGACCTTTGCCCGTCTCAGCTATTTGTTTCATTGCAATAAATAAATCACTATCACCAGATCTCACTGGTTTTAAATTGTCTAATTCTTTTATTCGACCTCTGTATTGTAATTCTAAATTATTATTGTATCCAAAAAAATCAGGAGTACACACTGCATCATAACTTTTTGCAACATTTTGAGTTTCATCAAATAGATAAGGGAAATTAAATTGATGTTTTTTAGCAAATTCAATCATATTTTCAAAACTATCTTCAGGATAATTTATTGGATCATTTGCTGAAATAGCTATTGCTTTTACTCCATGCTTTTCTAAATTTTTACAATCTTCGACAATGTCTTTAATAACAGCTTTTACGTAAGGGCAGTGGTTACAGATAAACATAACCAAAGTTCCATTTGTCCCTTTAATGTCATTTAATTTTATAATTTCGTTATTAGTGGACTTTAATTCAAAGCTTTTAGCAGCTTGTCCGAAATCACATATTGGAGTTTTTAACGGCATGTTATAATAATATATAAGTTATGTTTTATGATTTGGAAGATAAAAAAGTTAAAAATTTAGGTAATAATTGGTCTGCATCTAATGCATCTATCATTGGTGATGTCACTTTAGAAAAAAATACCAGCATTTGGTTTAATGTTACTTTAAGAGGCGATGTTGAAAATATTCATGTTGGTGAAGGCTCTAATATTCAAGATGGCAGTGTATTGCACACTGATCCAGGTTATCCATTAAAAATTGGTAAAGATGTAACTATTGGTCATTTAGTTATGCTTCATGGCTGCACAATTGATGACAATTCTTTAATTGGAATTGGTGCTGTAATTTTAAATGGAGCAAAGATTGGAAAAAATTGTATCATTGGTGCAAATGCTCTGGTAACAGAAAATAAAGTAATACCAGACAATTCATTGGTTATTGGATCTCCTGGTAAAATTGTAAGACAAGTCTCAGACGAAGAAGCAAAATTAATTACTGAAAACGCTATTCACTATCAGGACAATTGGAAGAAATATTCTAAATCAGTTTTTTAGGGAATTAACCAAGTATCCTTGTTATTCTCTAAATCAAATTTAGCACGACGGTGACCTTTAGCTGCTAAATAAAGCCACTCCATACTTTTAACCTTACATTGAATAACAGTAAAATTTTTATATCCAACTTCACTTTGCTCCATAGTAAATTCAAAATTATCTAACTCAGGTTTTAGTCCTGAAGTAGGGGTTTCAGATAATGTTCCTGGTCCGTTATCTACTAAATAACACTTTCTACTCATATGTCCTGTTTTTAACCAAGACTGTTTTGTAATATCATTTTCATGATTAACGGTACATTCAACTTTAAGTCTAACTTGAATCTTTTCATCCTTGTCATAAAATAACATTGCTGCATTTTTATTTGCTTTTAATTTAGTAATTTTATCTGATCTGATATCGCTATGGTATTGGACAAGATTATTTTCTCTATCTGATTTTCTAAGAACTACAATTCTTCCATCAAAGTCATTTTGATTACCAGAGATAAATACTGGAATTCTAAATGGAGAGCCTCTATCTTTGATAGCATTATCCAACATTGACCAAATTTTATTTTTGATCTCTTCAAAATCTTCGTAGTAGGCTGGTTGCATTATAGATTATTTACTAAGTCTTCTAATCAAACTCGATGTATCCCAACGGTTTCCACCCATATCTTGAACTTCACCGTAATACTTATCAACCACTTCAGTTACAGGAAGTTGTGAGCCATTATTTTTAGCTTCATCCATTGCAATTTTTAAATCTTTTCTCATCCAATCAACTGCAAAACCAAACTCAAATTGATCATCAATCATCGTTTTGTATCTGTTTTCCATTTGCCAAGATTGAGCAGCACCTTTAGATATAACTTCAATTACATCTTCCATATTTAAGCCTGCTTTTTTTCCAAAGTTAATCGCTTCTGATAAACCCTGAACAAGACCTGCAATACAAATTTGGTTAACCATTTTTGCTAGTTGACCATTTCCAGCACCACCTAATAATTTCATTTTTTTACTATAGCAATCAATAATGTCTTTAGCTTTATCAAAGTTTACTTGATCTCCACCAATCATTACAGTTAGCGCACCATTTTCAGCACCAGCTTGACCACCAGACACAGGTGCATCCAAGAAACCAAATTCATTCTTTAATGAATGAGCGTAAATCTCTCTAGCTATTGTTGCGGATGCCGTTGTGTTATCAATATAAACTGAACCTTTTTTAATTGTTTTAAAAATACCATTGTCACCAAAAGTAACTTCTTTTAAATCGTTATCATTACCAACACAGGTAAATATAAAGTCAGCTCCCTCAGCAGCTTTTGCAGGTGTATCTGCTTTAGATCCTTTAAATTCAGCAACCCATTTGTCAGCTTTTGCAGCTGTTCTATTATAAACAGTTACATTGTGGCCTGCTTTTGATATATACCCTGCCATTGGATAACCCATGACACCTAAACCTATAAATGCAACATTGCTCATAATTTCTATTTCCTATGTTTAAAAGTTTGAATTTTAAAGTAATTTTATTTGGTTTTATATTTACATTTTTTTCAAGTTTTGGACAGAGTTTTTTTTTAGGATTGTTTAATTCAAGTATAAGAGATGCACTTTCTATCAGTCATGGTCAATTTGGATCAATATATGCATCCGCAACTTTATTAAGTAGTTTTATACTTGTTTGGGTTGGTAAAAAGATAGATGACTTTAATATTTTAAAATTTGCATCTTATGTGATTGCTTTACTGGCAATCTCTTGTTTTTTATTTTCTAAAATCTCTTCAGTAGTTTTTTTATTTTTCTCAATTTTTTTAATGAGATTGTCAGGTCAGGGACTAATGTCTCATACTGCAACTACAACGATTTCAAGATTTTTTGAAAAGACTAGGGGACGTGCATTAAGTACAACTTGGCTTGGTTTATCGTTGGCTGAATTTATTTTGCCATTATTAATTATTTTTTTATTAACTTTTGTCGATTGGAGAAATATTTGGATAGTTATTTCAATTTTTGTCATTGTAGTGTTGCCAATAATTACTTTTTCATTAGTAAAAAATATTAAATTAGATTCAAGGGAAATTATAAATCTTAATGATGTTAAGACAAAAGAAATCAAACAATGGAAAAGAAGTGAAGTATTAAAAGATTACAGATTTTATATTATTTGCTTAACTATGTTGGCGATGCCCTCAATTGCAACAGGAACATTTGTTTATCAATCTTTTATAGTCTCATCTAAAAATTGGGGACCTTATGTAATAGCCCAATCCTTTATGGTGTATTCAGTTCTATCAGTTATTACTTTATTTTTATCTGGGTTTTTGATTGATAAATTTACAAGTAGAAAATTATTAATCTACATGAACATTCCTTTATTAGTTGCAACCTTTGTGCTTTATTATTTTAATTCACCATTTTCATCTTATGCTTTCCTTGGTTTAATTGGGGTTTCAAATGGACTATCAAATGTTTTAGGTTCTGCTACATGGGCTGAAATTTATGGTGTTAAATATATTGGTTCCATTAAAGCTCTCACAACAGCCTTCATGGTTTTTTCAACTGCATTTGGAACAGCTTTATTTGGAATATTGATTGATAATAGCTTTTCTATTGAACAAATCGCTTTAGTTTCAGGATCTTATGTCTTAATTGCAATATCGTTGCTATTCCTTGTAAAGAGCAAGCTTAATCCTCAATATTTGTAAAATTAACCTTGATTTTTTTTAACCACCGTATAGATACTGCGCATGGCTAGAGTAACAGTAGAAGATTGCATAGATAAAGTAGAAAGTCCTTACGAATTAGTATTGGTTGCTAAAGAAAGAGCTGTTCAATTAAATTCAGGTCTTGAGCCTACTCTTGATAGAGATAACGACAAAAACACAGTTATATCTTTAAGAGAAATTGCAGAAGAAACTATTAAAGTTTCAGACTTAACTGATAGTGCCATTCATAAACTTAGAAAACATGTTGAACAAGTTGATGATGGTACAGATGATGACGAAATTATTGGTGATGATTTTGATAGTATGTACAAAGGTGAAATTTCTAAAAGTGGAACACCTATTCTACCATCTAAAAGAGCTAGAAAAATTCCAGAAAAAATTCAAGTTGCACCGGAAGATTTAGAAGAACTAACTGCAAAAGCAGAACCTGAAGTAGAAGTTAATCCAGAACTTGAAACTGCTAGTGAAGAAACTGAAACTGTTAGTGAAGAAACTGAAACTGTTAGTGAAGAAACTGAAGTTTCTTTAGATCAAATAGCTGAAACTGAAACTGCAAAAGAAGATGCAGAAGAAACAGAACCTAATAGTTAATTATTAAATTCCTTTAAGATTTTTTCCCTATGTTCATCTAAGTCTGGAATATCACCACGCGTTGTTTCATCCTTATAATTAGACATTTTAATTGGATTACCCGCTAATTTAAAATCTCCAATTACTTTGTGATGTGCTTTAACAATCATATTTCTTGCTTGAACTTGAGGGTTTTCAACGGCTTCTTTAATATTAAATATTGGACCACATGGAATTTTTTCTTTTTCCATTTCACTTATCCAGTCATTAGTATTCTTAACAATAAGTTTATCTTCAAGTATTTTTTTAAGATCATCCATATTTTCTGATCGCAATGAGTTTGTATTAAATTTTGGATCTTTAGATATTTCAGGAATATTTAAAACATTACAAAGTTTTTCAAATAATTTTTCATTACCAGCTGCTATAATGATGTGACTATCTTTTGTTTTAAAAGCCTCAAAAGGAGCAATAGATGGGTGACGGGATCCCATTGGTTTTGGTATTTCATTTTTAGCAAGATATCTTGCAATAGCATTTTCTAAAATTGCTATTTGACAGTCCAGCATTGAAACATCAATAAAAGTTCCTTTGCCAGTTTTTTCTCTATCATAAAGGGCTGCATTAATTCCAACAGTTGTGAATAAGCCTGCAGTAATATCACCGATAGATGTACCAACTCTTGTTGGTTCAGAATTTGGCTGACCGGTAACACTCATTAAACCACCCATACCTTGAACAACCATATCGTAAGCAGGCAATTCTTTTAATGGACCTGTTTGTCCAAAGCCAGAAGCTGATGCATAAATTAATCTTGGATATTTTTTACAAACATCTTTCCATCCATATCCCCATTTTTCTAATGTACCTGGTTTAAAATTCTCAACTAAGATATCTGCTTTAGCTAATATTTTTTCAAATATTTTTTTATCATCAGTGTTTTTTAGATTAAGTGCTATACTTTCTTTCCCTCTATTTAGTGACATAAAATAGGCTGAATAATCCTCAATAAAGGGCCCAAATTTTCTTGAATCATCACCAACCTCTGGCGCTTCTACCTTTATCACTCGTGCACCTAAATCTGAGAGCATCATTGTGCAATAAGGGCCAACTAGGACCCTAGTTAGGTCAAGAACTAATAGGTTTTTTAAAGGACCGTCCATATTTTATACAATAGTGTGTTTGTGTAGTGTTGACTCTTATCAATAACTTTAATTATATGCATCTCTTAAATAACATAATGAGAGGAATAATAATGTTTAAAAAAATATCGTTATATTTTACAGCATTAGTTTTAGTTTTATCAACAGTTGGTTCTGCTTATGCGGTAACGTTAAAAGCAAGTCACCAATGGCCTGGTACTCCTAGAGCTGATGGATCTTTTGACCCACGTCACGAAATGGTTCAAATTATTGCTGATGAAGTAAAAAAAGCTAATGTTGATATTGATATCAGAATTTACCCTGCAAAATCTTTATATAAGCCTAAAGAACAGTGGAAGCCAATGACTACTGGTCAATTAGATATATCTGCTTTCCCTTTAGGATACGCATCAAAGTTTCACCCAGAGTTCAGTGCAACTTTAATGCCAGGAACAGTTAAAAACCATGATCATGCACTAAGATTTAATAAATCTCCAATGATGACTGAGATTAAAAAAATCATTAATGATGCAGGTGTAGTTGTTTTATCTGATGCTTGGTTAGGTGGTGGTTTTGTTTCAAAAACAAAATGTATTAGAAAACCTAGTGATGCAAAAGGTCAAGTAATGAGAGCAGCTGGAAAAGCATTTAACCAAATGCTTGAAGGTGCAGGAGCTGGTATTCAAAGTATGCCATCTTCAGAAATTTATACTGGTCTACAAACAGGTGTATTAACTGGTGCAAATACTAGCTCAGGAAGTTTTGTAAGTTACAAAATTTACGAACAAGTAAAATGTGCAACACCTCCAGGAAAATTTGGTCTATGGTTTATGTATGAGCCGATCCTTATGTCTAAGAAGTCTTTTGATGCTTTAAGTTCTAAGCAACAAAAAGCTCTTATGAAAGCTGGAAAAGTAGCTGAAAAATATATGACAGCACAAGTAGCTAACCTTGATAAGACATTTGAAGATGCTTATAGAGATGCTGGTGTTGAGTTAGTATATATGACTGCCGCAGATCACGCTGAATGGATTGAGATCGCAAAGAAAACTGCCCACAAAGCGTTTGCAGAGCAAGTACCAGGTGGTGCTAAGCTTATGGAAATGGCTTTAGCAGTTAAATAAATTAATATATAAAGCCCTTGTTTTAAAATAAATAAGGGCTTTTTTTATGATAAAAAATTATTTAAAATTTTGTAATTACACAGCTCAAGCTTGTGGAGCTTTTGCTGTAGGTGCTCTAATCTTGTCTATCTTGGTAATTGTCGAACTAGTTTTTGAAAGATATTTTTTTCAACATGCAATTACTTGGCAAACAGAATTGGTTACAATGTTGCTTGTTGCATCTACTTTTATTGGTAGTGCTTATGTTTTAAGTGAAAAAGCTCATGTAAGTATGGAGTGGATCTACGACTTTATGTCTAAAAAAAATATTATTAAACTCAAGATCTTTACTTCATTTTTAAGCTTAGGGTTTTTTCTAACATTGTTTTATTTTGGTTTCTTAATGGTAGAGGAAGCTTTCATTAAAAATTACACTACAGGCACAATATGGGATCCTCCTTTATGGGTGCCTTATTCATCAATGTTAATAGGTTCTATTTTAATGATACTTCAATATATTGCTGAAATAATAAAACTATTTGATGAAAAGGATTTTAAATAATGGATCCGTTAACGATTGCAATAATTGTTGCTGTTTTTACACTAATAGTTTTATTCTCAGGTATTCCAATTGCTTTTGGATTAAGTTTTGTTTCAATTACTCTCTTGGTTGCTTTCGAAGGACTGCAAATGTTAGATGTATTTGCTGAAACTTTTTATGCAGGACTAAATTCTTTTGTATTACTGTCAATCCCGATGTTCATTCTTATGGGGATGGCAGTTGCCCATTCACCTGCAGGCAAAGATTTGTATACTGGTCTTGATAGATGGTTATGGAGAGTTCCAGGTGGTTTAGTTATATCTAATATTGGTGCATGCTCTATTTTTGCAGCTTTAAGCGGATCAAGTCCAGCGACATGTGCTGCTATTGGTACCATGGGAATTCCTGAAATGAGAAAAAGAGGATACTCAGATGAAATTGCCACAGGAACAATTGCTGCTGGAGGAACTTTAGGAGTTTTAATTCCACCTAGTATAGTTTTAATTGTTTATGGTATGGCAACAGGAACTTCTATTGGAAGACTATTTTTATCTGGCATTATTCCTGGGTTTATGTTGGCAAGTCTTTTTGCTGTGTGGGCATTAATACACAGTTACTTCATTGATAAAAATGCATCAAAATTATTAAGAAATAGAAAGCCACCAACTTTAAAAGAAAAATTTGAAGTTCTTCCTAGAATTTTTCCGTTTTTAGCAATCATTGTTGGGGTTTTATATGTTCTCTATGGAGGAGTTGCGACACCATCTGAAGCATCTGGTGTTGGAGCATTTTTAGTTTTTGTAATGATTGCAGTTGTTTATAAAATTTATCAGCCTAAAAAAATATGGAATATTGTTAAAATTTCAATGAAAGAGAGTGTTATGATAATGTTTATTATTGCGGCATCCTATCTTTTTGCATTCACACTATCCCAACTTTATGTAACGCAATCCCTTGCTCAAAGCATGATTGAATTAAGTAGCAATAAGTGGATGATTTTTTTAATGGTTAATGTGTTTTTACTTGTTGCTGGTTTCTTTTTACCACCAGTTGCCGTTATTGTGATGACTTCAGCTATATTATTACCTGTTATAACTACGTTGGGTTTTGATCCATATTGGTTTGCGATTGTATTCACTATAAATATGGAAATAGGCTTAATTACACCACCTGTTGGATTAAATCTTTATATAATAAAAGGAATAACACCTGATGTAAGTTTATCTACAATCTTAAAAGGATCATTTCCATTTATGATGATGATGGTTTTATCCATATTGATATTGTGTATTTTTCCTGAAATTGTAAGTTGGTTACCTGATAAATTAATGGGTAAACCTCTTGGATATTAAAAAAGACATTAATAGAAAAATTTCTGTAGCACCCATGATGGATTGTACAGATCGTCATGATCGATATTTTTTAAGGTTGATGAGCAAGAATGTTATGCTGTACTCAGAAATGGTTGCAACAAAATCTGCAATACATGGAGACCGAAAAAAAATTTTATCTTATAGTCCTGAAGAAAAACCCTTAGCTTTACAAGTGGGTGGATCCGATAAAGCAGAATTAGCTGAAGTTGCAAAAATTGCAGAAGACATGGGTTATGATGAGATTAATATCAATCTAGGTTGTCCTAGTAAAAAAGTTCAAAAAAATATGTTTGGTGCTTGCTTGATGAGAGAACCAGATCTTGTTGCAGAATGCATCGATTCAATGGTGAATGCTTGTAAAATTCCAGTCACTGCAAAAACTAGAATTGGTTTTGATGATACTGAAGAATTTGATTACTTAAATAATTTTATATTAAAGATGAAAGGGGTTGGTTGTAGCACTTTTATATTACATGCTCGAAAAGCTATTTTAACTGGAATGTCACCTAAACAAAATTTAAATATTCCAAAACTTAATTATGGAATGGTCTACAAAATAAAAGTAGAAAATCCAGACTTAGAAATTATTATCAATGGAGGAATTTCAAAAATTGATGAGATTAAAAATCATTTAACCTTATGTGATGGTGTTATGATTGGTAGATCCATATATCAAAATCCTTATTCGTTAGTTGAAATTGAAAATGAAATTTTTGGAACAAAAGAAAGACCTACAAGAGAAGAGATTGCCGAGAAACTACTAGAGTACCTTGAGAAAGAAGTTAAGCTTGGCACAAAAGTAAATCATATTATGCGACACACAGTTGGATTATATCATGGGCAAATTGGTTCAAAAGATTGGAAGAGATATTTAAGTGATAATATGATGGCAAGAGATTCAGATTTTCAAAAATCAAAACATATAATGACTATTGTGCAAAATAACGAGAAAGCTAATCAAGTTAGCTCATAATGGAAAATTTAAACTACGGTGAGATAATTAACCTACTAGCGGTCCTTGGAATATCTGCGGCTGTAGCAGGTTTTATGGCTGGATTACTTGGCGTTGGTGGTGGAATTATAATGGTTCCAGCTTTGTATTATGCTTTTACTGTATTAGATTTTGAATTAGCAACTAGAATGCATTTAGCTGTTGGAACTTCTTTAGCAATTATTATCCCAACTTCAATAATTTCGACCAAGACTCATATGGAATATGATGCGGTGGATTTCAAGATGGTAAAATCCTTTGGTATATTTATCTTATTGGGGGTTATAGCGGGGACTTTTTTAGCAGTAAATCTAAAGACACCAACTCTAGTATTATTCTTTTCAATATTTGCTTTTATGGTGGGTTTATTTTTTATTTTCCTTAGAGAAAAACTTGTGGAAAATCCTAAAACAATTTCTAACATTGTTAAAAACATTTCTGGGATTGTGATTGGTTTTATTTCAGTGCCCCTAGGTATTGGTGGTGGATCTCTAATGGTGCCATTTATGAGAACTTTTGGTTATGACATAAGAAAATCGATTGGCACAGCTGCAGCAGTTGGTTTTTTGATTTCACTTAGTGGAACGATCACCATGATTATGGGTGGAAAGATAATTGATAATATCAATACTCCTTTTAGTGTGGGTTATATAAATCTATTAGGGTTTGCAGTATTTGTTCCAGTTACAATGATTATGGCTAGGTTAGGAGCAAAGGCTGTTTATAAAATAGATAAAAAACTATTAAGTAAAATATTTGGTACTTTTTTGCTTATAGTATCCATAAGATCTTTCGTTGAATATTTAAATATTATATAATTAATTATGTTTAATTTTAAAGAGATAATTTCATCAATTGCTGATGCAGGTCAAAAACTTTTTAGTATAAAAAATATTAAAAAAAATGACTTAGAATCTATTATATCTTTATGTGATGATTTAATTTCACACAAAGGGGCAGCATTCGGTATTACTGTAGCTAGAGATATTACTGAACTATATCAATCACTATCTCCAGAAAATAAATTATTATTTTTTAAAAAAATTAACGATAAATATAAGCCCAGCTTTACAAAAGTTAATGAAGCAATTGAAAATTATACGAAATCTCAAAATGAAAAAACTTTGTCTGATTTATTTAAAGTTTCTGAAGGTAAGAGAAGGGAACTTTTTAGAAGAATGAATATGGCACCCAATGGAACTGCGATTATAGTTGCCTTGAGAGAAGATTTAATAAAAATATTAAAAGACAATAAAGAACTTTCAGAATTAGATAATGATCTTAGACATTTATTTAGAGCTTGGTTTAATCCAGGATTTCTTAAACTTGCTAAAATCACATGGGATACAAAGGCTGCAGTTTTAGAAAAAATAATTAAATACGAAAGAGTTCATCAAATAAAAGATATGAACGAACTTAAAAGAAGGTTAGGTGAAGATAGAAGGTTTTTTTCTTATTTTCACCCGGCACTTGAAGATGAGCCTATTATTTTTGTTCAAGTAGCCCTTACAAAAGGTCTTGGTAAATCTATTCAAGAATTAATGAAGCCGACTGATAATGAGGTAAAATCTTATGATACAGCTACTTTTTATTCAATTAGTAACTGTCAAGAAGGTCTATCAAGAGTAACCTTGGGTAATTTTTTAATAAAGAGAGTGGTTTATGAAATACAAGAAGAACTACCTCACATTAAAAACTTTGGTACCTTATCACCTATCCCAGGGTTTGCTGATTGGTTTACCTATTTAGAGGAAACTAAGATTAAAAATATTTTAGGCGATCTAAAAGATCAAGATGCGATCTTTTTAAAATCTCAAGACTTAAAATTAGGTGATAGTAGAATTATAAGAAATAAAGAAGCTATAATAAGATTAGTAGCTCATTATATTGTTAATGAAAAAAATGAAAAAGGACTACCAGTGAATGATGTTAGTAGATTTCATTTAGGCAATGGAGCAATTGTTGATGATATAGTTGTTAATGCAAATATTTCAGAAACTGGTTTTAAAAGATCTTATGGTGTGATGGTTAATTATCTTTATGAACTTAAAAATATAGAAAAAAATCATGAAGAATATATGAATAATAATAAAGTAATCGTCTCTGATAAAATAAAGAAATATTTATAAATATATTCTTTATTTTTTAATTAAGACCCCACTTAACTTTATTCCAGATTCTTTCATGAAAATAATAAAAAAAGAGAGGAATTATAGAACCTAGCCCTAGTATTCCAGCTCCCTTAAAACTACCAGTAAAAATATATCCAAATATTACCCAGTAGATAAAAATAAAAAGTCTCCATGAAAATGTTTTAGCAACGGAACGTATTTGTTTATCAGCCATAATAAAATTAGCCTATAATAATTTTTGCTTATAGAACACATTTATATTAATATTTAACTATGACTAATAAAGTAAGTAAAAATTTTCTGAAAGATTCTCATTTAATAGCTGATTTAAAACTATGTAGTATTCGTTTAATTGATAATGTTAAATTTCCCTGGATCATTTTAATTCCTAATAAAAAAAATATTACGGACATCACAGAACTAAAATCTAAAGATCAAATATTACTGATGAAAGAAATTGTCCATTGCAGTAAGTTAATGAAAAAAATTTTTAAAACAAAAAAACTTAATGTTGAAAAGATTGGCAACATTGTTCCTCAATTACATATTCATATTATTGCAAGATCTACTAATGATAGTACGTGGCCTTTGTCAGTTTGGGTGGTTAAAGGGAAGCCTTATACAAAAGTACTATTAATGAAAACTATCGCTAAGATTAAAAAGTATTTTAAGGATTAAAGGGTAAGGACAGAGGTAGTTTTAGTCTCCCGCCACTACCTCTTAATTATTGTGTATCTGATTCGTCGTAAATTTGTTAACACTTATTAATTGAAAGTAGACTTTATCAACCGCTTGCTTTACTAAATAGCTAGCATCTCGATTCATAAATAATTAAAATTTAAACATTGATTAAAACCACACTCTCATCATTTGCAAAATCTATTGGTTTTAACTCACAAGATTATATTCCAAAGGAAGGGGCATCCTTTTCTTTATTTAGAATTGAAGTTTTATCAGGCTTAACGGTTGCTTTAGCCTTAGTTCCTGAAGCTATTGCCTTTGCTTTTGTTGCAGGAGTTGCACCTTTATCAGGGCTTTATGCAGCTTTTATTGTTGGGTTGATTACAGCTGTATTTGGTGGAAGACCTGGAATGATTTCAGGAGCAACTGGTGCCTTAGCTGTTGTTATGGTTTCTCTTGTTATGGATCACGGTGCTCAATATCTATTTGCAACCGTAGTGTTAATGGGAATTTTACAGTTACTAGCTGGTGTCTTTAAGCTTGGAAAATTTATTAGAATGGTACCTCAACCTGTAATGCTGGGTTTTGTTAATGGACTTGCTATTGTAATTGGGATTTCACAACTCAGTCAGTTCAAAACTGTTAATTCAATAGGTCAATCTGTATGGATTACAGGGAACATGTTATATTATTCAATAGGGTTCGTTGCTTTAACTATGTTAATCATTTGGTTGCTACCAAAAATTACTAAAGCAGTTCCAGCAACTCTAGCTGCAATTTTAGCAACATCTGTATTAGTTTTAGTATTAAAGATTGATATTCCAAGTGTTGGAGATCTTGCAAGTGTTAAGGGTGGATTACCAAATTTTTCAATACCAAGTGTTCCATTGAACTTTGAAACATTAAAAATAATTTTTCCTTATGCATTTATACTTTCAGCCATTGGCTTAATTGAAAGTTTGTTAACTTTAAACTTAGTAGGTGAAATTACCAATAAAAGAGGGGGTGCGAGCCAAGAATGTTTAGCTCAAGGCTTAGCAAATACAGTTACAGGTTTTTTTGGTGGAATGGGTGGATGTGCGATGATCGGACAATCCATGATTAATGTAAAGTCAGGTGGTAGAACTCGTATAGCTGGAATTGCTGCTGCATTATTTTTATTAATTTTTATTTTATACACTTCATCTTATATTGAGATGATTCCCATTGCAGCCCTCGTTGGAGTGATGTTTATGGTTGTGATTGGAACGTTTGCGTGGAACTCATTAAAGATATTATTTTTTGTACCAAAGAGTGATGCGTTAGTGATCGTCCTTGTAACTGTTGTAACTGTTTTGGAAGATTTAGCAGTTGCTGTAATTGTAGGAGTTATAGTATCGGCATTAGTATTTGCTTGGAAATCTGCATCTAGAATTAGAGCTGTTGAGAGACCGTCCATTAGAGAAAAAGGAGCCAAGGTGTATGAAATAGAAGGGCCACTATTTTTTAGTTCAACTGATAGTTTTTTAGAATTATTTAAGCCAGAAGAAGATCCTGAAGTAATTATTATAGATTTTGCTGGGTCAAAAGTAATTGATCAATCCGCATTAAAAGCTATTGAAGATATTGCTGACAAATATAATAGTTTTGGAAAAAAAGTTAAATTAAGACATTTAACTAAAGATTGTCATAGATTATTAAGCAGAGCAGGTCAGCTTGTTGTTGATAGTGATGACGATCCTGATTACGGAATTGCAGTTGATTATGATGTTAAATTAGGTATTTTTGGCAGGTAAGATGAGCAAAGAGATAAAAGCAGATGATGTAATTTTCAATTTCTTTCAACAAATTTGTGATGAGAAAGATGATCCAAAGTGTGTTGAACTTGGAAATAGTTGGATTAATGCAATGAAAACTAATCTTACTAATATGGAAAAAAATCTAGAAGAGACTGACAAAGTTAAGCATCAAGAAAATATTGATAGCAATATGAATCATCTTAATAATTTGAAGGATAAATCAGCTAGTCAATGGCGTGAATATGCAACACAGTGCATGGTTGAGATTTTAGATCATAAAACAAAATCGTGAATTTCTTTAAAAGATTATTTTCAAGCAGCAATTTAGAATTACAAATCAATGATGGTGGAAGAGCTGCAGCGGGATACAAGGGTAAAGCTGGTGATTGTGTGGTTAGATCTATTGCCATTGTATCAGGTTTTCCTTATCAAAGAATTTATGATGATTTATATGAAGCAAATGAGGAATTTAGAACTACATCACGAACTAGACTCGCCAAAAGCTTAAAACAAAAAAATGACAGCCCAAGATCAGGTACACACAGAGTAGTTGTTAAAAAATATCTTGAAAAATTAGGATGGCAATGGACACCAACAATGTTTATTGGACAAGGTTGTAAGGTTCATTTAAAAAAAGATGAACTTCCTAGTGGTACTTTAATTGTATCTTGTTCAAAACATATAACTGTTGTTAAAGATGGAATTTTACATGACACTTATGATTGTTCAAGGCGTGGCACACGTTGTGTTTATGGATATTGGACAAAACCTAATTAAATTAATTCAAGACTATCACTTATGAAAAAAATTATAGTATCTTTTATTTTAATTTTATCTCTTGTAATTTTTAATAAAACTATAATTTCTCAAGTAATTATTTTTACTACATCAAAACTGAGTGATAAAAATATATCTATAAAAAATATTGATATAGATTATTCAAAAAAACAATTAACTTTGAATTCAATACAGGTTAAAAACACCAGTAAAATTTATTATGAAAATATTTTTGAAGCAGAAAAAGTTAAAATTAAATATAATTTTAAATCATTATTTACTGATTTAATAATTATTGATCATTTAAGTTTTTATAATTCAAAGATTTTTGTAGATATTGAAATTAAAGATGGTGTGATTACTAATGACAATTTAGAAGAAGTTAAAAAAAATAAAGATAATTATAAACCAAAAATTTACCCAATCAAAAAAAAGGATATAAATTTTTTAATTTTAAAACTTGAAACACATGATACCCAGGGATTTATTAAGACATCTAGAAAATCAAATGAAATTAAAATAAATCTTTCAAATATTAGCTTTAATAAAATAGGAAATAAAACTGGTTTTCAGCATTATAAAAAAGTTTTTAAAATTGTATTAGGAGATATTTTTTTAAAAGTTCCTGGTATAGATTTAAAAAATTTAATAAAAAAAACATATAAATTGCAACACGAATAACCAATTAAATTGATACTCACTTTTAAGCGTATATCAGCATTTAAAAATTATATTATTTAGAGACAACCTAATGATGTTTTGTTAGCATCTAATTGTGAAAAAAATATTTGGAACTAGCTTTATTGGCAAGCTTTTTACCATTTTAGTCTTAAGCTTATTATTAACTAATGGTGCAAAAGCTGGTTGTGATGATGCCCCAACTGATGGGGTAGATTATTCTAATTGTCAATTCTCAGAAGGCCAAGATTTAAGTAGAGCCTATATACCAAACTCTAACCTTTCTTTCATTAGCTTTATTAAAGTCACCTTTGATAAAGGTGTAATGATGAATGCAACATTGGCTAATGGCAATTTTGTAGAATCTTCTTTTATTAGAACCAATTTATATGAAGCAAATCTTGAAGGTGGTATTTTTGAAAAAGCAAACTTTTCAAGTGCCAACTTAACAAGAGTAAATTTCAAAGGCTCATCATTAATTGAGACAAACTTTAGTAATAGCAACCTTTTTGAAGCTGATTTAACAGGTGCTAACATTTTAAATGCCACATTTGATGGTGCCAATTTAAACAACGCAGTTTGGATTGATGGAACCAAATGCTCTTTAGGTTCTATTGGAAAATGTGCTAAATAGTTAAAAGTTAATTTATAAAATATTTATGAAAAAATTTTTAACCACCTTAGTATTTTTTATTTTTTTCATAGTAAATGCTAAAGCTAATCAATTAAGTGAGTCACCTTTTATACCAGATAATGTTTTAAACGATTTCAAATCTCTTTCAAAAGAACACAAGGTTAATGTTTGCTTTAAAAGTTTTGATCCATTTATAGATAAAATAAATGAAGATCTTCCAATGAAAATTCAAGGCTACAACTCAAAAATGGATAATGAGAATAAAGTAAAAGGCACCCGTGCAATGGATGTCTTTAGAGAATTTGCCTCCACCACTAATTATGCATTCATTTCTGAAAATTTTGAATTACAAGAATTTTTATTTGATAAACTATTTGAATGGGCAAATGATAAAGCGCTGACAAAAACTAAAGTTTGTTACACTAATATTGAGAATAGATTTATATTAAAAGAATGTGAGGGTTCCTGGAAAGATCCTAAAGGTCAAGATCCAGCACCAACCCATGATTCTTCAAGAACTTTAGAGGTAATCATGGGTTTAAATTACTTATATGATTTTTATTTTATCGATTATAAAAAAGATGACCTAAGGCATAAAGTTATTAACGAATGGATTAAACCTTTTCATAAAAGAATAAAATATGTAAAAGAATTTACTTATTTTGGTAACTCTGCAGGTTGGTTCTTTCCAAACCTTTCAATTAAACATAGTCAAAATAAAAAATATAAAACTTTGGTAAAGAAACTAATTAAAGGATCAGATAAATTATTATTAAAAGATGGAAGCATTAAGGATAGAACTACAAGGGGAAACCGTGCATTGTGGTATCATCATTCAGCTTTAGGAGAGGCTTTTATAATAATGGAGATAGCAAAAGCAGCCAATGTTAAATTACCAAAAAATTATGAAAAAAAATTATTAAAAGCTGTAGAATTGTTTCATGACGCATATCTTGATCATTCAGTAATTGAGCCATGGGCAAAAAAGAAATATAACTCTCATGCAAGTAATGGAAAACAGGACTTTAGGAGTGACTTTAACTCAACTTCTCATGGTTCAGCCTGGTTTCATATCCTTCAATATAGATACCCAGATCATAGGACCTCTAAGTTTATAAAAGATGAAATGTATCCAAGAGCAGCATCTTTAAAGTCAGATCAAACACTTGGTATCAGTTTAGGATGTATTTATAATTCTTTAGCTAATTAACTTATTATACAGGTTTAATTTTTTGATTAATAACAAGCACAGCTCCAATAATTAAAATAGGTAAGCCTATTATTAAATCTTGCTGCCATTCTAAGTTTTCAAACACTGTTGAGATTAATAAAGCAAGTACAGGCATAACAACTCCTACATAACCAGCTCTCCCAGCCCCTACTTTCTCTAATAATCTTAAATAAAAGATAAAAGCAAATATTGAGCCAACTATTGATAAATAAGCAAGAGACGCGATGTAACTGAAGCTATATTCAAATAGTAATTCAGTACCTTTTATCTGAGTGATTAACAAAGTAACTAATGATCCATAAAGCATTGCGTGCGCAAGTGTTGGTATTAATGGAAAGTTGTTATTTAAGTTTCTTTGGTGAACCATGTTACCTGTTGATGCACAAAATGTTCCAAGCAATGCTAAAAATAATCCAACATGAGTTCCATTTGCTAAGCTGAAATTGAAAATTTCATCACTGAAAATGATTATAATTCCAATCATTCCAATGGTTGCACCCAGTAAAGTTTTTAAAGAAGGCTTTTTTTTAAAGTAAAATCCTTCTCCTAAAATATTCATAATAACTACCGTTGAAAAGACAACGGCTGGAAATGCACTTATTAAATAAGTGTTTGATAGGTAAAAGAAAACGTAATTTAGAGAATAAAGACAAATACCAAAAAATAAAAACCATGCATGTTGATTTAAAGAAAACTTAAGATTTTTCTTCTTATAAATCAGATAAATAAAAATAATTATTGCAGCAATTAAAAACCTATAGAATACTGAAACTAATGGATCAACGTAGCCTAACTGAAATTTGATGACATACCAGGTAGGGGACCAGCAAAAAAGGGTGACTAAAAATAGAATATAATTGTTCATTATTTTGGATTATAGTTAATCAAATTCAAAAAAATATAAAATTAAAATAACTTTAAATATTAAAATGGTCACAGCTTCTGAAATAATATTAGCAATTGTTATCGTTGGCTTATCCATTGTTATGCCTATTTATTATTCTTACCAAAGAAAGAAGAACCCAAAGCAAGACAATAAACCTGCAGATGGTAATGAGATAAAGAATTATATCGATAAGATTAATGAAATTACCCGTAAAAAACATAAATGAAAAAACGTTTATCAGGGTGCAGTGAGTGTGGAGATGATACTGCTATCTTAACGCAAGTGAGTTCAGGCCCTGAAGTCATCTTACTTTGTACAGATTGTTATAATTTTAAGCATTCAAATGAAACACAAAACTATATCAGCCATGAAGAAGAAAAAAATTAATAAGGTAAAAACTAAGAAACCTGCACTTAATTATTACGGTCTTGGTAAATTTAACTATCTTATCTTTAAGTTTCTTTGCTCAAGATTTAAGCTTAGATAATGAGTAGGGACAATAATTCAAAAGGGATAGTTTTAATACTGATTGCAATGAGCTTGTTTGCAATCCAAGACTCGTTAATTAAATTTATATTTGAAAAATCTGCTCTTTATGAGATCTTCTTTGGAAGGTATTTGATTGCAGCAACAGTGCTTTTTATTTATTTAAGTTTTAAAAGACAGAAAGTATCGCTTAAAACACATTACCCTGTATTAACTTTTGCAAGAGTGTTGCTACATTTTGTTGCTTTTTCAACCTTTTTTATCTCTATCACTTATATGCAACTAGCAACTGCTAATGCTTTATTCTTTTCTTGTCCTTTTTTCGTATCTATCTTTGCTAAATTTTTCTTAAAAGAATTTATTGGTATTAGAAGATGGTCCGCTATTGCCTTTGGTTTTTTTGGTGTATTAATCGTCTTAAATCCTGATTTTGAAAATTTTGATTATAGAAATTTGTTACCAGTGTTAAGTGCTTTATTTTATGCAGCATCAATGACTATTACTAAATACACATCTGATAAGGATGATGTAAACACCCAGTTATACTATTTTTATTTAATTGCTCTTGTTTTATGTGGCATCATTTATGTCTTTATGGGCAATGGTCAATTCAACAACACTGATTTTGACCCAACTACACAGTTTATATTTAGAGAATGGTTTACAAATTTTGATTATACTTGGAAGTTTATATTATTCTTTGGAGTTGCAGCATCTATTGGGTTCTTATGTATCTTTTCAGCTTATATTATTGCATCCCCATCCGTTGTTTCATTATTTGAATATTCATTGATTATTATGTCAATGATCCCAGGTTATTTTTTGTTTAATGAAATTCCATCTCTTAGAACTTTGTTAGGGGTCATTTGTATAATTTCAGCTGGGGTTTATATTTACTTTAGAGAAGGTGTTCGAAAACAGTACGTTGCATCTAAAATTCCAACTAGAAGATAAACCAATTAATTATCATTTCATCACCTAGACACCTGATTTAAGATTTAGTAGTATATCTTTATGTATTGGGTAATCTTAATATCTTTTCTAATCCTACTTGCTATTAGCTTTGTTGTTTCAAACCCTGAAAATAAACTTATAAAAAATAAAAAGAATAAAATCCATCTTTTGGATTATCAAATAAGTAGCGACGTCCTCTCAGCCGGTGTAATGAACTTTGTAAGATATATTTATACACAACATTATATTTCTCCTTAACTGTTATTAATTTAAATAAGAGCCTATTTTTTATAATTAGTTAAATACAAGTGTATGACTGATCTAATAGAAGTGTTCTCTCATAGGTTGCTCAAATTGTACTTTTATAATTATTATAGTTGATTAACCTTCATTTCATCACTTAAATACCTGATTGGTGGTTGTGGCGTATATGCTGCCATGTTATTGTTTTTTGATAAGGAGGTCATATGACCAATTTGTATAAAGTTAAAGTCGACGTAGTTGAAAAATCAACATCGTCTAGAGAAGAAATCATCAACGCAGAATCCGCTGATGATGCTAAGGAAAAGGTTATTAGTTATTGCAAAGAGCAATTAGTTGATAACGACCGCCTTAAAGAAATAACAGAGGTAAAAATCAGTACTGCAAAAGACGCTGTCACTGAAATCAAAAACAAAGATTTACCTAACGGCAGACCAGGTAACCCTGTCAGCTTGTAAAATCAATAACTGAGTAAATATGGTCTCGGTTTTGTAGCCGTGGCCATGTTGATTAAATATTCACTAATCGTTAATTGAGTAAGCTCCTTAATCTGTGTATTGTCTATTAATGGTTAAAGTTGCAAAAGATAAGTGGGACAAGGTAATTGAATACCTAACACATTCAGACAGTGATCTTGAGAAAGTATTAAGCTTATTAAAGGGGTGTGATCAAGGTATTGCATCTAATTATGATGTTAATAGAGCGTCTTATTCATTAAATATTATTGCGATAGTTACACAAAAGCAACTTGATCCAGAAAATAAAGACAAGTCACTCACTCATATAATTAGACAGTGGGTTAAATCAAAAGACTTCATCCAATTTTATAATTTGATGAGAAAACAAGAAAATATTACTTGGGATAAGAGTAAACTTGAAGATTACACCAAACAATTAAAAGACCTTTGGTACAGTAAATCACAATCTAAAAACAAAGAATATTTTAAAAAAATAGACGGATTTAATAAAACAGCTGGGGCAAATCTTTTAAAAAAAGATAGCAAAGAAGAGCTAAGACCGAAAGCTAAAATAATTGAGAAAACCTTTGATAAAATAAAGCAGAATGAAAGACGGTCTCGTACAATCGTTTCATAATACAAACTAGATATAATGATGGATCAGATATTACCCTTTGTTTATATGCTAGGGATACTCTTATTAGTACTCCCAGCTTTTCTACAATCTAATTCTAAATTAAAACAATTCTTAACTAATCTTACTATTTGGATTGTTATTATCCTTATAATTCTAACAATCATCTATTTCATTAAGTGATAATCATTCCATCACCTAGACACCTGATTTAAGGTTTGGTAGTCTTCATTAATGATTAAATATATTCTGCCAGCTATAATTGCCCTCTTCATTGTGGTGTTCTGGGAAAAAATTACTGAAATAGTATTCAAAAAATTTAATATTAGGCTGAATTATATTATTGTGAGTGCTGTATTAATAACTATCGCTATAATAATTTTATTAATCAATTTTTAAATTCAATGGTTTTATTATATTTCTCCTACCTAATCATAGTAGCAAATATTTTAATTTTCTCTGTTGGTTATGTAGCTAACATAGCCTTCATTGGTTTATTCTTCGGCGGTTTAACAGCTATCGGAACCGATCCTATTATTCTTATACTAGGTGCTTTGTTAGGTGCTGGATTAGTAGCTAAACCATATAAATTTTCAGTAATATATTTATGGCTAGGTGCAATGTTTTTAACAATGCTAGTGCATGTTGTCTTAGGTACTACGAAAGTTATGGTAGATGTAGTTAAATTTGATGTCTTACTAATAATTTCTGCACTCATAATTATTATTACAAGTTTCTTTAGACCACTGATTATTGAGATGACAGAGGATTTTGATAAAAATGTTAAATAAAGCTCCAAAGTAATGCCTAGAAAACCTAACTACAAAGATTTATTAAAAAAATTTAAAAAAAGAAACATTAAAAATCCAGAAAGAATAGCAACAGCTTATGTCAAAGGATTAACTGCAGGATCCAAAAAAAAGGCTACTAAAAATTTAGCAGGGATTATAGATTAAAGAAAAAATGATAAAATTTTTAGGGATCATAGCTCTGGGGTTGTTATTAATAACTTCGTCTCAGGCAGATGATAATGTTGAAATTTATTTGTTAAACCAATTAGATGACCCAAGAGGTTTTTGTATTGATATAAGAGGGCATAAATTAAAAGCAAAAATTGATAAAGGACTTCAGGCACACACTTGTTATTCTTACCAAGGAGAAATCTCTCCAGATCAAGGTTTTAATCCTCTTGAATTAACTAACAACCAATTTATCTTACCATCTTTTAACGTTTGTATGGAAGCCTCATCACTTAAAGCATCAACAAATTTAAAATTAGAAAAATGTGATCGTAACAAGCTTCAAAATTTTGAATGGTCTAATAAAAATGAGATCCGTTTGATTAGTAATAGAAAATTATGTCTTACTGTTGGTCAGGGACAATCTAAGAAAGGTGGGGGTGGAACTCCAGTTCATTTAATGAGAAATTTATCATTGGAACTTTGTAATAAATCACTAAATTCCTATCAAGCTTGGAGTGTAAGAAAATAAATGAAAAAACCTCTATATTTGTTAGTCTTAGATCATGAGTGATATTTTTCCAAAAGGATCGGCATGGATGAATGAGGAATTCATTCGACTTTCTGAAGCAAAAATTCCTATTTTAGATTGGGGTTTTTTAAGATCTGACGCAACATATGACGTTGTCCATGTTTGGAAGGGTAGATTTTTTCAATTAGATAAACATATTGATCGTTTCTTTAAATCAACAGAAAAACTCAGAATGCCATGCAGCCTTAGTCGTGAAGAAATAAAAAGAATATTAGCAGGCTGTGTTAAAAAAGCTGATCTTGAAGATTCTTATGTTGAAATGATACAAACAAGAGGAATGTCTCCAAATTTTGTTAGAGATCCTCGTAAAGCGACACCACGTTTTATGGCTTTTGCAGTACCCTTTGGTTGGATACTTAGGCCAGAAGATTTTGAAAAAGGATTAGATGTATATTTGACTGATATAACAAGAATTCCCCCAAGTTCAATTGATCCAACTATTAAAAATTATCATTGGATGGATTTAGTTACAGGTATGCTTGATGCTTATGAGAGAGGACATCATACTGCTTTATTGGTAGATGAGGATAACAATATATCTGAAGGCCCAGGCTTTAATATTTTTTCTGTTGATGAAAATGGAATTAATACACCAGACCATGGGGTGTTAGAAGGTATCACAAGACAAACGGTTTTTGATTTAGCAAAAGAACTAAATATTAACGTTAATAAAAAATCTATAACTATTGAAATGTTAAAATCATCTGAAGAATTATTTGCAACCTCAACAGCTGGAGGGGTAATGCCAATAACAAAAGTAAGTGGGGAAAATATTAAACAAGGAACAGTAGGGGATGTTACAAGAAAAATTCACAAACTCTATTGGGATAAGCATTTTGATTCTGAGTGGAGTACATCTATAAATGACCTATTATAAAAAATGAAAAAACTTTTAGCGATCGTGGTTTTGTGAATTTATAAGAAATAAAGTTTATCACCTTCATCTATATCTTCTGTAACCCCAATATCTAGATTTCGGTTTTCTACATGTGTTACAAACATTTCCATATTTAGTTTTTAAAGTTTCATCTCTAAAATCTTGTAATTCTTTGACTTTTTCACAAGTTTTACAATATCTACTATCTTTTGAAGCAATAGATTTAGCAGTTTTAATAATTCTTTGTCTTATAGTATTTGTGTCATCATTTTTACAAGCATCAAATAAAGCTTTACTTAAGAAAGTAACTGGATCATCTAGATCGTTTATTAAAAAAAAAGATAAGGAATATTACTAGAAATAAAGACGGTACATGAAGTTAACTGAGACTACCGTTAAGATAATAACTAGTAAGTATAGGGAAATATAATCTTTTGGAGTTAACATGGTTTATAAATACTAGACTTACTAGGAACTTGCGAGCTTCTTTTTAGGATCATAGAAAGGTTTTTCAACAACCGTTGCTTTAATGATTTTGTCATTCATTTTAACATCAAGCACTGTACCAATCTCTGAATTGTCAATTAAAACCATTGCAAGGGCTATGTTTTGTTTTAATCTCGGTGAGTAAACTGCAGAAGTAATTTTACCAACTACTTTATTGTCTTTTAAGATTTCCCAAAAGGTAGTGTTAGGTCCAGTTAAAGGATCACAATCCAAGATAACTCCAACTTGCTTTCTTTTAATGCCATCAGTATTTATTTTTTGTAACGCATCTTTACCAATAAAGTTTATATTGGTATCAAGGTTAACTAACCTTCCTAGATTTAGTTCATAAGGGTTCGTGTTAATATCAGCATCAGCATGGTATGATAACATTCCACCTTCAATACGTCTAATAGATGATGTGTGACCTGGTTTTAATCCATGAGGTTTACCAGCTGCCATTATCTTTTCCCATAACTCATCTCCTTTATAACCATCTCTTAAGTATAATTCATATCCAAGCTCACTTGACCAGCCGGTACGTGATACAATTAAAGGAATGCCGTCTAAATCTAATTCACGTAACCAATAATATTTAAGATCATTAATACTTTCACCAAATAAAGCCTCCATAATTTTTCCAGAGTTTGGTCCTTGTAATTGAAGAGGGGAGACATCGGGTTCGATAATTTTAACATCAAGGTTTGAATTTACTGCAACTCCTTGTGCCCATAATAAAATATCACTATCTGCAAGAGACAACCAATAATGGTTTTCTTTTAATCTTAATAAAACTGGATCATTTAAAATCCCACCCTCATTGTTTACAATTAAAACATATTTACATTGCCCAACAGCAAGTTTTGATAAGTCTCTTGGTGTTAAGAGTTGAATAAATTTAGTAGCATCTGGTCCAGTAATTTCAACTTGTCGCTCAACTGCAACATCACATAAAATTGCTTCATTAACTAAATTCCAAAAGTTTTGCTCAGGAGATCCAAAGTCGCGAGGAATGTACATGTGATTATAAACTGAAAAACCTGTTGCACCCCATTTAACTGTTGAGTTAAAGTAAGGAGATTTTCTAATTTGTGTTCCAAAACCGAAATTTTTCTTATTTTCCATTTTTGAAATCTATTAATTATTTATTTATTTGAAAAGCTTTATTTCTTATTTTTCGCAAGCAATTGTTGCAAATTCAGTTAGTTGTTGAATTTCATCAGGCTCTTTACTAAAGACTTCATCCATCTGTTCGTTGTTGAATTTTGCGCTTAATTTATCAACAGTACACTGGCAGTATATTTTAGCGCCATCTGTACCAATGTATTGCTTAGAGTTAGTGTAACAACCAATGTACAATTCCTTCTCGTATTCAGGGCTTAGAGCATGACTTTTAGAGGTAAAAAGGAGGATAAAGATTAGTAAGTATTTATATTTTTTGATCATACTCGCCAACTTTTCCAGTTTTTTGTAAAAGGTCATCAATAAAATCAAAGATCTTTTTCTTTCTTTGATCTGAAGTTGGGCTTTCTGTAACGATTACAAGAGATGGTTTATTTGATGAGGCTCTAATTAATCCCCATGAACCATCTTTAAAAGAAAATCTGATACCATTAACAGTTAGTACTTCACTAATCTCTTGGTCGTCAATTTTATTTTTATTATCTTTAATTTCATTTACTTGCTTAACAAGTTCTTCAACTACTTGATATTTCTCTTCATCTTTACAATATGGAGCCATTGTTGGTGTTTGAAAAGTATTAGGGATTTCTTTTATAATCTCATGCATAGATTTATTTTGATTATCTAATAGATGACACACATGAATTGCTGAATTAATTCCATCGTCATAACCAAAACCCAATGGTTGATTAAAGAAAAAGTGACCACTTTTCTCAAATCCAGCTAAAGCTTTCTCAGTATTAACTTTTCTTTTAATGTGTGAGTGACCTGTCTTCCAATAAATTGTTTCACAGTCATTATCCGCTAAAACTTTATCAGTTGCGTATAATCCAGTTGATTTAACATCAACAATAAACTTAGAACCTTTATGAGTTTTAGATAAGTTTCTTGCAATCAATAAGCCAATTTTATCAGAGAATATTTCGTTCCCTGTATTATCAATCACACCAACTCTATCACCATCACCATCAAAACCAAAACCAATATCTGCGTTATTATCTTTAACAGCTTTCGCTATTGCATGTAACATCTCTAAATCTTCTGGATTTGGATTATATTTTGGAAACGTCCAGTCAAGATCACAATCTAATTCTATTACTTCACAACCAATACCTCTTAAAATTTCAGGTGCAAATATTCCAGCTGTTCCATTACCACAAGCAACAACTGCTTTAATTTTTTTTTTGATCTTGTTTTTATTTATTAAATCATCTTTATAAATTTGTTGAAAACCTTCTATTTTTTTTTCACTACCTTCACCTTTTATGAAATTTTCATTTAAAGTAATCTCTTTTAATTCTTTCATCTCTTCTGGTGCATGGGTTAAACCTTTTTTGATACCCATTTTAACTCCAGTCCAACCATTTTCATTATGACTAGCGGTAACCATTGCAACAGCGTCAGCATCTAAATTAAATTGTGCAAAGTAAACAGTAGGAGATAACGACAAGCCTATGTCTTCAATATTACATCCTGTTGAAAGTAGTCCTTTTTTAAGGGCAGTTTTTATTTCCTCGCTATAAGATCTATAGTCGTGACCCACAATTACTCTTGGATTATTTTTTTTTGTATGTTTTATAATTTGAGTACCTAAACCTTTACCCAGATTCTCTATTCCCAGTTGGTTTATATCCTTCTCATACAGCCATCTCGCGTCATACTCTCTAAAACCGTAGGGATCTATTTTTAATTTTGTTGTCATTACTTATGTTTCATACATTTATTTTAATTTTTTTATTGTTTTTTTTTTCATATGTTCTATAAATGTTCTGTTGAACAATGATTTATATAGTGTATCAATGCTTATTGCATACAACATGTAGTTGTTTTGTAAAAAATAAACTAAAATTTTAAAAACTTATGAATAAAATACTATCACAGGCACTCAAGAAAGCTGTCTCCGAATATAGCCCTGATAATAGAGAATTAACTAAAGAAAAAAGACCAGATTTATTTTCATTAAGCAACGAAACAGAACTATTTCAGAACGAAAAAGGAATTATTATTAAGATCGACAGATCAAGAGATTCAAAATTAACAGATTTTGGTAGAGCAACTTTAAAAGATAGATACTTAGGTCACAACGAATCTTATCAAGATTTATTTGCACGTGTCGCAAGTTCATATGCGGATGACAATTTGCATGCTCAAAGAATTTATAACTACATCAGTAATTTATGGTTTATGCCAGCAACTCCAGTTTTATCAAATGGTGGAACAAAAAGAGGTTTGCCAATTTCATGTTTTTTAAATGAAGCATCAGATAGCTTGAATGGAATACTTGATCTATGGAGTGAAAATGTTTGGTTAGCTGCCAAAGGTGGTGGAATTGGAAGTTATTGGGGAAACCTTAGATCTATTGGAGAAAAAATTGGTAAAGTTGGAAAGACATCTGGAATAATTCCATTTATTAAAGTTATGGATTCTTTAACGATGGCAATTAGTCAAGGCTCATTAAGAAGAGGGTCTGCTGCATGTTATCTTCCGATTGAGCATCCTGAAATTGAAGAATTTATTGAAATGAGAAGACCCACAGGTGGTGATCCGAATAGAAAAGCTTTAAACCTTCATCACGGTGTTTTAGTATCAGATGCATTTATGCGAGCTGTCGAAACAGATGAGCAGTGGGCATTGAAAAGTCCTGCTGATGGAACTGTTCAACAAACTATTTCGGCAAGAAATTTATGGATTAGATTATTGACTGCAAGAATTGAAACGGGTGAGCCTTATATTATTTACATCGATACTGTTAACAGACAAATTCCACAACATCACAAACTTGCAAACTTAACTGTTAAAACGTCTAATCTTTGTAGTGAAATAACTTTGCCTACTGGAATAGATAAAAATGGAAGAGACAGAACGGCTGTTTGTTGTCTTTCATCTTTAAACTTAGAAAAGTACGATGAATGGAAAGATGATAAAGTTATGATTAATGATGTTATGAGATTTTTAGATAACGTATTAACAGATTTTATTGAAAGAGCCCCTGAACAATTTGATGATGCAAAATATTCTGCTGAAAAAGAAAGAAGTGTTGGTTTAGGTGTTATGGGTTTCCATTCTTATTTACAACAACACAATATTCCACTGGAGTCAGTAATGAGCAAAGCTTGGAATAAAAAAATATTTAAACACATTCAAGAAAATGTTGATAAGGCTTCTAAAGATTTGGCAGATGAAAGAGGGCCGTGCCCAGATGCTGCTGATTATGGTTATAATGAAAGATTTTCTAATAAAACAGCTATTGCACCAACAGCTTCTATTTCTATTATCTGTGGTGGAGCCTCACCAGGAGTAGAGCCAGTTGCAGCTAATAGCTACACGCACAAAACTCTTTCTGGGTCTTTTAATGTTAGAAATAGATATTTAGTTGAACTATTGGAGAAACATGGAAAAAATACAGAAGAAGTATGGTCTGGAATTACTACAAATGAAGGTTCCGTTTCTCATTTAGATTTTTTAACTGATTTAGAAAAAGATGTTTTTAAAACAGCATTTGAATTAGATCAAAAATGGATCATTGAATTAAGTGGAGATAGAACACCTTTTATATCACAAGCTCAATCAATCAACTTATTTGTACCTGCGGATATTCATAAAAGAGAACTACATAAAATTCATTTTGATGCTTGGAAAAAAGGTTTAAAGAGTCTTTACTACTGTAGATCAAAATCAATTCAGCGTGCAGAAAATGTCAACGATGCTAAAGCAACAGATGTTATTGCTAATGTCTATAAATCAAAACCAAAAACAACCGAACAACCAGAATACGAGGAGTGCCTATCATGTCAGTAGAAAAAATGGAGCCAAAAATTGTTCAACCAGAAAAAAAAGAAATAGTTCAACCACAAAAAATGGGTTTATTGGTTGAAAACCCAGTTTATAAACCATTTAGATACCCATGGTGTTATGATGCGTGGTTAACACAACAAAGAATTCACTGGTTACCTGAGGAAGTACCACTTGGTGATGATGTTAGAGATTGGCAAAAAAATTTAACACAGTCTGAAAAAAATTTATTAACTCAAATTTTTAGATTTTTCACTCAAGCTGATGTGGAAGTGCAAAATTGCTATTTAAGACATTATACAACTGTATTTAAACCAACAGAAGTATTAATGATGATGACGGCTTTTGCTTCAATGGAAACAGTTCACATTGCTGCATACTCTCATTTGCTCGATACTATTGGAATGCCCGAGTCAGAATATTCAGCGTTCATGAAGTATAAAGAGATGAAAGATAAGTACGACTACATGCAAAATTTTGATATGAGTTCAAAAAAAGATATTGCATTAACAGTGGCGGTATTTAGTGCATTTACCGAAGGTTTACAATTGTTTGCAAGTTTTGCAATCTTACTTAACTTTCCAAGACACAATAAAATGAAGGGTATGGGTCAGATTGTTACTTGGTCTGTAAGAGATGAAACTCTTCATTGCAATTCTATGATCCGGTTATTCAAAGAGTTCATTCATGAGAACCCAGAAATTTGGAACCCTGAATTAAAAAAAGAACTTTATAAAGCATGTAGAACAATCATAGAGCATGAAGATGCTTTTATTGATTTAGCTTTTGAAATGGGTCCAATGGAAGGTCTTACTGCCGAAGAAGTAAAACTATACATAAGATTTATTGCGAATAGAAGATTGTCTCAACTTGGATTAGAACCAATTTACGATGTGGAAAAAAACCCACTTACTTGGTTGGATTCTATGTTGAATGCAGTAGAGCACATGAATTTCTTTGAAGGACGTTCAACTGAATACTCTAAAGCATCTACTCAAGGAACTTGGACAGAAGCTTTTAGTTAATCTTTTGAAATATAAAAAATATTTTAGGAAAACTAGCCTGAAGCAAAAGGGTATTGGGGAGCATTTTCTTAATGAAATAGCATCTAAAAAACCCAAAAACTTTATTGAGATTGGTGTTTTTCACGGTGTTACTGCAAGAAATGTCTGTGAACTTCTTTATAGCATTCATAAAGATGACTTTAAATACGTAGGCTTAGACTTGTTTGGTGAAAGTGTTGAAAACATTAGTGAAATTATTCCAAACACAAAATTTAACAATCCATTAAAAAAAATCTATTTTGAGTATATTCTTAGAAAAGACCCATACTCCATAGAAGCTGTATCGGATCTTCTAAAAAAATTTGAAAAGAATACTCACTTGATTAAAGGAAACTCTAATGAATTGTTAAAAAAAATTGATATGTCTAAAATTGATTATGTTTTTTTAGATGGTGGTCACGCCTACGAAACTGTTAAAAATGATTTGTATTATTCAAAAGCAGCTTTAGATAATAATGGGACGATTCTATGTGATGATTACAATTTAAGTTATGCACCTGGCGTTAAAAAAGCAATTGATGAGTTTATTCTCGATAACAATTTTAAACATGAAATTATTCATGAACGATTTGCAAAAATAGAAAAAAATTAAATTTTACCTTTGATTTAACTGTATAACTTTTCTGTGTTTACTACCTTTATAGCTAGCAAGAGGTCTAATCAATTTATTAGCAGCATGTTGTTCCATTATATGAGCTGACCAACCAGTAATTCTCGAGATTACAAATATAGGAGTAAAGAAATCAGTGTCAAAACCCATTAAGTGGTAAGTAGGTCCAGTTGGGTAATCTACATTCGGATAAATATTTTTTTCTTTAATCATTACTTTTTCAACAATATCGTATATTTTTTCAAATGTTTTATCTTTTTTAATAATGGCAACTCTTTTAAAATATTCTCTCATAGTAGGAACTCTTGAGTCTCCACTTTTGTAAACTCTGTGACCAAATCCCATTACTACATCTTTATTTTTTAAAGCATTATTAATCCATTTTAATGCGTTCTCAGGTTTCTTAATTTTTTTCATCATATGCATCACTTCTTCATTTGCACCACCATGAAGAGGACCCTTTAAACTTGCAATAGCACCTGTTATTGCCCCATGGATATCAGACAAACTACTTGTGATAGTTCTAGCAGTGAAAGTTGATACGTTAAAACTATGTTCTGCGTATAGAATCAAAGATACATCAAAAGCTTTAACAATTTCTTTATTAGGAACTTTTCCAAAGCACATATGGAAAAAATTTTCAGAAAAACAAAATTTTTTCTTTGGAGCTATAATTTTTTTTCCTTTTCTAAGTCTATAAAAGGCAGCTAGTGCTGTTGGAGTTTTTGCAAAAATTCTAATTGCTTTTCTTAAATTAGCTTTAGGAGAGTTGTCTTTAGTTTCTTTATCTTCAAGACCCATAACACTGACAACTGTTCTTGCAACATCCATGGGGTGAGATTTTTTAGGAATCTGTTTCAAAATGTTTATTAAATTTTTTGATAAAGTTATTCCTTTAGATAGCTCTTTTCTAAATTCTTTCAGTTGTTTTTTATTAGGTAATTCTTTATTTAAAATTAAGTACGCAACTTCTTCAAAATCACATCTAGCACATAAGTCTTGAGCGGCGTACCCCCTATAAGTAAGAGAGTTAATTTCTGGCATAACTTTTGAAATTTCAGTTTCATCAACAACAATACCTAGTAAACCTTTTTTTATATCATCACCCATTATTCATGTCCTTCCGTACTAAAGTTATAAATTTTTTCATCTAATGAGTTGTATTTTTCATACTCCACCAACTCATAAAGTCTTTTTCTAGTTTGCATTTTATCAATAATATTATTTTGATGTCCATTCACAAATATGTCACGAAGGCCATCTTCTACATTTTTCATAGCTAACCTTTGCGTTGTTACGGGATAAATTACGATATTGTAACCAAAATTTTCTAACTCTTTGAAATTAAATAGTTTAGACTTTCCAAATTCTGTCATATTAGCCAATAGGTAACACGATAGTTCTTTTCTAACTTTCTCAAAATCCTTCTCATCTTGAAGAGCCTCTGGGAAGATAATTTCAGCTCCAGCGTCTACGTAGGCTTTACATCTATCAATCATTTTGTCTATTCCCTCAACACCTTTAGCATCAGATCTTGCTATAATTTTAAAATTTTCATCTTGCTTGGCTGCAACACATTCTTTGATTTTTTTAACCATTGCCTCTGTTGAAATTAATTCTTTGTTATCCAAGTGACCACATCTTTTACGTTCTACTTGATCTTCTAAATGCACCGCTGATATTCCAAATTCTTCAAAGGTTTTAATAGTTTCTTCACAAGATTTAAAACCAGTATCGATATCAACAATTGTAGGTAAACTGGTTACTCTTGATATCAAATAAGATCTAGTACTAACATCTTGAAGTGTGGTCAAGCCTATATCTGGGAAACCTAAATCATTTGCCATAACACCACCCGATACGTAAACAGCATCATAACCGATTTCCTCAATTAGTTTTGCTGTTAATGGGTTATAAGCACCTGGAACTCTTAAAATTTTATTTGTTTTTAATTTATTAACAAAGTCAGCTCTTTTTTGACTAGGCTCTTTATCTACAAAATGCATTAAAAAATTCCTTGTTTTGTGTTTTTCTTTATTTGACTTCTTTTGAGCTGAATATTTAATTTACCTAATTCTCCAGCTTTCAAGTTTTTAAGATTTTGAACGACTTTTAAGAAACGAGCACTTTCTTTTTTATCTAGAATGCCATCTGTTAGGGTTAAAAACTTATTTATATAATTTTGTCTTTTAAATGGACGTGCTCCATAGGGGTGAGCATCTGCTCTATCCAATTGTTCTGTAATCTTTTTACCATTGTTTAAAGTAACCACAACTTTTGCTCCAAAGGATTTATTTCTTGGATTAGGATCGTGATATTTTTTGGTCCATTTTTTATCTTCAAAAGTAGTAATGGATTTCCAAATTTTTATAGTACTTTTTTTATTAGCTCTTTGCTTGCTATACGATTTAACATGGTGCCAATCTGCATCTTCAAGGGCTACTGCAAAAATGTACATGATGGAATGATCCAGTGTTTCTCGGCTTGCATTTGGATCCATTTTTTGCGGATCGTTTGCACCAGTTCCAATTACGTAATGAGTGTGATGACTTGTGTAAATATCAATTTTTTTAATTTGATTTAAATGGGGAATTTTTTTATTAAGTTTTTTAGCAATATCTATCAATGCTTGAGATTGGTATTCAGCTGAATATTCTTTCGTATAAGTTTCTAGTATCGCTTTTTTTGATTCTTTTTTCTTTGGAAGAGGCACATTGTATAAAGCTTTTTTACCATCCAATATTCTAGCAATAACACTATCTTCTCCTTCATAAATTGGACTTGGAGCACCTTCACCACGCATTGATCTGTCAATTGCTTCAATTGCAAGTTTGCCAGCATGAGCAGGGGCATAAGCTTTCCAACTAGAGATTTCACCTTTTCTGGATTGTCTTGTAGAAACGGTTGTATGTAATGCCTGCTGAACTGCTTGGTAAATTGTTTCAGTGTTCAACTTTAACATTGCTCCTAAACCCGCTGCAACACTAGGTCCTAAGTGTGCAATATGATCTATTTTATGTTTGTGCAAACATATACCTTTAACTAAATCAACTTGAACTTCATAACCTGTAATAATTCCTCTTAATAAATCTATTCCACTTTTTCTAGTTTGTTGAGCTACACTTAAAATAGGTGGAATATTATCTCCAGGATGACTGTAGTCTTCTGCTAAAAAAGTATCATGGAAATCAAGCTCTCTAACAGCTGTTCCATTTGACCAAGCGGCCCACTCGCAATCAAATTTTAATTTTGAATCGATACCAAATAAATTTGCACCATTTTTTCTAGGATGTTTTAGAGCCATTTCTCTTGAAGAAATAACAGCTTTTCTGTTTAAAGAAGCAATTGCAACTGAAGCATTATCAATTATTCTATTAATAACCATTTCAATAGCTGCTTTATCTAACTTTGCATTATCAGAAGCTATCTCAGCAATTTTCCATGCTAATTGATTCTTCTTAGGTAAATGAATTTTTGATGGGTAAACTTTAACTTTATGCGAAATCATTAGGCCTCTTTAATTATGAGACCTATTAATAGTAAGAAAAAAAATTAAATCAATCTTTTAAGTAGTTTGAAACTATTTTTTCAACACCAATAAAGTCTTTTATTAAATGATTATGGTAAATTTCATTAGAATTTTTTTCTGTATATCCATTTTCTAGTAAAATTACAGGAACAGAGGCTGCTTTAGCGGCGTTTGCATCAGTTTCACTATCTCCAATCATTAAAGATTTTTTAATATCTCCACCTAAGATTTCAATAATATTTGTTATGTGTCTTGGGTCTGGCTTACAATAATCAAACGTATCTGATCCAGCAACATACTCAAAGTAATCATAGATACCTATCTTTTTTAAAAGGTCAATTGCTAAGTGTTCCTGCTTGTTAGTACAAACAGCCATAGAAATATTTTTTTCTTTGCACCATTTTAAAAATTCTTTAACTCCATTTATGAGGGTACTTTGATTAATAATGTTTCTCCCATAATATTCAACAAAGTCTTTAGACATTTTATCTTTAATTTCTTGGTTGGTTACACTTTGATATTCTTTTTTTGCTTGACCCCAAATAGATCTACCAATTAATGCACCAGCACCTTGACCTACTAAGTTTCTGATTTCTTCTGTTGATTTAGTTGGAAAACCGTATTTTTTCATTACATGGTTGTGGGCTCCCATTAAATCAGGTGCTGTATCAACAAGTGTTCCATCAAGATCAAATAAAATTGTGTAATTTTGAGTCATTAATAAAGTATTTTTAAGAAATAAATTGTGAATTAAGATATCTATACACTTAATATAAAAATATTTCCAGATGAAACAAATAAATTCAAAAAGTAATCAAGAAAAACTTCGTAAATTTTTTATTAAGTCAGGAGTAAAGATGATTGGTCCTGAGACAATTTTTTTTTCAAAAGATACAAAGATTGGCAAAAATGTTACCATTAATCCATATGTTGTCATTGGACCGAAAGTTAAAATCGGAAATAATGTAATCATAAATTCATTTTCACATTTAGAAGGTTGTAAAATTAAAAATAAAGTTGAAGTTGGACCTTATGCAAGATTAAGACCGGGTACTATTTTGGAGGAAGATTCAAAAATTGGAAACTTTGTAGAGGTTAAGAAAAGTACAATTGGAAAAAAATCAAAAGTTAATCATTTATCATACATTGGTGATAGCCAATTAGGAAAAGGTGTTAATGTTGGAGCTGGAACAATCACCTGTAATTATGATGGTGAAAAAAAAAATAAAACAAAAATTAAAGATAATGTATTTATAGGCTCAAATTCATCTTTAGTTGCTCCAGTTATACTTGAGGAAAATAGCATTGTTGGAGCTGGCTCTATAATCACAAAAAATGTTAAAAAAAATTCGTTGGCTTTAAGCAGAGCTCTACAAACAGAAATAAAGAATTATAAAAGAAGACAAAAATAATATGTGTGGAATTATAGGAATAGCTAGTAATAAACCGGTGTCATCTGCAATCATTAATTCGCTTAGAAAGTTAGAGTATAGAGGTTATGACTCTGCGGGTATTGCAACCCTATCAAATGGAATGTTAAATGAAGCTAAATCCGAAGGTCGTGTTGATATTTTAGAAAAAAATCTAGCTGTTAAAAATATGCTGGGATCAATTGGAATTGGGCATGTGAGATGGGCAACCCATGGAGTGCCCAATACTCTTAATGCACATCCTCATTCATCTAAAAATGTATCAGTAGTCCATAATGGTATTATTGAAAATTCTACTCTTTTAAAAAAACATTTAATTAACAAGGGGCATGTATTTAAATCCCAAACGGATACAGAAGTAATAGTCCATTTAATCACAGAATATTTAAAAGAACTTAATTTGAAAGACGCAATTATTAAAACTCTTAAACAGCTTCATGGAAGTTTTGCTTTAGGTGTAATTTTTAAAGATCAACCTGACCTTATAGTGGGTGCAAGAAGAGGATCACCACTTGCGGTTGGTTACGGTCCCAATGAAAATTATCTAGGCTCAGATTCCTATGCTTTAAAATCAATGACTAATAAAATTTCGTATTTAAATGATGGAGAGTTTTGTATTATAAAAAAAGACCAAGTTCATTTTTTTGATGAAGAGGGCTTAAAAGTTAATAAAAAAGTTTTAGAATTATCCTCTAAAGAACAAGACTATGACAAGGGTGACTTCAAACACTTTATGGCAAAAGAAATTGAAGAGCAGCCGACAACATTAAAGAATTGTATAAACGAGTATATTGATGCAATTAATAATGACATTAATATCTATAATTTTCCATGGAATATAAAGGAAATTTCCTCAGTTACATTAATTGGTTGTGGAACCGCTTATCACTCTTGTTTAATGGCAAAATATTGGTTTGAAGAAAATACTACACTTGATGTTACAATTGATATTGCCTCTGAGTTTAGATATCGAAAAAATAGATTTAAAAATGATAATTTGTATATCTTTGTTTCTCAATCAGGTGAAACTGCGGATACTTATGCTGCATTAGATTTATGTAATAAAAATAATATGAAAACCTGCAGTGTGGTCAATGTTATAGAAAGTTCTATTGCAAGAGATTCCAAATTTGTTTTACCTATTCACTGCGGTCCAGAAATTGGTGTAGCATCAACAAAAGCTTTCATGGGTCAAATGCTTGTTCTTTATATTTTAGTATTAAAACTAGGAATTTTGAGAAAAGATTTAGATCAAGATTTATATTTAAATAAGATAAAAGACCTAAAAGCATTACCTAAGTTAGTTGAACAAACTTTATTAACTGAAAGTAAAATTCAACTAGTTTCTAGTTCATTTACCGAAGCTAAAGGCTCGATGTTTTTGGGAAGAGGTTTTTCTTATCCAATAGCATTAGAAGGGGCGCTTAAGTTAAAAGAATTAGCTTATGTTCATGCTGAAGGCTATCCAGCAGGTGAGATGAAACATGGTCCCTTAGCGTTAATTGAAGATGGTATGCCAGTAGTTGTTTTAGCCCCAAGAGATCATTATTATAAAAAAACAATTTCTAACATGCAGGAAGTTATAGCAAGAGGAGCTAAAGTTTTACTGATTACTAATAAAAGTAAAGATGATGTTTTTTCAGAAAATATTTGGGAAACTATATTGGTTGAAAGTACGAACGATGATCTGTTACCATTTTTATTAACAATTCCTTTACAAAAATTAGCTTATTATTCTGCACTTAAAAAAGGATATGACATTGACAAACCACGTAACTTAGCAAAATCTGTAACAGTCGAATAATATTTGTGGATTTATATTTCTATATCTCAAAAATAGCTACACCACTATTAATACCAAGTAATATTCTTATTGTTTTATTGATTATTATTTTTTATTTTGGCTTTATTAGAAATAAAATTTTTTTTAGGAAATTCTTTACTGCTACTTTTATTATTTTTTCAATAATTTCAATTTTCCCAGTGGGTCATAATTTAATATTTTTTTTTCTTGAAAAAAATTATTATTCTTTAAAATTACCAAAAAAAATTGATTATATTTTCGTACCCTCAGGATCATTAAACAGAATTATTTTTGCAATGAATCTTATGAATAACCCCAACTTAAAAGATGTGAAAATTATATATTCTTCAGGTATTGCTTATTTGGATAAAAATAATAGTAATGATTCTGAGACCAATATAACAAAGAATTTGATATTAAATTCTAATATAAGCAACGATAGTATTATTTTTCTATCTGATGCACGAAATACATTTGAAAACTTTAAAAGACTGAATGATTTTTTAATAAAGAAAAACAAAATAGAAAGCAAAATTCTTTTAATTACAGATGCTTATCATATGAATAGATCTGTAATGATGGCTAAAAAATTTAATTTAAACATTTCAAGTTTACCTTCCAGTTATATTACCAAGCAAGACACAGTTGGCTTGATTAATTCATATCAAAATATAAGGATTATTAACAATTTAGGAAAATTTGACTTATTTATTAAAGAATTGATATCAATAAGCTTTTCAAGATTTTTGTAGAGTTGTTAAGCTTATTGAATAATTAATAAATTCTGATAGAACAATTCCTGGTTGTATATGAAAAATTGGAAAATAAGTAGCTGGAGAGATTACCCAGTAAAGCACATTCCGGAATATCCGGATAAGAAAGAATTAGATGGGGTGCTTAATAAGATCAAAGATTTCCCCCCTTTAGTTTTTGCTGGTGAGACAAGACATTTAAAAGAACAATTAGCTCAAGTAGTTGATGGTAATGCATTTTTACTTCAAGGAGGAGATTGTGCGGAAAGTTTTGCAGAATTTCATCCTGATAATATTAGGGATACATTTAAATTAATTCTGCAAATGTCACTTGTGTTAACCTACTCAGCATCTTTACCTGTTATTAAACTTGGTAGAATTGCTGGACAATTTTCTAAACCAAGAAGCTCACCAGTTGAAAATATTGATGGTGTGGAATTACCAAGTTATTTAGGTGACAATATTAACGGTATAGAATTTAATGAAAAATCAAGAATACCCGATCCAAAACGATTGTTTAAAGCATATTCTCAATCAGCATCTACTCTTAATCTTATAAGAGCATTTTCACACGGTGGTTTTGCTGACCTTAAAAAAGTTCATACTTGGAATTTAGGTTTTATCAAAAAAACACCTGCAGGTAAAAAATTTAAAGAATTAGAAGATAAGATTGCAGATGCATTAGCTTTTATGGATGCATGTGGAATTAATTCTGAATTTAATAGAAGATTAAAAACAGTAAACTTTTGGACATCACACGAAGCGTTATTACTTCCATTTGAACAATCTATGACAAGAGTAGATTCTACCACTGGTGAATATCATGCTACGTCTGCTCACTTTGTTTGGATAGGGGATAGAACTAGACAGTTAGATGGTGGACACGTTGAATTTTGTAGAGGAATTGAAAATCCTATTGGAATTAAATGTGGACCAACTCTTAAGAGTGAAGATTTAATTGATCTATGTAATAGAATTAATCCTAAAAATGAAAAAGGTAAAATAACTTTAATTTCAAGATTTGGACATGAAAACGTCGATAAATTTTTACCAAAATTGATTAGAGCAATTAAAAAAGAAGGTTTAAATGTAATTTGGTCATGTGACCCAATGCACGGTAATACAATAAAAGCAACATCTGGATATAAAACTCGTCCATTCAATAATGTTGTTAATGAAGTAAAAAATGTTTTTGAATGTCACCAAAGTGAAGGAAGTTATGCTGGAGGACTGCACATTGAAATGACAGGTCAAGATGTCACGGAATGTACGGGCGGTGCTCAAAAAATATCTGATCAAGATTTATCACACCGATATCACACTCATTGCGACCCAAGACTTAATGCTAATCAAGCTTTAGAATTAGCTTTTTTAATTTCTGATGAAATTAAAAAAAATGCTTCATATTCTAAAAAAAATATTAAAGTTGCATCTTAAAGATTGTATTAAATACGATTTTGTTTAAATTTTAGATAATGAAACAATTAGAAAAAGCTCAATTTATAAGCAATTGGATTAAGAATTACGTAGAAAAAATGCCTAGTAAGGCACAATCTTTAGTCATTGGAATTTCTGGTGGTATAGACTCTTCTGTATCAAGCACCTTAAGTGCAATGACAGGTATAAAAACAATTGTATTATCAATGCCGATTAAACAAAAATCAACACAGCATGATTTAAGTTTAAAACATCAAGAGTGGCTTATTAAAAATTTCAATAACGTTGAGGCACATACACTAAATTTAGACAAGCTGTTTGAAACCTTTGAAAATACCTTGTCTAATTTTGACAGTGAACTTGGGATGGCTAATTCAAAAGCAAGAATTAGAATGACCACACTTTATCAAATAGCTGCTGCTAACAAAGGTATTGTAGTTGGTACAGGAAATAAAGTTGAGGATTTTGGAGTAGGTTTTTACACAAAGTATGGAGATGGGGGTGTAGATATTTCTCCTATTGCTGATTGTAATAAAACAGAAGTTTGGGAAATAGGTAAATCACTCAATATACTAAAAGAGATAATTGAAGCAGCTCCAACAGATGGATTGTGGGAGGATGGTAGAACCGATGAAGGTCAATTAGGGCTTAAATATGCAGAATTAGAAGAGGCAATGAATAATGTTAATTCAATAAATAGAGAGAAATACGAAAAAATAAGAAAGATGAACCTTCATAAAATGGAACCAATCCCCGTTTGCAAGATTCCCAACTAATCTTATAGATTCACAAATCTATAATTAAAGTATAATTCTAAGATAATGAAAATGGATATTTATTTAACAAATAATCTAAGCAACAAAAAAGAAAAATTTGCTCCATTAGATAAAGAAAACATTCGCATGTATGTTTGTGGCCCAACTGTTTATGATAACCCACATATTGGTAACGCAAGACCTCTTGTCATTTTTGACATCTTATACAAAATTTTAAAATCAAAATATGGATATGACAAAATAAATTATGTAAGAAATATTACAGATGTTGACGATAAAATAATTAAATCATCAAAAGAAAAAAAAATTTCTATAACAGAATTAACCAATAATATTATTAAAGATTTTAAAGATGATTGTAATTATTTAAATTTAGATAAACCAAACCATCAACCTAAAGCAACAGATCATATCAATCTTATGATTGAAATGATTTCTTCTTTAATAGCAACCGGTTTTGCTTATGAAGTAAACAACCATGTCTATTTTGAAGTAAGTAAATTTTCTGATTATGGACAACTATCAAATAAAAAATTAGAAGATTTAATTGCAGGATCTAGAGTTGAAATTTCAGAAAATAAAAAAAAACCAGAAGATTTTGTTTTATGGAAACCTTCTAATGATGAGGAGCCTTTTTGGAATTCTCCATGGGGCAAAGGAAGACCTGGTTGGCATTTAGAGTGTTCAGCAATGTCAAAGAAATATTTAGGAGATGTATTTGACATCCATGGGGGAGGAATTGATTTACTTTTTCCACATCACGAAAATGAAATTGCACAATCAAGATGTGCAAATGACACTAAAGTTTTTGCTAATTATTGGATCCACAATGCATTCATTACTGTGTCCAACGAAAAAATGGCTAAATCAACTGGCAACATATTGAAGATAAAAGATTTTAAAGAGAATATTGATGGTCAAGTTTTAAAATTTGCGCTTATGAGTGCTCATTATAAGCAACCGTTAGACTGGAATGAAAAGCTTTTAAACGATTGCCAAAATACTATTGATAAATGGTACGAGGTTTATTTAGAGGCAAATGATAAAATAGTTTTAACCGAAGATATTTTATCTCCGTTATATGATGATTTAAATACACCAGGCTATATAGCAAACCTACATCAACTTTATGACAAAGCTTTAAGAGGTAGCAATGAAGAAAAAAGCTTATTTGTTTTAGCTTGTAATTTCATAGGTATTTTAAATAAAACTAAAAAAGAATGGGTAGAGTTTAAAAAGAAGAAATCATCCATTAATGAAGCTGATATTTTAAAACAGATTGAACTTCGAAATAAAGCAAGAGAAGATAAAGATTATAAGCAGGCTGATTTAATTAGAAAGCAACTTTTGGATAAAGGTGTTTTAATAGAAGATAAAGATGGTAAAACAATTTGGAAACTTAAATGAGTAAAGAACAACTTTTTATATTTGATACAACACTAAGGGATGGTGCTCAAACACAAGGTGTAGACTTTTCTGTAGATGATAAAATAAAGATTGCCTCTGCTTTAGATAATTTAGGTGTTGATTACATAGAAGGAGGTTGGCCAGGAGCTAACCCTACAGATACTGAGTTTTTTCAAAAAAAACATTCATTTATTAATGCTAAACTAACGTCATTTGGTATGACTAAAAAAACTGGCAGAAGCGCCGATAATGATCCAGGATTATCTGTACTTTTAAATTCAAACACACCAGCAGTTTGCATTGTGGGTAAGACTTGGGATTTTCATGTTGATATAGCCCTAGGTATTTCTAATGAAGAAAATTTAGAAAATATAAGAGAGACTGCTAAACATTTTGTTAAAGAAAATAAAGAGTTTATGTTTGATGCAGAGCATTTTTTTGATGGATACAAGGCTAATCAAAGTTACGCTTTATCCTGTCTTAAAGCAGCATTTGATCAGGGTGCTAATTGGATAGTTTTATGTGACACTAATGGTGGTACTTTACCCCATGAAGTTACAAAAATTGTAACAGAAGTTTCTAAAGTTATACCTGGTAAAAAATTAGGCATTCATGCGCACAACGATACTGGTAATGCTGTTGCTAATTCCTTAGCTGCAGTGTGGGCTGGAGTAAGGCAAGTGCAAGGAACTATTAACGGTTTAGGTGAAAGATGTGGAAATGCAAATTTGATGTCATTAATTCCAACCTTTTTTTTAAAAGATGATTTTTCTTCTAAATTTCAATTAAAAATTAAACCAGACAACATTAAAAATTTAACTCAGTGCTCTAGATTGTTAGATGAAATCTTAAATAGAAAACCTAACAAGCATCTACCTTATGTTGGTGCTGCCGCTTTTTCCCACAAAGGGGGTTTACACGTGTCAGCCGTTCAAAAAGATCCAAAAACATATGAACACATTAATCCAGAAGAAGTTGGAAATTCTCGTAATATTGTAGTTTCAGATCAATCAGGGAAATCCAATATAATTTCTAGATTAAAAACTATTGGTATTGAAATAGAAGAAAATGATCCTAAAATTAAAAAGCTTTTAGATGAGGTAAAAGACAGAGAGTTTATTGGTTACAGTTATGATGGAGCTGACGCATCTTTTGAATTATTAGCTAGAAGAATTATTGGTAAAATACCAAGATATATACTGATTAAAGAATATGATGTTTCAGTTAAAAAAAATTCATCAGGAAAAATTATTTCATCTGCAAAAGCACAGCTTGAAGTTGATGGTGAAAAAATCATGTGTATGGGTGAAGGAAACGGTCCAGTAAATGCATTAGATAATGCTATTAGACAAAATGTGGATCGATTGAATAAATATTCAAAATATTTAAAAGACTTAAAATTGGTGGATTATAAAGTTAGAATTTTAAACACGGGTACAGAAGCTATTACTAGAGTTTCAATAGAGAGCACAGACGCAAAGGGTAAGAATTGGTTTACCATTGGTGTATCTGCAAATATAATTGATGCTTCATTTAAAGCATTAGTAGATAGTTTGGACTACAAATTATTTAAAGATAATGCCCCAGCAAGTCTTTAATGGCATTTAATAATATCTCATTTATTTTACATCAACCTCAATTATCTGAAAATATAGGTGCATGCGCTAGAGCTATAAAAAATTTTAACTTCAAAAAACTAGTTATTGTTAAACCTAAGCCAATTTTCCCAAATGATAAAATTCTAGCAACTTCTGTTGGTGCAAAAGATCTAATCGTTAATGCAAAGGTACATGTAACTTTAGAATCTGCTGTAAAAAAAGTAGATTATATTATTGCAACCTCTGCAAGGTTTAGAAACAAAAACATTAAACATATTAAATTAGAAGATTTAAAAAAAATAGATTTTAGCAAAAAGATAGCTTTTTTATTTGGGTCAGAAGCATCTGGTTTATCCAATAATGAGATTAGTTATGCAAATTATACTATGCAAATACCAACCAACCCTGATTTTAAATCATTAAATTTATCTCATAGTGTTATTATTATAGCCCATACAGTAGCTAACATTATCAATTTAAAGGGCACTAAATACGCGAAATCAAAAAAGGTAACTTTAGCCAGCAAGAAGGATGTGCAAGCTATGACAAATTTATGTATTAGTAAATTAGAGGAAAAGAGCTTTTTTAAACCTCTAGAGAAGAGGCCTATTATGCTTGAGAACTTACGTAGTATTTTTTCAAAAATGGAGCTATCTGAGAAAGAAACACGTATTTTATCCAGTGTATTTGCTAGTTTAGCCAAAAAAGGTTGATTGACAAAATAATGAGTAAGTTTATAACCCCAACTATCAAATGACAAAAAGAATAAGTTCTAAACATAAAATAGATAGAAGGTTAAAGATAAACTTATGGGGTAGACCCAAAAGTCCTTTTAATAAAAGAGATTATGGTCCAGGCCAACATGGACAAGGTAGAAAAGGAAAACCGTCTGATTACGGAATTCAGCTTCAAGCTAAACAAAAATTAAAAGGTTATTACGGTAACATTAATGAAAGACAATTCAGAAATATATACAAAAAAGCTGCAATGCAAAAAGGCGATACAGGTGAGAATTTAGTAGGATTACTTGAAAGAAGACTCGATTCAGTTGTATATAGAGCAAGATTTTCAACAACAGTGTTTTCAGCTAGACAACTTATTAATCATGGCCATGTGAAAGTTAATGGTAAAAAAGTTAACATTGCTAGTTATATGGTTAGTGAAGAAGATACGATTGAAATTAGAGATAAATCTAAACAATTAGCGTTTATTGATATTGCCTTAGCAAACAAAGAAAGAGAAACTCCAGAATACATCCTGATGGATGAAAAGAATAAGAAAGTTACATTTGTTAGAACACCTAAGTTTGATGAAGTTCCTTATCCAGTAGTAATGGAACCAAATTTAGTTATTGAATATTATTCTCGTTAATCATTGATTAAGAGATCATCAAAAAAATTTATAGAAGAGACCCTTTCATTTAATGTGGGTTGGAATATCTTAGATATTGGCTGTGGATATAATGCCAACAAATTTGCAAATGTTATTTGTGATGTTCAAGATTTATCAAGTCACTATCCAAATAAAAAATTTACTAAGTTGGTAGAAAAAAAATTACCCTTTAGCAATAAAGAGTTTGACTTTGTTATAGCTAGCCATGTTATGGAACATGTGGAGGACGTTGAATTTTTTATTAAAGAATTAGAGAGAATATCAAAGCAAGGATATATTGAATTACCTACTATGCTTGAAGATAATTTAGTCTTTGAAAATAAAAAAGATCATTTATGGCATATGGATTTTGATGATGTTGAAAGTAAAATATTAATTTCAAAAAAAATTCAATACTTTGAACCTGTATTAACAGTTTCATCAATTAAAAGATTAAATGAAATTTTTAGAAAGTGTTTAGTTTTAGAGTTATTTTGGAAAGATACAATTGACTACAAGATTATTAAAAGTACAGAGAAAAAATTTGATAAAATATCAATTTTAAATTTATTAAAGAAATATTTTTCAAAAAGATTAAGGATGTTTTTTAAATAACTACTTCTTAAAATTAATTTCTTTATCCTCAAGTACTTTTTTGAGTTCACCACTTTCGTACATTTCTTTAACGATGTCACAGCCGCCAATAAATTCACCTTTAATGTAAACTTGTGGAATAGTAGGCCATTCGCTAAATTCTTTTATACCTTCTCTTAAAGATTGAGATTCAAGAACGTTAATTCCTTTATAATTTACTTCTAAAATTTTTAACATGTTGGATATAGTCATAGAAAATCCACATTGAGGAGCATCAGGTGTTCCCTTCATAAATAAACATACTTCGTTTGTATCAATATGACTTTGAATTAAATTTTTGGTTTGATCGTCCATTATTGCTCCTTTGTTTTAATTGCTAATGCGTGTAGTTCGTTGCCCATTTTTCCTTTTAAAGAACTGTACACCATTTTATGTTGTTCAATTTTGCTTTTTCCAGAAAATTCCTTTGATGTAATGGTTGCTGAGTAGTGATTACTATCTCCTGCTAAGTCTTGAATCTCTATTATAGCATCTGGTAAAGCTTCTTTAATAAGTGTTTCAATTTCTTTTATATCCATTGCCATTTTAATTACTCATGTAGTTGGTTAACCAAGTTGTATGTGATTTAATTAAATCGTCAATTGATACTTTTGTCTTATCATCAATAATTAGATCATTTTCATTTATAGTTCCAAGCTCATCAAAATGCACAGAGTTATCTTGAAGTATTTTAATAACATTTTTGAGATCATCTTTACTAATTTCTATAATATATCTACCCTGGTCTTCACCAAACAAGTATTCAAATTTATTAATTAAATGGTTGGGTTTTTTAAGAGTTGCTCCTTTTTTACCTTTAATGCACATCTTGGATAAAGCGGTAATAATACCACCTAGTGACACGTCATGAGCTGCTTTAATAATTTTTTTATCAATAAGCTTTAATAGTGTTTCGCCATTATTTCTTTCATTAAATAAATTAATTTCTGGAGGAGGGCCATTTTTTTCATTTAGAACATCTCTTGCAAATAAACTTTGATCCAAGTGTCCTTCAGTTTTTCCTATAACTAAAAGAATATTATCAGTCTCCTTAAGGTCCATCGTAACCATATTTTTATAATCTTTAATTAATCCAACACCACCAATTGATGGAGTTGGTTTAATTCCAATATCTTTAGTTTGATTGTAAAAAGAAACATTTCCAGAAACAACAGGAAAATCTAGGTAAGAACTAGCTTCACCTAAACCCTGAACACACTCCACAAATTCACCCATATTTTCTTGGTTCTCAGGACTTCCAAAATTTAAACAGTTCGTGATTGCAATTGGTTTTGCTCCTACAGAAATTAAATTTCTCCAACTTTCACAAACAATTTGTTTTCCACCACTTAAAGGGTGCGCCCAGCAATATACTGCAGAAGAATCTACAGAAGCTGCAACTGCTTTATCGGTCCCGTGAATTCTAACAACCCCAGCATCTCCTCCAGGTTTTTGAATAGTGTCACCCATAACTGTATGGTCGTATTGTTGCCAAATCCATTCTTTACTACATATATTGGGATTAGATAAAATCTTGTGTAAAATATTGACTACTTTTAAATTTTTAAATTGTTGTTTTTCAATTTTGATTTTTTTTGGAAGCTTCGATTTTTTCCATTTTCGATCATACATCGGTGAATTTTCAACCAGTGTATTAACAGGAATATCTGCTACTTTTTCTTTATCAAAATAAAGTTCAATTTTTTTATTTTTTGTTGTTTTACCAATTACCGCAAAGTCTAAATTCCATTTATCAAATATTTTTTGAGCCATTTCTTCTTTGCCCTTTTCTAAAACAATAAGCATTCGTTCTTGGCTTTCAGAAAGCATAATTTCGTAAGGGGTCATACTTGCTTCTCTACAAGGAACTTTATTTAAGTTTATTTCAATTCCCAAGTTTCCTTTTGAAGCCATCTCAATACTTGAAGAAGTTAATCCTGCGGCACCCATATCTTGAATTGCAATAATCGAGTCTCCTGCCATTAACTCTAAACAAGCTTCTAATAATAGTTTTTCAGTAAAGGGATCTCCAACTTGAACAGTTGGTTTTTTTTCTTCAATTTTATCATCAAAAGAAGCAGATGCCATACTAGCACCGTGAATTCCATCTCTTCCAGTCTTAGACCCAACGTAAATCACAGGCTTTCCTAATCCCGCAGCTTTTGAATAAAATATTTTATTTTTTTTAACCAATCCTAATGTCATGGCATTAACCAAAATATTACCATTGTAAGACTCGTCAAAACTAGTTTGACCAGCAATTGTTGGAACCCCCATGCAATTACCATAACCACCAATTCCATGAACAACTCCACGTAATAAATTTTTAGTCTTTTTATGCTGAGGTGAGCCAAAATGAATTGAGTTTAAGTTGGCAATAGGTCTTGCACCCATTGTAAAAATATCTCTCATAATACCACCCACACCTGTTGCAGCACCCTGGTAAGGCTCAATAAACGATGGGTGATTGTGGCTTTCAATTTTAAATACTATTGCATCATCATCACCAATATCAATAACTCCTGCATTTTCTCCTGGTCCTTGAATGACATCCTTTCCTTTAGTGGGCAGATTTTTTAAATGAAATCTTGATGATTTATAAGAGCAATGTTCATTCCACATCGCTGAGAAAATACCCAGTTCAGTAATATTGGGAACTCGTTTTAGCAATTCACAGATTTTTTCATACTCATCTTTATTTAATCCATGATCAATTGCAAGTTGCTCGTTAACTATCATTATCTTAAATTGTTAATTAGGTTTTTAAAAAATATTGAACCATCTTCACCCGATAGAGCAGGGTCAATCATTCGCTCAGGATGAGGCATCATTCCAATAACATTTTTATGCTTATTAAATATACCAGCAATATTTTGTAATGAACCGTTAGGGTTAAATTTTTCATCTATGTTTCCATCTTCATCTGAATAAAATAAAGCTATTTGATTATTATCATTAATTTCTTTAATTTGGTCATTAGAGCAAAAGTAATTTCCCTCATTGTGAGCTATGTGAAATTCATAAATATCTTTTTTAATATCTTTAAAATATGAATTGTCTTTATTGTTAACTTTCACAAAAACATTTTTACATATAAATTCTAGATATTTATTTCTAAGCAGAACCCCTGGTAATAAACCTGCTTCTACTAAAATTTGAAAGCCATTACAGATACCCATGACCTTACCACCCCCTTGTGCAAAGTTAAGTACAGATTTCATAATCTTAGATTTTGAAGCCATACTTCCGCATCTAAGATAATCTCCATAAGAAAAGCCACCAGGTAATACAACTAAGTCACTTTTTGGGAGTTCCAGGTCATCATGCCATACCATTTTATTTTTAAAACCAAATTTCTTTAAGGCAACAGCCATATCTCTATCACAATTAGATCCAGGAAAAGTTATTACTGATGAGTTCATTATTTATTATTGTGTCTCAATAATTTTATAATTTTCTATTACCAAATTAGCTAAAAGTTTCTTACACATTTCTTCCACTTTTTCTTGTGCTTTTTTTTTGTCATTTTCTTTTGTAAAAATTTCAAAATATTTTCCCTGTCTTACTTCATTGATATTATCAAAACCCATGCCATCTAATGTTTGGTGAATAACTTTACCCTGTGGGTCTAGCACGTCTTTTTTAAGAGTAATAATTACTGATACTTTCATATTTATTTTCTTTTTTTTACTGATCGTAGTTTTGTAACATTGACTGCACTTACATTTGAATTTTCATGAAGGATTCCTAGTCTTTTAGCAACCTCTGTATAAGCTGGTATTAGATCTCCTAAGTCTTTTCTAAATCGATCTTTATCAAGCTTCTTATCAGTAACCGAGTCCCACAATCTACATGTATCAGGACTTATTTCGTCAGCTAAAATAACTTCAGACTTTCCATTTACCTTAAGTCTCCCAAATTCTAGTTTAAAATCTATTAACTTAATTCCTACACCTCTAAACATACCAATCATAAAATCATTAATTCTTAAAATAATTTTTTTAACTTTTTCTAACTCTTGTTTAGTTGCCCAATCAAAAGCTAAAATATGCTCTTCTGCTATTAGTGGATCTCCTAATTTATCATCTTTTAGGCAATACTCTAATAATGGTTCTTTTAAGACTGTACCATCTTCAATACCAAGTCTTTTCGTTATAGAGCCTGTTGCAACATTTCTTATAATGAATTCGATTGGAATAATTTCGACAAATTTAATAATTTGTTCTCGCATGTTTAATCTTTTTACTAAATGGTTTTTAATCCCAATTTGCCCCAAGTTTGTAAGAATGTGTTCGGATATCCTATTGTTCAAAACACCCTTACCTTCAATTTTTGATTTTTTTAAATTATTAAAAGCAGTCGCATCATCTTTAAAATATTGAATAACTAGATTTTTATCAGTTGTTGAGTAGATAATTTTTGCTTTTCCTTCGTATAATTTTTTGCCTTTTTTCATTATTTAAAAACTCTTCTAAAAATTAAATCTACATTTTTAAAGTGAGATGAATAATTAAATATTGCTTTTAATTTTTTAGGGGAAATTTTAGTCATAATAAATTTATCTTTATTTATAACATCAAATAAATTTAAATTTTCAGCAAAGCATTTTTTTGCATAATTTTGTACCATTTTATAAGATTGCTCTCTACTTAAGCCAGATTTTGTTAACTCCAGCATTACCTCTTGAGAAAAAATTAGACCTTTAGTTAAGTTTAAATTTTCAATCATTTTTTTTGGATATACAATCATCTTGTCTAAAATATTTCCAAGCCTTGCTAAAGCAAAATCTAAAGTTATATTTGCATCAGGCCCAATATTTCTTTCAACACTTGAGTGCGAAATATCTCTTTCATGCCATAGTGCGATATTTTCTAGGGCAGGAATTACGGCGCTTCGAACCATTCTTGAAAGCCCTGTTAAATTTTCACTTAAAATTGGATTTTTTTTGTGAGGCATTGCTGACGAACCTTTTTGATCTTTTGAAAAAAATTCTTGAACTTCATAAACTTCAGTTCTTTGTAAATGCCTAATTTCAATTGCAACTCTCTCAACAGAGCCTGCAATAATTCCAAGAACAGAAAAATAAAAAGCATGACGGTCTCTTGGTATAACTTGAGTTGATATAGGTTCAATTTTTAAACCTAGTTTTTTTGCAACATGTTTTTCAACATTGGGACTAATGTTTGCAAATGTGCCAACTGCACCAGAAATTGCACAGGTTGAAATTTCATTAATTGCATCAACTAATCTTTTTCTGTTTCTTTTAAATTCTTCATAGAATGAAGCAAGTTTTAAGCCAAATGTAATAGGCTCTGCATGAATACCGTGACTTCTTCCCATACATGGTGTGTACTTATATTTTTTTGATTGTTTCTTTAAAACCTTAAGAATTTGATCGATATCATTAAGTAAAATTTTACCAGATTGAACTAATTGAATATTTAAGCTCGTATCAAGCACATCAGAAGAAGTCATTCCTTGATGAAGATATCTTGCTTTAATACCTGCTTTTTCAGTAACTGAGGTTAAAAATGCTATTACATCATGCTTAACTTTAGACTCGATTTGGTGAATTCTTTTGACATTAATTTTGGCTTTTTTTCTAACAGCTGAGGCTACACCTTTTGGGATTTGACCCATTTTTTCCATCGCTTCAGCTGCTGCAATCTCTACATCAAGCCAAATCTGGTATTTATTTTGTTCTGACCATATGTCAGTAAGTTGTTTTCTGGAGTATCTTTCAATCATTAATTATAAATAAGGAGGCTTGGAATAACCTTTAACAGATTCTGTAAAGATTTCATAACCATTTTCAGTAATTCCTAAGGTATGTTCAAATTGTGCTGATAAAGATTTATCTTTTGTAACTGCAGTCCAGCCATCTTTTAGCATTTTTACATCCCATTCCCCCACGTTTATCATGGGCTCGATTGTAAAAGTCATACCAGGTCTAAGTTCCATACCAGTATTTTTCCTACCATAATGTAAAACATTCGGAGGCTCATGAAATGTAGTGCTTATCCCATGCCCACAAAAATCTCTTACAACTGAATAACCTTTTTTTTCCACAAAGGATTGTATTTCATGTCCAATATCACCAAGCCTTAATCCTGGTTTTAATAATTTTATAGCTCTCATCATAGATTCGTAAGTAGTATCAATTAGATTGTTGACTTTAACAGGGGTCTTACCAATACAAAACATTCTACTGGTATCACCATAATGTTCATCAATTATTGCGGTAACATCAACATTAAGCGCATCACCTTCATTTAGAACTCTATCAGATGGTATACCGTGGCAGACAACGTGATTTAAAGAAGTGCACAAAGATTTTTTAAAACCTCTGTAAAATAGTGGAGCTGAGTAGGCACCACTATCTCTTATAAATTCATAGCCTAATTTATCTATAAATTCTGTAGTAACTCCTGGCCTAATATTATCCGTAAGCATATCAAGTGTTTGGGCAGCTAATTTTCCTGCCACTCTCATTTTTTCAAATTTTTCTGTATAATCAGGCATTAATAATCTTAATTTTTTTTTCTATTTTAATTTCTTTTGAACTTATTTTGCATCGATAAGCTAAAAAAATAACTCCAGCTTTTTTTGCGAGTAAATAATTTTCATAATATTCTTTATCAATATCTGCAGCTATTTTAAAGCTTTCAACACCTTGTATTTGAATTAAGAATAATAAATAAGATTTATAGCCCTTTTTAATAGCCTTAATAAGAGTTTTTAAATGTTTGGAGCCTCTAGTAGTTACCGCATCTGGAAATTCTGCAATTTTTTCATTTCTAAATAATGTAACATTTTTAACCTCAACAAATATTTTTTGTTTATTTTTTTCAACTAAAAAATCAAACCTTGTTTCTTTGTCAAAAAAAACTTCAGGTTTAATGCTGTCGTTATTTGACACTTCTTTAACAAGATTATTAGACAGTCCATGATAAGCAATTTTATTTGCAAAATGTGTATTAACACCCACTAAATTTTTCTTAACTTTGATGATTTCCAATGTATATTTAAGCTTTCTTTTAGGGTCATCATTTTTAGAAATAAAAACTTCATTCCCCTCTTTCAACAGGCCTTTCATTGATCCAGTATTTGGGCAGTGGGCAGTTACAATTTCTTTATCTAATTTAACGTCAGAAAAAAACCTTTTATATCTTTTTATAAATTTGCCTTTAATTAAAGTTTTGGTAAATTTCATATTTAAATTGTATATTTAAATATGACAAAAAACACAAAAGTTAATGCCGCAATATTAATTATTGGGAACGAAATTCTTTCAGGAAGAACTCAAGATACAAATACTAGCTCAATAGCTCTTTGGTTAAATTCAATTGGTGTTAAGGTTAATGAAGTAAGGGTTATACCAGATATCGAAGATACAATTATTGACACTGTTAATAATTTAAGAAAAGCTAATGATTATGTGTTTACAACTGGTGGCATAGGCCCGACACACGATGATATTACTGCAAAATCTATCTCAAAAGCATTTAATCTTGAATATGAAATTCACAAAGAAGCTTTTAAAATATTAGAAGCTTATTACGATGTAGGTGAGTTTAATGAAGGACGACAAAAAATGGTATGGATGCCACGCAATGCTAATTTAATTTTAAACCCAACGAGTGGAGCACCAGGATTTAATGTTGAAAATATTTTTTGTTTACCTGGAGTTCCTTCAATTTTAAAATCAATGTTAGGTGGATTGAAAGATAAGATAGTAGGGGGAGATCCAATACTAAGCCACACTATAAGTTTAAAAACAGTTGAAAGTGTAATTGCAAGTTCTTTAACTAACGTTCAAAATAATAATAAAGATGTAGAAATTGGCAGTTACCCATTTTTTCAAGCAGGTAAATTAGGTGTATCAATAGTGATACGATCTGAAGACCAACTTAAGATTAACAAGTGTAGTTTTGAAATATTAGAGTTTATAAATCAAAAAAAAATAGAAGTAGTTGTTAGATAGTTAAATGCTTTATTTCGCTTACGGTAGTAATCTCAACTATTTTCAAATGAAAAAAAGATGTAAAGACAGCATTTTTTTAAAGAAAATTAATTTAAACAATTTTAAGTTAACTTTCAGAAGCAAGTATAGAGCAGCTGACATAGAGTCTAAAAAAAACTCAATAGTACCAGGAGCGTTATTTGAAATATCGAAAATTGATGAAAAAAAATTAGATGTTTATGAAGATTATCCAACGCTATACAAAAAATATTATTTTACTTATTATGGCAAAAAAGTAATGACTTATACAATGGTAAAAAAAAGTATCTTTATGTTCCCGACAAAAAAATATCTGAGTATTGTTAATCAAGGATATAAAGATTGTAATTTGGACCAAAAGTTTCTTAAGCAAGCATTAAAAAACTCATGACAATTGCTATTCAACATCTTTTTATTTTTATACAAATTTCAATTATATGTTTATTTTTATCACAATGTGGTTTTTTACTTAAAAAATTTATATTTTTAGAGCATGACAATATAAATTTAGAAGAAAATGGTCTTTTTGGTTTTATATTTATCGGGTTTATAAGTTTAACAATTAATTTTTTTTATCCATTAAATATAATAATAAATAATACTATTTTTGTTATTATATTTATTTTATCTTTTGTATTTAATTATTTTGATCAAAATAAGATTAAGTTATTAAAAAAAGTATTTTATGTTTCTTTTTTTTGTTTTATTTTATTCATTTATTCAAATGTAAACACTCCTGATGCATTACTTTACCATCTTCCTTATTCTAAAATAATTAATGAAGAAAAAATAATTATAGGACTGGTTAATATACATTTTCGATTTGGTCATATTTCGATATTTCAATATATCTCTAGTTTTTTTAATAATTCATTATTAAAAGAAAATGGGGTTCTTATACCAATAGGGTTACTTGCTTCTTATTTTTTTATATATTGCTACAAATTATTTAAGAGTGACTTTAAAATAAACTCATTAAGGTTAAAATCTTATTATACATTTTTAATATTAATTTTTTCGTTATATTCTTTTAATAGATACAGTGGCTATGGAAATGATGCGCAGACTCACATTTTTTATTTTTTGGGAATATTATATCTTATAGATTTTTATATAAAAAAAAAAGATCTTATAATTTTTAAGAAATTTTCATTAATTTTTTTATTTACTTTTTTAACAAAGCCATTTTATCTAATTACTCTGATTATACCATTTACTGTTTTCTTTTTAATTAAAAAAAATTTTATTATTTTTAGATCAAGCTTTTTTACGTTTACTCTAATTTTTACATTACTTTGGATAATAAAAGGTTTTTTAATAACCGGGTGTTTAATTTACCCAATACAAAAAACATGTTTTAAAAATGTTATTTGGTTTGATAATAATATTCAAAAAGTATCTGCAGAGGGTGAGGCGTGGGCTAAAGCATGGCCCCATAATTTGAATAAAAGTTTAAACCAGAGCGAATACAGTAAAAATTTTAACTGGTTATCTACTTGGTTTAAAACACATTTTTTAATAATTATAGAAAAATTATTTCCAGTTATAATATTTCTTATTTTAAATTTTTTATTTTTTTATTTTACTCGATGTTTAAAAAAAAATTATCAAAATCATGATAATAAATTTCATTTATTGATTTTCTATACAAGCCTTGCATTTCTGACTTTGTGGTTCTTAAATTTTCCACTATATAGATTTGGTATATCTTTCATTTATACTTTTATAATATTTTCCATATACTTTATTTTTATTAGAAATATTGATTTAATAAAAATTAAGAAATACTATAATTTTTTTATTTTTTTCATTATAACATTAGCCTGTTTAATTCTTGTTAAAAATGTTGACAGAATTTTTAATGCTAATGCCAAGGCAATCTCTCCCTCCATGTATGATCCTCTTGATAAAGGAAAGTATTTAAAAATTTTTAACAAAGATAAAGTTTTTACATATTATAATAAAGATGAAGCATGCGGATATTCAGCGCCACCTTGCAGCAATATGAAAATTGACCTTATAAAAGAAATTTTTTTAGGATATACAATTTACTATACTTATTAAGTTTGAATTGTAACTCTTGTTAAATTATAGATGCTTATGAAGATTATCCAACACTAAATAAAAAATATTATTTAACTCATGAATTCTTTGATAAATCCTACAATTCAACCATTATTACAAACTCTAATAACTTTTATTTTATGTTCAGGAATTTTAAACATAGGTAGATTAATCAATAAAAATTTTTTTAAAAACTATAACTATTATTTTTTTGATTTATCTATTGCTACTATTTTTTTATCACAAATAATCTTTATTTTTTTTGTCTTTGGTTTTTTTAAGGAAATTATTATTATCTCATCATATATATTAATTTTTTTTGGAATAATAAATGTTGATATTTTTAAAAAGATAAAAATATTATTTAAATCATTTATTAAAAAGAAAATTGATATTTTTAAAATACTCATTTTAGTTATTTTGCTATGTTTCTTAATAATATCAATAGGCCCCCCATCGATGGCAGATGCTTTAGATTATCACTTCGGTGTACCATTATACTTGCTAAATTACTTAAAATTACCAAATCAAGATATTTGGCTGCATGGATCTTTGTTTGGAAATGGTGAATTATTTAACGCAATTGGATTATACTTAAATTCAGATAATTTTTTCACATTCTTTCAATTTTTAGCTTTAGTACTCTTTTTTGAGTTTTTGAAAAATAAAGAGAAAGATAATTCGAAATTAAATTTTTTATTTTTTTTTATAATTAGCTCACCTGTAATATTATTTTTAATTTCTGGACCTAAACCATTATTATTTCCTCAACTTCTTACAACAGCTGCACTTTATATTTTTATTAAAGAAAAAAAATTCAAGATTGAAAATATTCTTTTAATTGGGATTTTATTAATGGGATCTGCACAATATAAATTATCGTTTATATTATCATGCACTGTATTGGGACTATTAGTATTAGCTCAAACTTTTAAAAATGATAAAAAAGCTACTTCTTACTTGTTTTTATTATTAATATTATTTTTTTTACCAAAAAGTATCTATAATTTTAATCAGGTTTCTGAATTTGGTTTAATAAATATTTTCACAACCTTGCCAGACAATTTTTTAAATAATTTAAGTAATTTTAGAGATAACGATTTTTTTTATCCATTTAATTTATTTATTCCAAATTCTTTTGGGAGCATAACAACAATTCTTGGTTTTCAATTATTATTGTTAATATTCATAAAAAAAATCACAAAAGAATTTAAGTTGATTTTGATAATTACATTTTTAACTATTGCTTTGCATTTTATTTTTGGTCAGCAAACAGCAAAAATATACTTTGAATTTTTATTATGGATCGGTATTGGTTTTTATTTTTTAAATAAGAAATATTTTAATTATAAGTTTTTTACTTATTTTTTAATCCCTCAATTTATTTTAGTAATAATTGTATCCTTTTATTTTGCAACTGTAAGTTTTGTGACTTTAATTAGTTTAGATAAAAGGGATAAATTTATGAAAAAAAATTCTTTTGAATATGAAGCAATTAAATGGTCAAATAATCAAATTTCGTCTAATGATGTAATAATCTCAGAGCTAAGATCTAATGTGTTTTTTGCTAATGAGGTAATTCCTTTAGAAAGCTCTGAAAACATCTTAAGATTTCTGAAAACAAAAGAATATGTTGAGTACTTAAAACAAAAAAACCCAAAGTTTATTGTTTCTTATAAAAATAACTTTAATGATCATTTTTTAGCAGAATGCATTGGAAGTGTGTATAAAACTTCTGATATCTTTGAAAAAAGTTCAAGAAATCCATTTAATACAGGTGAAAAGTATAAAATTTATATTTATCATTTTAATTCTGATAAATTGAATTATTGTACAAATTTTAAATAAATATTTTTATATGAAACTGAGTGTAATTATTCCATGTTATAATGAAGAAAAAACAATTATTGAAATTATTAATATTGTAAAAAAACAAATAAATAAAAATGATGAAATAATTGTAATTGATGATTTTTCACTTGATAATAGCAGAAAGATTTTAAAGGAAGATTTGAATGATAAAATTGATCGTTTAATACTCAATGAGAAAAACTTTGGAAAGGGTTATTCAATAAGAAGGGGTATTAAGGAAGCCACTGGTGAAATTATATTAATTCAGGATGCTGATTTAGAATATGATCCAAGTGATTACGATAAATTACTCAGGCCCATAATGAGTGGTGTTGCTGATGTTGTTTATGGTTCACGATTTGTTGGATCTGAAGAAAAAAGAGTTATGTATTTTTGGCACATGATTGGAAATAAAATTTTAACTTTGTTATCCAATATGCTTACTAATTTAAATCTCACAGATATGGAGGTTTGCTATAAAGCGTTCAGAAGTGATGTGATTAAGAATATTAATTTAAGAGAAAATCGTTTTGGTTTTGAGCCTGAAATAACTGCCAAGATTTCAAAAAAAAAACTACGTATTTATGAAGTTGGTGTAAAATATTATGGAAGAACATATCTTGATGGAAAAAAAATTACTTGGCGTGATGGTTTTAGCGCACTACGATGTATCTTTTATTATAATTTATTCAAAAAATCCTAAATTAAATAAAGATGCAAATAAAATATAGACCAGAGATTGATGGTTTAAGAGCAATATCTGTAGTTGCGGTAATTATTTACCATGCCCGTTTAAATTTTAATGGTTTCGATATACTACAAGGTGGTTTTATTGGTGTAGATATTTTCTTTGTAATTTCTGGATATTTAATCGGATTAATTATCTTAAAAGAACTTATGGATACCAATACTTTTTCTTTTATGACCTTTTATGAAAGAAGAGCAAGAAGAATACTTCCGGCACTTTTCTTTGTTTTAATAGTTAGTATGATTTTTGCATGGATTTATCTCATGCCTAGTTCTTTATATGAATTTTCTACATCATTAATATCTTCATTAGGTTTTGTTTCAAATATATTTTTTCATTACAGTGGATTGGTGTATGGAGCTGAGAGTAGTTTTTATAAACCTTTATTACACACTTGGTCATTATCAGTTGAAGAACAATTTTATATATTTTTTCCTTTTTTTTTAATTATTTGTTTTAGATTTTTTAAAAATTATATTTTAAGTGTAATCTTTATATTTATTTTGATAAGTTTTTTTTTAGCTGATTGGGGAAGTAAAAATTATGCATCTGCTTCATTTTATTTTATTCATACACGTTTATGGGAATTATTAGCAGGAGCTTTTTTAGCTAAATTAGAGGTAAAATTTGGAAGAGATAAAAAAAAAAGTTGGACAAAAATTTTACCAACTTTTGGAATTATTTTAATTATTATTTCTTTTATTTTATTTAACGATAAAATGCGCCATCCATCCATTTACACATTAGCCCCAATTATTGGAGTAATGTTAATTATTTGGTATTCAGATAGAAATGAAATATTGACCAAAATTATATCTACTAAGATTTTTGTTGGCATAGGTCTAATTTCTTATCCACTTTATTTGTGGCATTATCCTATTTTTTCTTTTGTTTTAATATATGGAGGTGGAGTCAATAAAATTTTAATTGTTATTTCGGTTATTTTTTTTTCATTGATAACATATTTTTTTATTGAAAATTTATATAGAAAAAAAGCTAGCACAAAATTTTTTTTAATATCATTAATTATTTCATTAAGTTTAATATTAACTTTTAATATTAGTTATTTGATGTCAAATAAGTTATTAAAAGAAAAAAAGTTGTCAAATTTTAGATTAAATCAAAATTATAGTTGGGATAACAAGGTATACTCAAAAGAAAGAATTAAATACTTGAATGAATTTAAAATAAGAAATTTTAGTAAATCTAAAAATAAGAAAAATATACTAATCATAGGTAATTCACACGGAGAAGATCTTTATATAACATTAAAAACTAATGAAAATATTTTTGATAATATTGAAATTGGTCTTTATACAACTGAATTATGGTGTCTTAAAGATCTTTTAAAGTCAAATAAGTGCCTAACGTCAAAAAAACTTAATGATGAAAATAAAAAAATACACAAAAATATTTCAAATGATAATAAAGAACTTATAAATAATTCAGATGTTATTATACTTAGTACTTATTGGGCAAAAGAAGATTTAAATGCTTTAGAGGAGTTGATTAAAATATTAAAAACTTTTAATAAAAAAATTATCATAACATCAAATTCACCAGTTTTTCAAAATGATATTTTTTTGGGTCAAAATTTTACTTTAATTGATTATTTCACATATAAGAATAAACGTTTACCATCTGAAATTGAATTAATGGAGATTGAAAAAAACTTTTATAAAAAACAACGTGAACATATAAAAAAAATTAACAATAAATTAGAAATTATTGCAAATAGATTAAATATTATTTATCTAGAAAAAAAATTATATGCTTGTTTTGAGATTAAAAAAAGATGTGAAGTATTAACTGATAAAAAAGAAAAAATTTATTATGACGGATCACATTATACTGTAAATGGAGCAAGGTATTTTGGTAAAAAAATTAACGAGATAAATTGGCTAAATGAAATCAACTAATAAAAAAAAAATTCTTATTTACACCACAAATGACAGCATATTTACGTTGCCTGTTGTGTATAAGATTTGCAAATATCTCAAAAATAAAAAAATTGATATCTATAGTGTGGAGCCAAAATTAACCAGAGGCATAAAAGTCTTAACTATTTTTTTTTTATTTGGATCATTATTTAAACTACTAAGATTGATAAATAAGAGTGTGAAACTTGAAAAAATTTTAAACTTACCAAATATTAAATTAGTAAAAAAATTAGATAATAAATATCTTTATGGTTTAAGTTTAAATTTTCCAAAAAAAATAATGATAAAAAATTTTAATATATATAATTTTCATTGTGGTAACTTTATAAATCAAAGAGGAAGTTTTATTTTTTTTTATAAATTTTTGTATGATTGGAAAAATCTAGATCTAACTTTTCATAAAATAAACTCTAGTTTTGACAGTGGTTATGTTGTTAACAAAAAAAGAATGAAAATTTCAAAAAAAGATGCTGTAGATATTTGCCGTTTATATTTGGATAATTATAGTTTTATTATAAATAGCTTAAATAAAATAAATAAAAGAAATAAAATTAAACCTTTTTTAGGAAAATTGAATAAAGAACCCAGTTATTTCTTGATCTTAAAAGCTTATTTATGCAATTTTTTAAAAAAAAATATTTCCTAAAAAATTAATATAATTTTTATATCCTACTGCAGAGAAACCATTGAATGTTGCTGATAAGATTATAAATATGAATATTAAAAGCTTATTTGTTGGTAAATAATCTTTAAAAGAAAAGATTAAAAATGGTAAAATCATAATTGAATATCTTGGAAATTCATGAAATATCCAAGGCGAATTATATGTAAATATTAAAAAAATTTGCAATGACGTAAAAATAAAAATAACCTTGTAAATATCATCCTTAAAATATTCTTTAAACCTTTTTAACATAATTAAATAACCCGATACTGTTAATATAATATAAAAAAAATTTTTAATAATGTTTGTTATTGGAAGCGGAAGTCCATTTGTACTGTTTGGTCCAACTATTTCTTTCAACATAGCCACGAAAGGAAATTCTAAAAATGATTCTTGGCCTTTTATTAAAGCATCATTGTCTTTATATCCTTCAAAAATTAGGCCTGGTCCATAAACTATATATGAGATCATTAAATAAATAGAAAACATTAAAATTGAAATTATAAAGAATTCAAAAAAAGTTTTTTTTTTTTTTTTAAAAAATAAAATAATTCCAATAGAAATTGGTAATGCAATAGCCCAAGGCTTAATAAAATAAACAAATGAAGCAGTTATAAATGATGATTTTTTTAAATTGTATCTATACAAAAACAAACTAAGTAATATAAAAAAAATTGCTGATATTTCACTGCCACCCATTAAAGATATTAATGTAAATTCATAACCTAAAATGATAAAAAAAACAGAGACTATAGGACTAAAAATTTTAGCAATAATTAATATTGAGAAGTAAGCAAATATAATATTCAATAAAACCATCAAAATCACAGGATCAATTGTGGTGATAAAATTTATCACAAAAATGAGTATTGATATGCCAAAAGGATGATAAACAAATATTGAAAATTCCCAATTCAAGAAATTATTTGCTAATTGTAAATAATTTTCATTATCACCATACTTGCTTACAGCCAAATAATAAGAGTTCAAATCTCTATAAAAAAAAATTATCAAACTTAAGCTTATAATATAACTTAATATAAAATAGATAGTTAAATTTTTATTTTTCATTTTAAAATCGAGTTTTAAAAAATTTTTCAATATGATTGCAGGTTTTAATTATTTGAACTTTATTAATTTTATCATGAGATGGAAGGCATAATAATTCATTTTCAAATTGAGTTGAAGTATTATTTTTATAGAGATTTTTATTTGTTAATAATTCTTCACAATTTTTATAATAATAAAATCTAGTTTCTATTCCTTTTTTAAAAAGATATTTTGATAACGCATTCTTTTCTTTACAAATAATAGGAAATTCTAAAAAATTTTGAAAATTAAAATCTTCAATTTTTAATAAATTAATATTCTTATTTTTAGATAATATTTTATAATAATTTTGGTTATTTTTTTTTCTAATTAATCTTTCAATGTTTAATTTTTTTTCATTTTTAATATGCAGATAAATCATATTTATACTTAAGCCATTTATTTTTGAATAGTAAACAGATGGAATGTGTTTTTTTTTATAAAAGTATTCAGCTGGGTATAATTTTTTAAGAAAAAAATCTATATTTTTAAAGTGAGATACTTTTATTATATAGAAAAATAAAAAATTATAAATAAATTTTGAAAGAAGAGATTTTAACAAAAGAAAAAGAAAAATTTGTTTTGAATAAATTAAGAAAGAAAAGCTATTGAATTTTTTAATTCTATTTTCCACAAATCTATTAATTTCTCTAGAATTTGTTAAAACAGCCCCACCATATAATGCTGAAACATTTTTCATTATTCCAAAACTTAAGATTGAAACATCACCAAAACTACCAGCAAATTTTTTTCCATTTTTCGTTCTTTTATAATTCCCATAGTAAATTGCATTGTCTTCAATGAGTAAAATTTTTTTTTTTTTCGTAATATTTCTTATTTTTATTAGATCACTATAACTACTAAAAATATTTGTTATTAATATTGCTGATGTCTTATTATTTATTTTTTTTAAAATTTTTTTTATATCTAAAGAGCCATCTTTTCTGTTAATATCAACAAGTATTATCTTAAATTTTAGTATTCTTGGTATATCGACCATTTCTTTTAAATTATAAGAACAAATTATAATTTCATTCTTTTTGGCATCTTTAAATTTAAGATATTCTAGGATTATAAGAAAGCCCACTCTGCACATACTTGTTAAATGAATGTATTTTTTTTTAAAAGTATTTTGAAACTTTTTAGATATAAAATTTTTACTTTTTTCTTTATTTAGAAAAAAGGATAAAATAAGTATTTTAACTGGAAGGTATAATTTTATTCTTGAAATTTTGTTTATAATCATCGGGAAATATTTTTCGCTATTCTTATAGCGTTTAAAATAGTTATTAAAGTATAACCTAATGGTGGTATGTAATTGAGATAAGTTCCGTCAATTACATGTAAATTTTTGAAATTATTTAATTCATTTAAATCATTAAAATACTCTTTCAAAGGAAAAGAGCCACCAACATGATTATCGCTGCCATGCAAAAGCTCTTTTGATATAAATGGTATCTTAAAAATTTTAATATTATTTAGTGTGCTTTTTTTAAAAATTTTTTTATTATTTTTAACTTTATTCGCTGTTATTGAGTAATTTTGATTTTTTCGTACAATTTCAATACTGGAGTAATCGCTACTCAGATAACTATATACACCATAAAGGTTTGGTTTTAAGTAATCAATTATTGGATTTAAGAAATTATTTTTTATTTTTAGATACTGTAAAAAAAAATTGTTATTAAGGCCATTCAAAGGAAAGATATGCGATGAAAATTCTTTAAATTTTTTATTACTTACAGAAAAGATTGCATTTAAACTGGTATCCTTGTGACGATTTGTTGTAAAAAAAACTTCTCTATAAAGTGGTGTAGATAATAATTTTGCATTGTTCTTCTTTAATAAATCCATTAAAAGTCGTGCTGTTGAGATTGAGCCTGATGCTAGTACTAAGCATTTAGTGCTAAAAAATAATTCATTGTTATTTTTATCTTTAATTAATAAATCGTATTTATCATTCTTTTTGATAATTTTATCAACAAACCCATCAATAAAATTAATTTTTTTATTATCAATTAGTTTTTGAATTTTTTCCTTAACATTAAATGGCTTTCCATTAGTTGAAAGTAATCTTTTATTATAATTTATGTTAAAATGATCTCTATTTAATAAGTTTTCAAAAAAAGGTTTTCTTTCGGGTTCGCTAATTTTTAAATCTTCATCAGTTATATATTTTAAATAATCATATAAATTAAATTTATGTAAATTATTTTTTTTTAACTCTTCATTGGTAAATTCATAGATCGTACCACCCCATACATTTGATAAGCCACCTATACTCAAACCACTCTGTGTATTGAAATTATTGTATGTGAGGCAATTCAATTCTTTAAATTTATCAATATTATCATCAAAATTTTCTACTAAAATTTTTGGTGAGCTTAGATTATTAAATTTTCTATTACTATTTTCATTATACTTATTTAAACCATCAATTGAAAAATCAATTAAATTAATCTTAATATCTTTATTAACTAAATTTTTTATAAAGAAATAAGCATTAATTCCTGAGCCAACTATAGTTATTGATTTTTCTGTCATCTAAATTATTATTTTAGAAATAATTCGTTCAAGTAATTTAAAACCCCTATTATCAATGAACCAATCATATAAGGAATAATAAAGGTAGTTATTATTAAATTAAACTTAAATAAGCTCATATCAAAATAAATAAATTTTTTCAAATACCAATAATCTATCATTGGATAAAAAAAAATTATAAATAAAAATAATAATGTTAATGAAATAAGAAAAAAGGTATCTGATTTTATTTTTAAAAATGAATTAAATATAAAATTATCTGTTTTTTTTTCATTATATTTTTGAGAAATAATCCTAAAACTTTGTAATGATGAAATTATTAAAAAAATTCCAATCCAACTAAATAATGTAAAGTATATTGATGATAAAAAAGATAACTTTGTATTAAAAAAAGTAAGAGAAAAATTTGTTGAAATTATCATAATCATAAAAGTTAAATTTAGTAATATAAAAAAAAGGCCTGGTAAAAACATGGATCTTATTGGTGACAATGCGATAATAAACTTTAAATGTCTCCAACCATCAGGCCATGTTCTTAAGTGAGGTTTTGTATTTATTCTTTTATCTTCATGTAATGTAACGGGTGTTTGAAAAGTCTTAAATTTTTTGATTGAAGCGTACGCAACCATTTCTGTTGCAAACTCCATTCCATTACAAAATAATCTTTTATTATAATTTTTATATTTTTCTTTGTTAATTCCCCTTAAACCACAGTGAAAATCATTAATTTTATTTTTAAAAAAGAATCTTCCTAAAAAAGACAATACTGGATTTCCTAAATATTTATGAAGAATCGGCATTGCATTTTTATTAATTTTACCAGCAAATCTATCACCTATAACAAAAGCATAGCCTGAGGTTAGTTTTTTATAAAACACCTCTATTTGACTAAAATCGTATGATCCATCAGCATCTCCAAATATAACAATTTTACTTCTTGATTTATTTATTCCATTTTTTAAAGCTGCACCATAACCTTTTGTTTTTGTATGTATAACTCTACAACCATGTTTTTTTGCGATTGATATTGAGTTGTCAGTACTTCCATTATCTGAAATTAAAACTTCACCTTTTAATTTATTTTTATCTATGAACTGTTTTGCTTTTTTAATTGAATAAGGAAGGCTTGTTTCCTCATTAAGACAAGGCATTAATATTGTGACATCTAAATTGCTCATTTTCATAATGTAATATATCAATATAGTTAAAATGATAAATAAAACAAATAATAAGAAATTTAATAAAATTTACTTATTACTCTTGTTCAATTATAAATATTAACATAAACAATCATGAAATTCATTAATGCCCTCGTGGTGAAATTGGTAGACACAACGGACTTAAAATCCGTGCCTTTTTGGAGTGCCAGTTCGAGTCTGGCCGAGGGCACCATTAGATGAGAAGCAAAGTGTATTTAGTTTTTGATAGAACGAAAGCTTCTTTAAAGATTAAATCAATCCTAGTTAAAAAAGTTAACATTACAACTTTAAGAAAATCTAACATTATAATTGTGTTAGGTGGTGATGGTTTCATGCTTCAAACTTTAAAAAAATTACATAAGTTTAAAAAACCTTTTTATGGAATTAATTCTGGAAACTATGGTTTTTTGATGAATAAGTTCTCTAATGAAAATATTATTAAAAATTTAAATATCTCTAATAGTATAAAGATTTATCCTTTGCAAATGACCGTTACCAATAAAAATAATCAAACAAAAAAATCGATAGCTATTAATGAGGTTTCTATTTTGAGACAAAGCAAGCAGGCATCATCAATTTCTATTACAGCTAATAAGAAAAATATTATTAAAAATCTTATTTCTGATGGCGTACTAGTTTCAACCCCAGCAGGAAGTACAGCCTATAATTTATCAGCACATGGTCCAATTCTAAATTTAGATTCGAGAAAACTGGCAGTTACACCCATTAGCCCTTTTAGACCCAGAAGATGGAAGGGCACAATAGTTAGTGATAAGTCTAAAATTTTGATAAAAAATTTAGATACCAATAAAAGACCAATTAGTGCTGTTGCAGATAATTTTGAAGTTAGAAATGCAAAGACAATTAAAATTCAAGCTAATAAGAAAATTAGTTTTGAATTATTGTATGATAAAAACAATAGCCTTCATAAAAAAATAAAAATTGAGCAAACAAGAAAAGAAACTTCAAATAACTAAGTGATGGTGGCTCTGTACAGAGTCGAGCCACAGGCCTATTGATTACAAAATAACCAGTAGAATTAATCTTTTAAACAATTTTGCATGATTGTTATTATGCCATTTCAAGCTAGCATTTAATAATTAATATAAAATAATTTTTTTTTTGATTTCATCAATAAACGCAGTGTTATCTCTATAAGATCTAAAATCCTTGGACATAATTTTATGCAGCCTAACTAGTCCAGTAACCCTCAACTCATTTGATAAATTATCTCCAGAGGCATGCATTGTATCCAAATATATCGCAGATAGATCACATTGTTTTAAAGTTTGTAAGGAAGTTTTGTAAGAAATTATTTTTTTTGGTGAAATAGAATATTGTTGTGCTGAAGAGAAATCTTTTCTAATAGTTTTGGCATCAATATAACCACTTTTGTGACTTCTTGTTGCAACTTTCAAGGCGCCATTATTAATATCGATATTATTTAAACCTATAGAAATAACCAATCCATTAGTCCCTGATTTATTTTGATGATAATAAGAATGATCTTGATGCCAATTATAAAGGTTTCTATTATCATGAGGTGGATCTAATCTTAACATAGTTCCAGAAACACCAATTGGACTATTTTTTTTTTCACCCAATAATATCCTTCCAATTTCTAAAACTTTTTCTGAATGTAGTATTTTATATGTTGAGTGACATATTTGAGCATCATCATAAATTGAAGAAAAGGCAGACTTATTATTTTTTCTTAGTTTTATTAAATTTTCATTTAATTTTTTTTTATTATATTTTTTTAATTTTTTTTTTGAATATTTATTATAAAGATAAAAGAGAGATTTAAATATATCTTCTACATCATTTTTTTTTGATATATTTTTAAATGTGATAAAACCTTCTTTTTTAAAATAATTGTAAGTAGATGGTAAATCTTTTTCTTTATAAAAAAATCTTTTCATAATTGAATCTAGTATTTATGAAACATGTAATAGTTCATGCCAATACCAGCGTTACCTTTGAATAAAACTTTAGTAGTTTTAAGAAAATCTCTTAATTTTTTTATATTTTTTGTTTTTAAAATTTCTAACAATTTAACTAATTCCATTTGGAAATTAGAATAATTCAACTTAGTATCATTAGTGCTATCTAAAAAAGATAAACTTTTTTTTTTACTCATTTTATCAATCTTTCTACTTAGTGAAGTTATTGATGGTAATTTCTTATCTCCGATATTATTAATTAACATTGTTAAATCATTAAATATTTGAACATCTTTATATGTTTTTTTTTCAATAAATTTTAATTTTTTAGCATCATCCGCATTATGTATCATAGAAAAGATATCATTTATGGATAAGACATTCTTATAATCATCAATATCGTAATTAAAATTTTGAGCAGAATTATTTAAAAAAGTTGGTATAATTGGTGGCCATGAAGAGTATAATTTTAATTTATTCTTTTTTGCTAAATTTAGTAATGCTTTTGTTGTTGGATGATGATCTTTAGGATTTATAAAATTATCGTAAATTATTGAATCTAAAGTTCTCCTTCCATATTTTTGAGCTCTTCTCAAAAAATATGGAAAAAGATATTTAACAAGATTATAAGAGTTTTGTTCATTGTTATCAGAAAGAAAATAAATGATATATCTTTGTAGATTTCTTTGAAACATTCCTGCAGCATTACCTATACCCAACATCATGAAACCATTCTTTTTTAAAAATTTAGCCTTTACATTGAAAGCTTGTTCATAATTTGTATGATGGATCACTCCTATTGAGCTAACAAAATCATATTTTTTTTTTGATTTAAAAGTAAAAATTGATTTATTTATGATTTTAAAATTTTTTGTTTTTGAAAATTTTTTAAAATATTTCTTGCATTTTTCTATGGATATAGGATTTAATTCTATAAGATCAGCTTTCATTTTCCATAGTAAATAATTTATAGAAAATTCTCCTGTCCCTGAACCAAATTCTAACATTGATTTATTTTCTAAATATCCCAAAGGAATTTTTAGGTAATTAAAAAAAAGATTTTTTAAAAAAGCTTTGTTTTTTTTGAAATTTATTCTCTCTTTTGATTTGGGGTAAAACGAAGGACTAACTCTCTGATAAACAGCCTGTACTTTTTTTTCTATTTTGATAATTTTTTTCAACACTTTACTTTAACTCCTATTCTATATGATTTATTGCTAATGGTGCCCCCGCACGGAGTCGAACCGCGGACCTATTGATTACAAATCAACAAGCTAACTAAATTTCCTTTCATTAACTATTGATACTACTTACTTCTAGACTCGCGTCAAGATATTTGCACAAGAATAACTACAGAATAACTATACCTTGTTTTTTATTATGTTAGATTTTAACTTATTATGAAAAAATTAATATTTGCCCTAGTTGTAAATATTTTTGCAAATTTTAATTACGTTTCAGCTGAAACTATAACGATGCCGTCAAGTTTGACAGCTGATACCACTGCTTTTGTTTTATTATCTTCTTCAGGAACTACGCCAAGTATCAGTGGATATACAGCAACAGATTTATTAGCAACTATTGTTGCATCAGCTGGTACTTTAATTGTTACAACTACCACAGGTTTGGAGCAAGCTTCTGGGTATTGTGATTATACTGCAGATAATTCCAGTGAACCTACTAATTGCAAATTAGAAGCTAGTGATCATCCTGAAATAGGATTTATAGGAACTCAGGCTGAAATAAATGCTGCTCTAGCTACTTTATCTTTTAAAGGTGATGGATCTACTGGATCACCAACCGTTACACTTTCAATAACACCTGCTGGTAATAATTATAATTCAGCAAATGGTCATTATTATAAAATAGTTAACGATGATGAGATTTCTTTTGCAGATTCAATAGCAGCAGCTCAAGGATCTACATTTAATGGATTATCTGGTTATCTTGTTAGTATAACTTCACAAGCAGAAAATGATTTTTTAAATGCAAAAGTGAATCAAGATGCTTGGATTGGTGGTTCTGATAAGGCCTCATTAACTTCAAACTCTCATTCAGTAACTGAAGGAACTTGGGAATGGATATCAGGTCCTGACAATGGAAAAACTTTTTTTTGTCAAGTAGCAATTAGTGGTAAAGCCAATGCTGCAGATAGTGATTGTTCAGTAGCTATTGGTTACTCTTATAACAATTGGAAAAGTGCTGAACCCAACGATCACAGTAGTAATACAACAGGAGAAGAAGATTGTGCACACATGAGAAGTGATGGAGAGTGGAATGATTTTCCATGTAATTCGACAAGTGTAGATTATTACATTATTGAATATGGAGGAACTGCAGGTGAAACAGCTACAACTTCTGGATTAACAACGTTAACGATAAGCTCTCTAGAGGCAAGTGGAAGTACGCACCAAGCATTTAATGACAAACAATTATCTGGAATAGTGGAAGCTCAAACCGAGAGCATGAAAAGACATATGTTTAATTCGACTAATTCCATTATGAATCGAATGGAACAGTTCAGAAGAACTGGAGACAACAAAGGTTTACAATTAAATGATTTTAGATTGTCATTCATTGATGAAGGAGTAGATAATCATACTCATGCTAAACTAGCAAAATATTATCTACAAAAATATTCTAAAAAAGTTTCTAATAAAAGAGGATTTAATTTTACAGAGAGTAATATAGAAAAATTTATTACCGAACTACCACTTTCAAAATATATGAAACAAGAATTTGGTTTAAAACCTAAGAAGTGGGTTATGTGGAGTGCAGGTTCATTATCCAAAGGAAGCCTTAATTTAAATGTGGGTAAATTAGGTAGAAAAAATCAATCAAATGGATTTACACTTGGTGTAGATTTAGACTGGACTGATAATTTTTTATTAGGGTTTGCTTTAAGAGATGAAACTGAAGATGTAGAGGTTAGTACAAATGGAACTAAGTATAGATCTAATAATTCAACTTTATCATTTTATAACACTTGGAAAGCTAATGATGAAAACTATGTAGATGCTATATTAGGACTTGGACAAACAAAACAAGCAACTACCAGAATTGTTGATGTTGCAAATAAGACTAAAGTAACGGGTGAATTGAAAAGTAAACAAGCTTTTGGTGCAATTAAGTATAATTTAAAAAAAAATTATAAGTTAATTAATTTTAATAATTATTCTAAAGTAAATTTTGGTTATACTATGTTTGACTCTTATTCTGAAAATGGTGATAGTAATTTAAAATTAAAGTTTGATGATCGTGATCTAAAAAATTATTCTATTTCTATAGGATCTTTAATGGAGTCTAAAATAGATTTAAAAAATTCAAAATTTATCCCATATTTAAGACTTGAAATAACGGAAGATCTGACTGAAGCTTCTAGTTTAAAAGTAAATTATATCTCAAGCTCCTCAAACCAATATAGCAAAAGTATTAATAAAGATTTCTCATCTATTATTCGGGTAGAGACTGGATTTGATTGGAGTTTTAAAAATAGCTGGAATATATCATCTTCTATAGAAAGAATTGATAAAGATGGTTTGGGACATCAAAGCAACATAAAATTTAGTGCAAATAAATCTTTTTAGATAAAAAAACAATCTCACTTTATTTGTCACAAGTCACTTAAATGTAATTGTGTAGAAATAACTACAGAATAACTACAGAGAGTTCTACTTTCTTCCTTTGTATAGTCTTTGTTCTACTATTTTTTCTTATAGTTTTTTTTATAAAAATTTAAAAAGTGAAATAAGTAAAGGATTGTGTGGTGCCCCCGCACGGAGTCGAACCGCGGACCTATTGATTACAAATCAATTGCTCTACCAGCTGAGCTACAAGGGCATAATTGATTTCTATTAAGAAATCTTAAACTAATCAAGAATTTTTTTTCAAATAACTTAAATGATGAAATACTATTGCTGCACTATTCGAGATATTTAAGCTTTCAACATCTTTATTTATATCAATCTTAACTAAAAAGTCTGTATATTTACCCGTATGCTCCCTCATACCAAATCCTTCAGATCCAAATAAAAGAACATTTTTCCCACTCCATTTAACATCAACAAAATTTTTTTCTCCTTTAGCATCAAAACCATAAACCCAAAAGTTTTTCTCTCTTAAGTTTTTAAGTGTTGAATTAATGTTGGAAACTTCAAATATATTTAAATGCTCCATACAACCACTTGCCGCTTTATACATTAGCTTGCTATCTGATGGGAATTGTCTTTCTTTAACTATTAAACCATCAATATCAAATGATGCTGCGCTTCTTATTAGAGAGCCAATATTTCTTGGATCTGTCACCTCATCGATACAAACAAATGTTAGATTATTTTTCCCTTTTATAAATTCTTTTAATTCAGGTTGATCTAAATGCTCTACTTCAGCAATATAACCACCATGCATCATTTGATCTTTTGAAGTATATTTATCTAACTCTTTTTTTGATTTAAAATATACCTTAACATCTTCAAGAACATTTTTTTTTGGGTTTTTTCTGTGAATATTTTTTTTACTTTCTTCAGTTAAAAAAACTTTTAAAACCTTTCTATTAGGGTTTCTTAGAGCCTCAATAACAGCATGCTGTCCAACGATCAGAAAAGATGATTTATTCATAAATTAATGATTGTTTATACGTATTTTACCATGTTTTCACAGTAAATCTCGTGTTGCAATTGCATAATAAAAATATATAAAACGCATGTTGTTTGAAGCTTTATTGAAGAAGGGGACACTTCCCCAAAAAGGAGGGGTTCCAGAGCGGTCAAATGGGGCGGGCTGTAAACCCGTTGACTTCGGTCTTCGAAAGTTCGAATCTTTCCCCCTCCACCATTCAATAAATTTTTAAATAACAATGGAGTGTTATTCTTGATGTTGTGCGGGTGTAGTTCAATGGTAGAACGCTAGCCTTCCAAGCTGGATGTAAGAGTTCGATTCTCTTTACCCGCTCCAAGAAAAAAAGAAATTATTAATAAAACTAAACTGAGGTAAAAAAGTAATGTCAAAAGAAAAGTTCGTAAGAAACAAACCACACTGTAACATCGGAACAATTGGTCATGTCGACCATGGTAAAACAACATTAACTGCAGCGATCACAAAAGTGTTATCTGAAACAGCTGGTTCAACTGCAACTTTTACGGCGTACGATCAAATTGATAAAGCCCCTGAAGAAAAAGAAAGAGGAATTACAATTTCGACTGCTCACGTTGAGTATGAAACTGAGAAAAGACATTACGCACACGTAGATTGTCCTGGTCACGCTGATTATGTAAAAAATATGATTACAGGTGCAGCTCAAATGGATGGAGCAATTTTAGTAGTTAATGCTGCTGATGGTCCTATGCCTCAAACTAGAGAACACATTCTTTTAGGAAGGCAAGTTGGTATTCCTTCTATTGTCGTTTACTTAAATAAGGTTGATCAAGTAGATGATAAAGACATGATTGAACTTGTAGAAGAAGAAATTAGAGAACTTTTAACTTCATACAAATATCCTGGAGAAACAACTCCAATTACTAAAGGCTCTGCTTTAGCTGCAGTTGAGGGTAGAGATGATGAAATTGGAAAAAACTCTATTGTAGAATTAATGAAAACAGTTGATGAGTTTATTCCTCAACCGACTAGAGATATAGATAAACCTTTCCTAATGCCTGTTGAGGATGTTTTCTCAATTTCAGGTAGAGGAACTGTTGCAACTGGTAGAATTGAATCTGGTGTTATTAAAACTGGTGAAGAAGTTGCAATCGTTGGTGTTACCGAAACTAAAAAATCAGTTTGTACTGGTGTTGAAATGTTTAGAAAACTTTTAGATTCTGGTGAAGCTGGAGATAACGTAGGAATTTTGTTAAGAGGTGTTGAAAGAGATGATATTCAAAGAGGACAGGTTCTTTGTAAACCTGATTCAATTACACCACACACTAAATTTGAAGCTCAGGCTTATGTACTTAAAAAGGATGAGGGTGGGAGACACACTCCTTTCTTTACTAAATACAGACCCCAGTTTTATTTTAGAACAACAGATGTAACAGGTGAAGTAACGTTACCAGCAGGAACTGAAATGGTTATGCCCGGTGATGATGCTAAATTTACAGTTACTTTGATTACTCCAATTGCGATGAGCGAAAAATTAAACTTTGCTATTCGAGAAGGTGGTAGAACAGTTGGAGCTGGAGTAGTAACTAAAATTATAGAATAAACTCTATAGGAGTGTAGCTCAATTGGTAGAGCGCCGGTCTCCAAAACCGGAGGCTGAGGGTTCGAGTCCCCCCACTCCTGCCAAATAAGCTAAACAGTATATTATGAAAAACCCAATTAAATTTATCCAAGAAGTTAAACAAGAAGCCTTTAAGGTCTCCTGGCCAACAGGAAAAGAGACTATGCAGGGCGCATTAATGGTGTTTGCTATGGCAGTTGTCATGTCACTTTTTTTTTTACTTCTCGATCAGGTTCTTAAATTTTTATTGGAAGCTTTACTAAAGGTAAGTATTTAATGAAAAACTGGTATATTGTTCAATCGCACTCAAATTTTGAGAATAAAGTTGCAGGATTAATAAGAGAAGAGGCTGAAAAAGCAAAAATTTCTGAAAAAATTGAAGAAATTGTTGTTCCAACTCATGATGTAACTGAAGTCAAAAGAGGAAAAAGAATTCAGAGAAAAAAGAAATATTTTCCTGGTTATGTACTAATAAAAACCGAGATGGATAACGACCTTTATCACATGATTAAAAACCTGAAGAGAGTTAGTGGTTTTTTAGGCTCTAAAGGTATTCCTGTACCTGTATCCGACAAAGAAATAGAAAAAATTCTAGGTCAAATAAAAGATGGTGTAGCACAGCCAAAATCTGGTATAGAGTACGTCATTGGTGAAAAAGTTCAAGTTGTTGACGGACCTTTTGCATCATTCAGTGGGATGGTTGAAGATATTGACGAAGAGAAATCTAGATTAAAAGTTTCGGTATCAATTTTTGGAAGACCAACACCTGTTGATTTAGAATATAACCAAGTAGAGAAAGCAAGTTAATGGCAAAAGAAATTAGTGGATATATAAAATTACAAATTATGGGTGGTCAGGCAAATCCTGCTCCACCAGTAGGGCCAGCATTGGGTCAACGTGGGATTAACATAATGGAATTCTGTAAAGCTTTTAATGATAAAACTAAAGCATTTGCTGGAAAACCAATTCCAGTAATCATTACTGTTTACAAAGATAAAAAGTTTGATTTTGAAATTAAATCACCACCGGCATCTCACTTTATTAAAGAAGCAGCTAAATTAAAGGGTGGATCAAAAGAACCTGGCAGAAGTATAGCTGGGTCAATTACAAAAAAACAAGCAGAAGAAATTGCAACACAAAAAATGAAAGATCTTAACGCACATAGTTTAGAGCAAGCTGTAAAAATTATTGCAGGTTCAGCGAGATCAATGGGGATAGAGGTTAAAGACTAATGGCATCAAAAAGATTTAAAAAATTACCAGAAAAAACAAAAGATTTAGCAACTGAGTTGATGGAAAAATTATTACCAGATGTTAAAAAAAACTGTACTACAAAATTCGATGAATCAATTGACTTATCTTTCCAAGTTAACAATAAGCAAAAAAAGGGTGAAGTTAATATCAGAACTGTAGTTAATTTACCCGGTGGAAATGGTAAAAAAGTAAAAGTAGCTGTTGTTTGTGAAGATGCTAAAGCACAAGAAGCTAAAGATGCTGGTGCAGATATAGTTGGAAGTGATGAATTTATTGACAAAATTAAAGCTGGCGAATTAAATTTTGAAAAGTTAATTTGTACACCAGGTATGATGGTTAAACTTTCAAAACTTGGGAAAGTTTTAGGACCAAAAGGCCTTATGCCAAATCCTAAACTTGGATCTGTTTCTGATGATGTAAAACAAGCTGTAACAAATGCTAAGTCTGGCCAAGCTGAGATCAGAAATGATAAAGACGGAAATATTGGTGTTAGTATTGGAAAAAAATCATTTCATGATGATCAATTATTAAAAAATTATTATGCAATTTTAGACACTTTAGAAAAAGAAAAAGGTAACCTTACTTTAAAAGGCGATCTAATTAAAAATACCTTTGTAACATCTAGTATGGGTGTGTCTTACAAAGTTAAATTAGGAAAGATTATATAGTTATGATGACCAGGGAGCAAAAAAAGAATTATATTAGTGAAATGGAAACTCAGTTTCAAAATAACGAATCTGTATTAGTTACTCATTATCAGGGACTTACCATGTCTCAAATAGATGAGTTAAGAGCTCAAATGAGAGAACATGGAATTAAATTCAAAATTACTAAAAATAGAATCACTAAACTAGCACTTGAAAAAACAAAGTGTAAGGATCTTTCTAACTTATTTACAGGAGCTACCGCTGTTGCTTTCTCAAATGATGCAATTATGTCTGCAAGAATATTGTCAAAATTTGCAAAAACTAATGAAAACTTGAAGCTTTTAGGTGGAATAATGGGCAGTGACATTTTGGATAAAACTGGAGTTCAGGATGTAGCTAATTTACCAACACTTGACGAAGCTAGAGCTAATATTGTGGGAATTTTAGCTGCATCAGCTTCAAAATTTGTAAGTATTTTACTTGCACGTTCTGAAAAAATGAGTAGTTTGTCCCCAGAAAATTCTGAAAATAACCCTAAAGAAGTATAAAAAAATATGCCTGATCTAAATAAAATTATTGAAGACTTATCAAGTTTAACTGTTGTAGAAGCAGCTGAACTTTCAAAACAACTTGAGGAAAAATGGGGTGTTACAGCTATGGCTGCAGCAGCTCCAGCAGCAGCAGCAGGTGGTGCAGCTGAAGAAGCCAAAGATGATTTTACAGTCATGTTAATTTCGGCTGGAGATAAAAAGATTAATGTTATTAAAGAAGTTAGAGCAGCAACATCTTTAGGTCTTAAAGAAGCAAAAGATTTAGTCGAAGGTGCACCGAAAGAAGTAAAATCTGGTGTTAACAAAAAAGATGCTGAAGAACTTAAAGCTAAGTTAGAAGCAGCAGGCGCAAAAGTAGAACTTAAATAAATTAATTAGAAAGAACCTAATTACTGATTGGTTTTAATCGGTAACTATTTATAAATGCAATTATCTTTTACTCAAAAGAAAAATGTTAGAAAAAGCTTTGGTAAATTAGCTGAAACTTTGTCTATTCCTAACTTAATTGAAGTTCAAAAAAATTCTTACAAACAGTTAACTGATTTTGATTCTGAAGCTGGAGATTTGTCAAAAGGCTTTGATAGAGTTTTTAAAAGTATTTTTCCAATTGAGGATCTTAATGACAAAGCAACATTAGAGTATGTTTCATATAGTTTAGAAAAACCTAAATTTGATACAGAAGAATGTATTCAAAGAGGATTATCCTTCACTTCTGCTCTTAAGTGTATTTTGAGACTGGTTGTTTATGAGATAGATCAAGAGAATAATACAAAAGATATTCTATCTGCTAAAGAACAAGAGGTTTATATGGGTGAAGTTCCAATGATGACAGGTAGTGGAACTTTTATAACTAACGGTGTACAAAGAGTTGTTGTAAACCAAATGCATAGAAGCCCAGGTGTCTTCTTTGATCATGATAAGGGAAAATCTCATGCTAGTGGTAAACTTCTTTTTAATTGTAGAGTTATTCCAAATAGAGGTTCTTGGTTAGATTTAGAGTACGACGTTAAAGATTTTTTATATTTTAAAATTGATAGAAAGAAAAAAATATTTGCATCAACTTTGTTGATGGCTTTAGGATTTAACAAGCCTGAAATAGCTGATGAATTTTATGGTAAAGAAATTTATTTTTTTGATGCTAAAACAGGAAAATGGAAGACAAGATTTAATCCAGAAAATTATAAAGCAAAAAATTTTTCTGAAGAGGTTATAGATAATAAAACTGGCAAAATTGTTATCAAATTAGGAGATAAAGTTAATTATTTAACAGCAAAAAAATTAGCTAGTGATGGGCTAAGAGATATCTTGGTTTCACAGGAATCTCTTTATGGAAAATATTTACATAGAGACGTTAAAGTTAGCGATGATGAAGAAGAAGGTACTTTTGCTATAGGTACTGAGTTAAACGACACTATTATCAAACAAGTATTAGAAGCCAACATAAACTCTATTGAAGTTTCAATTACAAATTCAATTAATAAAGGACCTTATTTGTTAGCTACTCTTTTAAATGACAAAAATAATAGTAAAGAAGAGGCAATTACAGAAATTTATAAAGTTTTAAGACCAGGTGAACCACCAACTATAGAAATTGCTACACAAATTTTTAATAATTTATTTTTTAGTTCTGATAGGTATGACCTTTCTGATGTCGGCAGAGTAAAAATGAATTCTAGATTAGCTTTAGAGTGTTCAGATAAAGTTACAATTTTAAGAAATGATGACATCGTAGCCATTGTCCATAAAATGTTAGATTTACGTGATGGTAAAGATGAAGTTGATGATATCGATCATTTAGGAAATAGAAGAGTTAGATCTGTTGGTGAACTTGTAGAAAACCAAGCTCGTATAGGCGTTTATAGAATGGAAAGAGCTATTAAGGAAAAGATGACAACTCTAGATATTGAATCGGCTATGCCTCAGGATTTAATTAATGCAAAACCATTAACCGTGTCTTTAAAAGATTTTTTTGTAAGCTCTCAACTTTCTCAATTTATGGATCAAACAAATCCTTTATCTGAAATAACTCACAAAAGAAGAGTTTCTGCTTTAGGCCCTGGTGGCCTAACTAGAGAACGAGCTGGATTTGATGTCCGTGACGTTCACCCAACTCACTACGGTAGAATTTGCCCGATTGAAACTCCTGAGGGACCAAATATTGGGTTGATTAATAGTTTATCCACATATGCAAAAATTAACAAATATGGTTTTATTGAAAGTCCTTACAAGAAAGTTAAAAACGGAATAGTAGAAAATAAAGTTGAATACTTATCAGCTATGGAAGAAACGAAATTTACAATTGCTCAAGCAAATGCCAAACTTGATAAAAGTGGAAAAATTTTAGAAGAACTAGTTCCTTGCAGAGAAAATCTAAACTTTGTTTTATCAAGACCTGAAAATATTGATTACATTGATGTATCTCCAAAGCAATTGGTTTCTGTTGCAGCATCTTTAATTCCTTTTTTAGAAAATGATGATGCAAACAGAGCCCTTATGGGGTCTAACATGATGAGACAGGCTGTGCCTTTATTGAAGCCTGAATCTCCATTAGTTGGAACTGGTATTGAAAGTGATGTTGCTCTTGATTCTGGTGTTACTATTGTTGCTAATCGTGATGGTACAGTTGATAAAATTGATGGTAAAAGAATTGTTATCAAGGCTACAGAAGAAACTGACTTTACAAAATCTGGTGTTGATATTTATAATTTACAAAAATTTAAAAGATCAAACCAAAATACCTGCATTAACCAAAAACCTTTGGTGAGAGTTGGTGATAAAGTTAAATCAGGTGACATTATTGCTGATGGTCCTTCAACTAAATTAGGTGAGTTAGCACTTGGAAAAAATGTAACTGTAGCATTCATGCCTTGGCAAGGTTACAATTTTGAAGATTCTATTTTAATCTCAGAAAGATGCGTAACGGATGACGTATTTACCTCTGTTCATATTGTTGAATATGAAGTTATGGCCAGAGATACTAAGCTTGGTGAGGAAGAAATCACTAGAGATATTCCAAATGTTAATGAAGAAGCATTAAAAAATCTTGATGAATCAGGGATTGTTTATATTGGTGCTGAAGTTAAAGCTGGAGATATTCTTGTTGGTAAAGTTACACCAAAAGGTGACTCTGCATCAGGCCCAGAAGAAAAATTATTAAGATCAATTTTTGGAGAAAAAGCAATTGACGTCACTGACACATCTTTAAAAATGTCTAGAGGTAGTAGTGGAACAATTGTCGATGTAAGAGTTTTTAATAGACACGGTATTGAAAAAGATGAAAGATCTATAACCATTGAAAGAGCAGAAATTGAAACTGTTCAACAAGATAAAATCGTTGAAGAAGAAATTTTAGAAAGAAGTATCAAACAAAGAGCTAACCAGATTTTTTCAGGTGCCTCGTTAACTAAAAAAATTAAAGATTTAGAAATAGGAACGAAACTTGACTTAGGAACCATAAATATAATTAGCATCAATGATCTTTTCAAAGTTACAGTAGGAAATGTTAATGATGAAGCAAGTGTTGCTCAATTAAAAGACCAATACAATACTGCTAAGCAAGATATTTTAGAAAGATTTGAAGACAAGGTTCTTAAAATTAGAAGTGGTGACGATCTGTTACCAAGTGTTATGAAAATGGTTAAAGTATTTGTTGCAATTAAAAGAAGATTGAGACCAGGTGATAAAATGTCAGGAAGACATGGTAACAAAGGCGTTGTTAGTAAAATTGTTCCTGTTGAAGATATGCCTTATAGAGAAGACGGAAGACCAGTTGATATTGTTCTAAATCCTTTAGGTGTTCCAAGTCGTATGAATGTTGGTCAAATTTTAGAAACACATCTTGGTTGGGCCTGTAAAGAATTTGGTGAAGAAGTAAAGAGATTAGTAAACGAAAATAATAAAAAATTTGAAAAAACTCAAAAAATTGCATCCTTTTTAACGTCTGTATATGGAAAAGAAGTTTTTGATGATGGTATCGATAAATTAAATAAGACTGAATTTGCAGATTTGTGTGAGAATTTACAAAATGGTATAGCTATTTCAACTCCTGTATTTGATGGTGCTAAAGAAAAAGACGTTTCTGAAATGCTTAAGTTAGCTAAACTACCCACATCTGGACAGACCCACTTATGGGATGGAAGAACAGGTGAAATGTTTGATAGACCAGTAACTGTTGGAATTATCTATATGTTAAAACTTCATCACCTTGTTGAAGATAAAATTCATGCAAGATCTACTGGACCATACAGTCTTGTTACTCAACAACCTTTGGGTGGTAAAGCTCAATTAGGTGGACAAAGATTTGGTGAAATGGAAGTTTGGGCACTTGAAGCGTATGGTGCCTCTTATACTTTACAAGAAATTCTAACTGTTAAATCAGATGACGTCGCTGGAAGAGTTAAAGTTTATGAAACTATAGTTAAAGGCGAAGAGAATTTTGAATCTGGAATACCAGAATCATTTAACGTACTAGTTAAAGAAATTAAATCATTAGCACTAAACATAGAATTAAATTAAATATGAAAAAAGAATTAACAGATTTATTTAAAAATAGTGAAGTTTCAGAAGCTCAAAATTTTAGTAGCATTAAGATTACTTTAGCCAGTCCAGAAAAAATTAAATCTTGGACTTACGGTGAAATTAAAAAACCTGAAACTATAAATTATAGAACTTTTAGACCTGAAAAAGATGGCTTGTTCTGTGCTAGAATTTTTGGACCCATTAAAGATTACGAATGTTTGTGCGGTAAGTACAAAAGAATGAAATTCAGAGGAATAATTTGTGAAAAATGTGGAGTTGAAGTTACAAAATCTAATGTGCGTAGAGAAAGAATGGGTCACATTAATTTAGCTACACCTGTAGCACATATCTGGTTTTTAAAATCACTACCTAGTAGAATTTCTCTTGCAGTTGACATGAAGTTAAAGGAAGTAGAAAGAGTTTTATACTTTGAAAACTTTATTGTTATTGAGCCTGGAATGACAACATTACAAAAAAATCAACTACTCAATGAAGAAGAGCTTGCAAAATACCAAGATGAATTTGGTGAAGAATCATTTGAAGCAGGGATTGGTGCTGAGGCTATTCTCAATATCTTAAAATCAATGGATCTTGAGTTAGAAAGAAAAATTTTAATTAACACTATCAAAGAAACAAAATCAAAAGTTAACGAAGAAAGATCAATTAAAAGACTTAAATTAATTGAGTCATTCATTGAAACGGGTCAAAAACCTGAGTGGATGATTTTAACAGTTATTCCTGTAATTCCGCCTGAACTTAGACCATTAGTACCTTTAGATGGAGGAAGATTTGCGACTTCTGACTTAAACGATCTTTATAGAAGAGTTATTAACAGAAATAATCGTTTAAAGAGATTAATGGACCTTAAAGCGCCAGATATTATTGTTAGAAATGAAAAAAGAATGCTGCAAGAATCTGTTGATGCTTTATTTGATAACGGTAGAAGAGGGAGAGTAATAACTGGAACTGGTAAGAGACCTCTTAAATCTTTAGCTGAAATGCTTAAAGGTAAGCAAGGTAGATTTAGACAAAACTTATTAGGAAAAAGAGTGGATTACTCAGGTAGATCGGTAATTGTTGTTGGCCCAGATCTTAAATTACATGAATGTGGTTTACCTAAAAAAATGGCTTTAGAACTTTTCAAACCTTTTCTTTACGCAAGATTGAATAAATTAGGACTAGCTTCAACGATCAAACAAGCAAAGAAATTAGTTGAAAAAGAAACTAATGCTGTTTGGGATGCACTTGAACTCATTGTTAGAGAGCACCCCGTGCTGCTTAACCGTGCTCCAACACTTCACAGATTAGGTGTGCAAGCATTTGAACCTAAATTAATTGAAGGGGATGCTATTGAATTACACCCATTATGTTGTGCGGCTTTCAATGCTGACTTTGATGGTGACCAAATGGCTGTACATGTTCCATTGAGCTTAGAGGCTCAACTAGAAGCAAGAATTTTAATGTTATCAACAAATAATATTTTAAGCCCATCAAATGGAAAACCTATTATTGTACCAAGTCAGGATATGATTTTAGGACTTTATTATTTATCTCAAGCTCCTTTTCAAACTGAAAAGCCAGATGGTTACTTCATAAATAATAACGAAATTGAACACGCGTTATCAACGGGTCAAATAAAAGTACACTCAACTATTGTTTCTAGATTCGAAACACTTGATGAAAAAGGAAATAAGAAGGTTGAAAAACACACAACAACTGCTGGAAGATTCTTATTAGCAAATTTATTACCTAAGAATAAAGATATTACTTTTTCAATGATAGACAGATTGTTACCAAAGAAAACAGTTTCTGAAATCATTGACAGTGTATTTAGATTTTGTGGTCAAAAAACTACAGTTATTTTTTGTGATCATTTAAAAGACTTAGGTTTCAAACACGCATTTAAAGCTGGTATTTCTTTTGGTAAGGATGATCTAGTTATTCCTCCAAATAAAGGCCAACTAATTGAAGATACTAAAAAACTAATTGCCGATTATGAAAATCAATATTCTGAAGGTTTAATTACTAGAGGCGAAAAATATAACAAAGTAGTTGATGCTTGGTCTAAATGTACAGATAAAGTTGCAGGCGAAATGATGAGAGGAATTTCTGCAACAGAAAGTACTCCTGATGGAATGAAAATTAACTCTGTATTCATGATGGCCGATAGTGGTGCTAGAGGATCAGCTGCACAAATGAAACAATTGGCTGGAATGAGAGGACTGATCGCAAAACCTTCTGGTGAAATTATTGAAACACCTATTATTTCTAATTTTAAAGAAGGTCTTACGGCTCTTGAATATTTTAACTCAACTCACGGAGCCAGAAAAGGTCTTGCTGATACTGCCTTAAAAACAGCGAGCTCAGGTTATTTAACTAGAAGACTTTGTGACGTTGCTCAGGATCTTACTATTTCTAAAATAAAATGTGATAATCCAGGATTTATTGAATTAGGTGAAATTCTTGAAGGTGGAAATGTCGTTGTTAGTTTATCTGAGAGAGCCTTAGGAAGAGTTACTGCATTTGATGTAAAAAACCCAATCTCAGGTGAAGTTGTAATTAAAAAAGATATAATGATTGATGAAGCTGGTTGCGATAAAATTGATGCAGCAGGTGTTAAATTCATCAAAGCTTATTCAGTAATGACGTGTAGTTCTAAAAAAGGTGTTTGTGCAACTTGTTATGGACGTGATTTATCAAGAGGTAAAATGGTTCACGTTGGTGAAGCAATTGGTATGATTTCAGCTCAATCTATTGGTGAGCCGGGTACACAGTTAACAATGAGAACATTCCATGTTGGTGGTACCGCTTCTGTTAAACAAGAATCTCAAATTGTTACAAAATCTTCAGGTATTTTGAAAATTATTAACTCAAATTTATTAGAAGATTCTAAGAAAAACTTAATTGTAATGGGTAGAAACACGCAACTTTCTATTGAAGATGATAATGGAGTTCAAGTAGCTGTCTATAAAGTAGCTTATGGATCAAAATTATTTTTCCAAAATGGTGATAAAGTTAAATCAAATGAAAAAATTTGCGAATGGGACCCTTACACTACGCCAGTTATTGCTGAGAAAAGTGGTACTGCTGGATATGTTGATTTGATTGATGGAATTTCTATCCAAGAAACCACAGATGATGCAACTGGTATTTCATCTAAATCTGTAATTGACTGGAGAGCTCAATCTAAAAATACTGATTTAAAACCAAGAATTACTTTAAGAGATGATAAAGGAAACGTTATTAAGAAAGCTGACGATAATGAGGCTAGATATTACCTAGTACCAGATTCAATTTTATCTGTTAAAGATGGGCAAAAAATATTCGCAGGTGATATCATCGCGAGATTACCGAAAGAAACAACTAAAACAAAAGATATTACTGGTGGATTACCTCGTGTAGCTGAATTATTCGAAGCAAGAAAAGCAAAAGATAGTGCAATTATTGCTGAAAACGATGGACAAGTTTTATTTGGAAAAGAAGTTAGAGGTAAACAAAAAATTTCTATTCAACCTGAGAAAGGTGAGCCTTCTAACTATTTAATTCCAAAAGGTAAACATATAAACTTTAACCAAGGTGAAAAAATTAAAAAAGGGGAATATCTGCTTGATGGACAACCTTTACCTCACGATATCCTTAGAATTTTAGGTATAAAAGATTTAACTGAATATTTTGTTAACCAAGTACAAGAAGTTTACAGATTACAAGGTGTAATAATTAACGATAAACACATCGAAACTATTCTAAGACAAATGCTTAAAAAAGTTGAAATCAAAGTTTCTGGTGATTCGTCGTATTTACCTGGAGAAATGATTGACAGAATTAAGTTTGATATAGCAAATGAAAAACTTGTAGCAGAAGGAAAAAATCCTGCTGTTGGTGAAAGGGTTTTAATGGGAATTACCAAAGCATCGCTGCAAACTGAATCGTTTATTTCAGCTGCATCATTCCAAGAAACCACAAGAGTTTTAACTGATGCTGCTATCAAAGGTAAAGTTGACCCATTAAATGGCTTAAAAGAAAATGTTATTGTCGGCAGACTAGTTCCAGCTGGTACTGGTCATATTAAGAATAAATGGAATAGAAATGCCATTGAAGCTGATAATAAATTCTTAGCAGATCAAGACAAAATAGAACCTGTTGATGCTACAGAAGCTCAAGCTAATCAATAAATTAAACACGTTTAAATTGTAGTTTTAGTTTGACAAAGTCAAATTAAACAGTATTTTGACGATGTTTTTGGTTGGAATGTAGTACCTATTTATGGAACTAAACGCTGCCACAAAATAACCTGTCAGTTATTTTCATTCAAAAATAAATTAATTAATTAAAAAATTTATGCCAACTATTAACCAGTTGTTAAGAAAGAAAAGAACTAGACCGGTTGCAAGGAACAAAGTTCCTGCACTTGAAAAGCAACCTTTAAAAAGGGGCGTGTGTCTTAAAGTTTATACAACAACTCCTAAAAAACCCAACTCAGCATTAAGAAAAGTTGCTAGAGTTAGACTTTCAAATGGTTTTGAAGTTACAGCTTATATTGGTGGCGAAGGCCATAACCTTCAAGAGCACTCTGTGGTTTTGATTAGAGGTGGTCGTGTTAAAGATTTACCTGGTGTTCGTTATCATATTCTTAGAGGAAATTTAGATACCCAGGCTGTTGCAGGAAGAAAAAAACGTAGATCATTATACGGAACTAAAAAAGGTAAATAATTATGTCTAGAAAAAAAACTCAACCAAAAAAAGTTGTTACTCCAGACCCAATATTTAAATCAACTATTATTCCAAAATTAATCAACTCTATTATGTATGATGGAAAAAAAGTTGTTGCTGAAAAAATAGTTTATGAAGCAATCGAAAAAATTAAATCAAAAACTAAAGAAGAGCCAATTAATGTTTTTAATGAAGCAATAAATAATATCAAACCTACTGTAGAAGTTAGATCACGAAGAGTTGGTGGCGCAACCTATCAAGTGCCTGTTGAAGTAAAATCTAACAGAGCTCAAGCACTCGCAATTAGATGGTTGGTAGATGCTTCAAGAAAAAGAAAAGACAAACATATGTCTGATAAAATTTTTAATGAACTGTATGACGCTTATGAAAAAAAAGGATCAGCAGTTAAAAAAAGAGAAGATGTGCATAAAATGGCAGAGTCAAATAAGGCTTTTGCTCATTTTAGGTGGTAAAAAATTATGGCTAGAATCAATACATTAGATACATATAGAAACATCGGAATTATGGCTCATATTGATGCTGGTAAAACCACTACTACGGAAAGAATTTTATACTACACGGGAAAAAGTCACAAAATCGGTGAAGTTCATGATGGTGCAGCAACAATGGACTGGATGGAGCAAGAACAGGAAAGAGGAATTACAATTACTTCGGCTGCAACTACTTGTTTTTGGAACGACCATAGAATTAATATTATTGATACCCCTGGTCACGTAGATTTTACTATTGAAGTTGAAAGATCATTAAAAGTTTTAGACGGTGCAGTATGTGTTTTTGATGGTGTTGCAGGCGTTGAACCTCAATCAGAAACAGTATGGAGACAAGCTGATAAATATAAAGTTCCAAGAATTTGCTTTGTAAATAAACTAGATAGAACTGGTGCAGATTTTTACAGATGTGTGGATATGATTAGAGATAGGCTTGGTTGCAAACCTTTAGTTATACAAGTCCCAATTGGAATGGAAGCAGATTTATTAGGCGTTGTTGACTTAGTTAAGATGAAAGCCCAAGTTTGGAAAAATGAAGCCTTAGGTGCTGAGTGGGAATATAAAGAAATTCCTGATGATTTAAAAGAGATTTCTCAAAAATACAGAACTGAACTTGTTGAAACTGCTGTAGAGCAAGATGAAAAATTAATGGAAAGCTATTTAAATGGTGATGAAATAAAAGAAGAAGATTTAATTAAATGTATAAGAAAAGGAACTCTAAACTTTAGTTTTGTTCCAATCACTACTGGTTCAGCATTTAAAAACAAAGGTGTTCAACCTTTACTTGATGCTGTTATTAATTATTTACCAAGCCCAATTGACATTGGTTCAATTAACGGAACAATACCTGGAACTGAAGACATTAAAGAAATGAAATTTGATGATAATGCCGGTTTTTCAGCGTTAGCTTTTAAAGTTGCTAACGATCCATTTGTTGGGTCATTAACTTTTATAAGAATTTACTCTGGAACAATCAAAACTGGAACTGCGGTTTATAATACTTCAAAAGAAAAAGAGGAAAGAGTTGGCAGAATGCTTTTAATGCATGCAAACTCTAGAGAAGATATCAAAGAAGCGAATGCAGGAGATATTGTTGCGTTAGCGGGCCTTAAATTTACAATAACTGGTCATACTTTATGTGATGAAGCTAACCCAGTTTTACTTGAACCAATGGAGTTTCCTGAGCCAGTAATTGAAATTGCGGTAGAACCTAAAACAAAAGCTGACCAAGAAAAAATGGGTGAAGCTTTAGCTAGATTAGCAAAAGAAGATCCTTCATTTAGAGTAACTTCAGACGAAGAATCTGGTCAAACAATTATTAAAGGTATGGGAGAACTGCACTTAGATATTATTGTTGATCGAATGAAGAGAGAATTTAATGTTGAAGCAAATATTGGTGCACCCCAAGTTGCTTACCGTGAAACTATTCAAAATGCTTCTGAGTTTGAATATACACACAAAAAACAAAGTGGTGGTGCTGGCCAATTTGCAAAAGTTAAACTTTTGGTAGAACCTCAAGAACCAGGCAAAGGTAGAGAAGTTGATAGTAAAATTAAAGGTGGATCAATTCCAAAAGAATTCATTCCAGGTGTTGAGAAAGGTATTGAAACAATATCGGATGGTGGAATTTTAGCTGGGTTCCCATTAATTGATTATAAAGTTACAATTTTAGATGGATTACACCATGATGTTGACTCAAGTGTTCTTGCCTTTGAGTTAGCTGGTAGAGCTTGTTTTAAAGAAGCTTGCACTAGAGGTGGATTAAAATTATTAGAGCCAGTAATGAGAGTTGAAGTAGTAACTCCTGAGGATTACATGGGTGATGTTATTGGTGACTTAAATAGTAGAAGAGGTCAAATTAGTGAACAAGAAAGTAGAGGAAATGCAACTGTAATAACGGCGATGGTTCCTCTTGCTAATATGTTTGGATATATAAACAGTTTAAGATCAATGTCTCAAGGAAGAGCCCAATACTCTATGTTCTTTGATCATTATTCTAAAGTCCCACAAAATGTGCAGGATGAAGTAACTAAAAAGATTGCTGGATAATTATTATGGAAAAACAAAATATTAGAATTAAATTAAGAGCTTATGACAATAAGATTTTAGATGCATCTACTGAAGAGATTGTTAACACTGTTAAGAGAACAGGTGCAACAGTTAAGGGTCCAATACCACTACCAACTAGAATTGAAAAATATACAGTTTTAAAAGGACCTCACATTGATAAAAAAAGTAGAGAACAATTTGAAACAAGAACACACAAAAGATTAATTGATATCATTGAACCTACACCTCAAACTGTAGAAGCGTTAATGAAACTAGATTTAGCATCAGGTGTTGACGTGGAGATAAAAATTTAATTATGACTGAAATAGCATTAGTTGGAAAAAAAATAGGTATGACTAGAGAGTTTTACAAAACTGGTCGTTTAGTTCCTGTTACTGTAATTAAAATGGAAAAAGCTAGAGTTATCAACGTGATAGAAGAAGATAAACGTGGATACAAAGCAGTACAATTAGGTTTTGGTAATATTAAAAGTTCAAAACTAACAAAAGCTATGAAGGGCATGTATGCGAAGAAGAACACAGAAGCCAAGAAAAAATTAAAAGAATTTAGAGTAAAAGATACTGAAATATATAAAGAAGGTAATGAATTTGGTTTAGAAATATTCAACGAAGTTAAGTTTGTGGACACGACTTCTAAAACTATTGGTAAGGGTTTTGCAGGTGCTATGAAAAGACATAATTTTGGTGGCTTAAGAGCCACTCACGGTGTATCAGTTTCACACAGATCACATGGTTCAACTGGTCAAAGACAAGACCCTGGTAAAGTTTTTAAAGGAAAGAAAATGGCAGGCCACATGGGTGATAGAGTTAGAACTATGCAAAATTTAGAAATTATTAAAACTGATTTAGAAAATGAATTATTGTACGTAAAAGGTTCAATACCTGGTTCTAAAAATTCAGAAATATTAGTTAAACAGTCAGTGAAAGTTATTAATAAAATGACAATTAAAGAGAAAATTGCAGCTGCTGAAGAAGCCAAAAAAACACCGGATAAAAAGAAAAGATAATGAAAATAGACAAAATAAATTTAGATGGGAAAAAAGACTCAATTGAAGTTTTGGATAAAATTTTTTCAGCAAAAATAAATAAAAAATTAGTAGATAACGTTTTATACAAAACTAACGCTAACTACAAAGGTAGACACGCTAAAACAAAACAGCAGAATGAAATCGCTGGATCTACTTCAAAAATTTATGCTCAAAAAGGAACTGGTGGAGCACGTCATGCTAGTAGAAAAGCACCCATATTTGTTGGTGGTGGTGTTGCACATGGTCCCAAAGGTCAACTGGCTTATAAAAAAAGAAAATTGAACAAAAGTGAGAAAAAATTAAGCATAGCATCACTGATTACTGAAAAAAATAAACTTAATAATTTATTAATTTTTACAGATTTTGCTGCTGAAATTAAAAAAACTAAAGAAATGCACTCAATCATTAAAAAATTTGAATTAACTCATTCGTTAATAATTCTAGATAAGACTTCAAAAGAAAAAGTTGAAAAATCTATGAGAAACATTCCAAATGTTAAAGTTACTGACATTAACCACTTTAGCGCTTTTGATATTATCAAATTTAAAAAAGTTGTGTTTACTGAAAGCTCAATAAAAGAACTAGAAAAGAGATATTCATAAAATGGATAAAATACATTTATATGATAAAATTTTATCACCCATGGTGACCGAAAAGACTACAAATCTATCTGAACTAAATAAGATAGTATTTAAAGTCCCAAGAGAAGCTAACAAAACTAATTTAAAAAAGAATATTGAAAAAATATTTAAAGTTAATGTTATTAAAATTAACATTATTAATAAGCAAAACAGGAAAGTTGTTAAAAGAGGTAAAAAAGTAAATGTTCAAGGATACAAAAAAGCAATTATAACTCTAAAAAAAGGTCAAAGTATTGATCTAACAACAGGAATTTAAACGATGGCATTAAAAACATTTAAACCATATACAAAATCTACTAGAGGAACTGTTCTTGTTGATAGAACTGGTTTATGGAAGGGCAAACCTTTTAAAATGCTTGTTGAGCCTAAAAATTCAATGCGTGGAAGAAATAACAATGGTCATATCACGTCTAGAAATATGTCAGGTGGTGGACATAAGAAAATGTATAGACTTGTTGATTTTTATAGAAAAAAATTTGATGCACTGGGCACTGTTGAGCGTATTGAATATGACCCAAATAGATCATGCTATATTATGCTAATTAAGTTTGAAGATGGAACTCATTTTTACTATTTAGCCCCACAAAAGATTAAAGTTGGCGATATTGTAGAAAATGGTTCTTCAAAAGAGATTAAAATTGGAAATTGTATGCCGTTAAGAGATATTCCAGTCGGTGTAAACGTGCATAACGTTGAATTACAACCAGGTGGTGGTGGTAAGATAGCTAGATCTGCTGGTACTTCTGTTACTATAAGTGGTTTAGATGGTAATTACTCTTTAGTTAAAATGACTTCTGGTGAAGTCAGAAAAATAGATTCAAGATGCATGGCAACAATTGGTGTTTTGTCAAACCCAGATCAAAAAAATATTAAAATCGGTAAAGCTGGAAGATCAAGATGGTTAGGCAGAAGACCTCATACCAGGGGAGTTGTGATGAACCCAGTTGATCACCCACATGGTGGTGGTGAAGGTAAGAGTGCTGGAGGTAGACACCCAGTATCACCTACAGGTCAAGGTGCAAAAGGATTAAAAACAAGAACAAACGCAAGAACAGATAAGTTTATAGTTAAAAAAAGAAATAAAAGAAAGGATACTAAAAAATAATGGCTAGATCAGTATGGAAAGGTCCTTTTGTTGAAGAGAGCTTAATTAAAAAAGTGGAAAAACAAAAATTAGACCCAAAAAAAATGCCAATTAAAACTTGGTCAAGAAAATCAACTATAATTCCTGAATTTATTGGTGTTAGTTTTTTGATTTATAATGGAAAGAAATTTATACCAGTTACCATTTCTGAAGATATGGTTGGACACAAACTTGGTGAGTTTTCACCAACAAGAACATTTTTTGGTCATACGCCTGCAGATAAAAAAGCTAAACCCGCAACAGCAGCTAAGAAATAATTATGAATAAGAAAAAGAAAATTAATAGAGTTAAGGTAGACACAGTTAGATCAGTAAATAATAATATTAGATCTAGTGTAAGAAAACTTAATCCAATTCTTAAGGCAATTGTTGGAAAAAAAGTTGATGTTGCTATTAGAGAATTACAATTTTCTGCAAAAAGAATAACTAGAGAAATTAGAAAAACAGTTTCATCAGCTATTGCTAATGCTGAAAATAATAATCAATATGATATTGATAAGTTAATTGTTAAAGAAGCTTATTGTGGAAAAAAAGTTGTTATGAAAAGATTTAGACCTAGAGCGAAAGGTAGAGCTGCACCAATTTTAAAACCATATTCAACAATTACAATTATATTATCAGAGGCAAAACAAATGGAGAGTCATGGGACAAAAAGTTAATCCAATAGGTTTTAGACTTGGTGTGAATAGAGGTTGGGATTCTGTTTGGTATGCTAAAAAGAAAGATTTTGGAAATTATTTAATTGAGGATTTTAAAATTAGAGCTTACATCAAAAAAAATGTAGTTAACTCTGGTGTATCAAAAGTGATGATTGAAAGAACTTCAAATAAATGTTTTGTTACCATCTATACTTCAAGACCAGGATTTGTTATTGGTAAAAAAGGTAGTGATATTGATAAAATTAAAAATAATTTATCTAAATTTACTAGCAATGAAGTGTCACTAAATATTAAAGAGGTTAAAAAACCAGAAACTAACGCTTTTTTAGTGGCTGAAAATATTGCACAACAACTTATAAAAAGAATATCGTATAGAAGAGCAATGAAGAGAGCTATGCAGTCTTGTATGAGATTAGGTGCCAAAGGAATTAAAGTTTCGATAAGTGGTAGACTTGGTGGAAATGAAATAGCAAGAACAGAATGGTTGAGAGAGGGTAGCATTCCTTCACATACATTAAGAGCTGATATTGATTATGATGAAGCTGAAGCTTTAACAACTTTTGGAATAATTGGAATTAAAGTTTGGATTTACAAAGGTGAAGTTTTTGCAAGAGAGTTCAGTCAAGAAACAAATAAGGTAGTACCTAAAGAGGCTAAAAAATAATTATGTTACAACCAGTCAGAACAAAATATAGAAAAGCTCACAAAGGTAGAATTCACGGAACTGCTACTCGTGCTGCAAAGATCAATTATGGTTCATTTGCATTAAAAGCGATGGCACCTGAAAGAATTATTGGAAAACAAATTGAAGCTGCAAGAGTTGCTTTAACTAGACATATGAAAAGACAAGGTCGTGTTTGGACTAGAATTTTTCCTAATATCCCGGTTTCTAAGAAGCCTGTTGAAGTACGTATGGGTAAAGGTAAGGGTGCTCCTGAGTACTGGGCATGTAGAGTTAAACCAGGTAGAATCTTATTTGAAATTGATGGTGTTTCAGAAGCAATCGCTAAAGAAGCGCTTTATAAAGCATCTGCAAAATTGCCAATTAAAACTAAATTTATAAAAAGATTTGTATAATATGAAAAAGCAAGAAATTAAAAAATTATCTAAAGACGAAGTTATAAAAAATATAGATAAATTAAAAAAAGATTTATTCAATTTTAGATTTCAAAGAATTAATTCAGAAATTAAAGATCCATCTAAAATTGGACAAACAAAAAAAACAATAGCTAGATTAAAAACTACACTAAAGGAAAAATTAAATGCCTAAGAAAATACTAACAGGAGTGGTTACTAGTGATAAACCTAATAAAACTATTACTGTTGCGGTTGAGAGAAAATACTCTCATCCGGTATTAAAAAAAGTTGTTAAGGTGAAAAAAAAATACAATGCTCATGATGAAAACAATAAGTTTAAAACTGGAGACACCGTTTCAATTATTGAATGTAAACCTTTCTCTAAAAATAAAAAGTTTCAAGTAATGGATGGTTCTAAATGATACAAGTACAAACTGAGATGTTAGTTGCAGATAATACAGGTGCAAAAAGAATCGAATGTATTAAGGTTTTAGGTGGTTCAAAGCGTAGATACGCTAGCATTGGTGACACTATCGTTGTTGCTGTAAAAGAGGCCATACCTAAAGGTAAGGTAAAAAAAGGTTCAGTGCACAAGGCAGTTGTGGTTCGTGTTAAATATGGAATTCATAGAGAAGATGGATCAAAGGTAAAATTTGATAACAATGCTGCAGTTTTGGTTGATGATAAAGGTGAACCGGTTGGAACCAGAATTTTTGGTCCAGTTACTAGAGAATTAAGAAATAGAGGTCAAATGAAAATAATTTCATTAGCTCCAGAGGTATTATAAAATGATTAAAAAAGGTTCTAAAGTAAAAGTATTAACTGGAAGAGATAAAAAAAAAGAAGGTGAAGTTATTGAGATAGACAGACCCAATAACAGAGCAAAAGTTCAAGGAATTAATATTGTAAAAAAGCATGTGAAGACTACAAAAGAAAAAAAAGGTGGGATTATTTCTAAAGAAAGCTTTATTCATATTTCAAACCTTGCACTCGCTGATGCAAAAAAAAAGATAAAAAAAACTGAGGCTAAAAAATAATGACACCAAGATTAAAAGAACTTTACTATAAAGAAATTCAGCCTGCTCTTAAAGAGCAGTTAGGATTTAAAAATACTTTTCAAGGACCAAAACTGCTTAAAGTTGTTATTAATATGGGATTAGGTCTTGATGGTGCTGACGCTAAGATTATGAAATCTACTGAAGAAGATTTGGGAAAAATTACAGGACAAAAGCCTACAGTTACAAAATTTAAGAAATCGGTTGCCAACTTTAAGACAAGAAAAGGTACTAATGCAGGTTTAAAAGTTACTTTAAGAGGCAACAAAATGTATGAATTTATTGATAGATTAGTTAACATTGCGCTACCTAGAATTAAAGATTTTAGAGGTCTATCACCTAAAGGTTTTGATAAATTTGGTAATTACACTTTTGGAATTAAAGAGCATATAATTTTTCCTGAAGTTAATTTTGACAGAATAGACAAAATTAGAGGTCTTGATGTGGTGGTTGTAATTGCCGCTATGAATAAAGATCATAGTTTTGCACTTTTAGAGAAATTAAATTTTCCATTTATTAAAAAAGGAGATAATTAAAAATGGCTAAAGTAAGCGCAATACAAAAAAATGATAAAAGAATTAAACTTTCAGATAGACTCTTTAAAAAAAGACTCGCTTTGAAAAAAATTGTTATGGATAAAAAAATTTCTCTAGAAGATAGATTCAAAGCACAGCAAAAATTATCTAATTTGCCTAGAAACTCTGCAAAAAATAGAGTGATGAATAGGTGTCAAATCACTGGAAGACCACATGGTGTTTACAGAAAATTAAAAATATCAAGAATAGCTTTAAGAGACTTAGGATTGCATGGATTAATTCCAGGTATGACGAAGTCGAGCTGGTAGAAAGGAATATATGAGTTTAAGTGACCCAATTGGGGATATGATCGCAAGAATTAAGAATGCTTTGGTGAGAAATCACAAAAAAGTTGCACTGCCATCTTCTAATTTTAAAGTGAAAATTGCAGATATTTTAAAGAATGAGGGTTTTATCAAAGAATATAAAATCGATACAGCTGACAAAAAACCAGTTTTATCTATTGATTTAAAATATTATTCAGGAAGTCCAGTTATTAGTACTTTTGAAAGAGTATCAAAACCAGGTAGAAGAATATTCTCAAGCGCTGATAGTTTGCCAAAAATTAATGGTGGTCTTGGTGTTGCAATAGTCTCTACTCCAAAAGGTGTAATGACAGATGTAGATGCTAGAAAACAAAAAGTTGGTGGCGAAATAATCTGTAAGGTATTTTAATGTCTAAAATTGGTAAAATAAGTATTTCAATTCCTGAAAAAGTTAGGGCAGTACTTTCGGGTAATGTTCTTAACATTGAAGGGCCATTAGGGAAAAAATCACTTAATGTTGACTTAGAAATGTTTAATCTTGATATTACCGAAGGAAAAGAAATTTCAATCAAACCAAAAAAAGTTGATCGAGATTCTAAAAGATTATGGGGTATGAATAGAAGCTTAATCAATAATGCTGTGATTGGCTCAAGTACTGGTTATGAAAAAATACTTGAACTAGTGGGTGTTGGTTATAGAGCTGCATTGAAAGATAAAGTTTTAAATTTACAACTTGGTTATAGTCACGATATAAATTTTGATATACCTGAGGGTATAAAAATTGTTGTTGAAAAACAAACAACAGTTAAAGTCAGTGGGTCTGACAAACAACAAGTAGGTATGGTTTGTTCTAAGATTAAGTCTTTTAGAAAACCAGAACCTTATAAAGGTAAAGGGATTAGAGAAAAAGGTCAGCATATATTAAGAAAAGAAGGAAAGAAAAAATAATGAAATTAAATGCTATTGAAAGAAAAAAATTCAGAGTAACAAATAAAGTTAAAAAAGTTTCATCTCCTGATAGATTTAGATTAAGTATTTCGAGATCTTCAAAAAATATTTCTGCTCAAATAATTGATGATGTTAAAAATATTACATTACTTTCCTCTTCTTCAATTGAAAAAGACATTAAAGCTATGGACAAAATCAACAAAACTGAAATTTCTAAAATTGTTGCTGAAAAGTTAGCAAAAAAAGCTGTAGAGAAGAAAATAACAAAGATCTATTTTGATAGAGGTGTTTATAAATATCATGGTAGAGTTAAGGCATTCGCTGAAACATTACGTAAAAATGGGATGGAGTTTTAATTATGGATTTTAAAAAAAAAAATGACGACGGTATTGTTGAAAAACTAGTTCATATTAACAGAATTACAAAAGTTGTAAAAGGTGGACGTAGATTTGGTTTCTCAGCACTAGTAGTCGTGGGAAATCAAGCGGGAAAAATTGGTGTAGCTCACGCAAAAGCTAAACAAGTCCCTGATGCAATTAAAAAAGCCAATGAAACTGCTAGAAGAGTTTTAATTCATATTCCTCTAAGAGAGGGAAGAACTATTCATCATGATGTTTATGGCAAAGATGGTGCAGGTAAAATTATTTTAAGATCTGCTCCTAAAGGAACTGGTATTATTGCAGGTGGCCCAGTTAGAGCTGTTTGTGAAGTTTTAGGAATTAAAGATATAGTTGCTAAATCAATGGGAACATCAAACCCTCACAACATGATAAGAGCTACAATGAAAGCCCTTTCAAAACAAAATTCACCAAAACATATAGCAACAATTAGAAATAAAAAAATTTCTGATGTAATTGAAAAAAGAGGATAATGAGTACATTAAATACTACTGGAAAAGTTTTATACAAAAAAAAAATGAGAGTTGGTCGAGGTATTGGATCAGGAAAAGGTAAAACTTCTGGAAGAGGAGTTAAGGGTCAAAAATCCAGATCTGGTGTAGCCATCAAGGCTTTTGAGGGTGGTCAAATGCCTTTATATAGAAGATTACCTAAAAGAGGATTTAATGCAATTAAGAGATACCAGGCTATTATAGCAATAATGAATTTAGAAAAAATTCAATCATATATTGATGAAAAAACTATTAATTCAACCGATATAATAAACATGGCCTTGCTTATAAAATTGAAATTAATCAATAAAAATTCTCAAAAATTAAAAATACTTGGTACGGGTGATATTAAAAATAAAATTAGTATTGAAGCTGATCTAATATCAAAAGCTGCCGTAGTTAAATTAGAGAAAGCTGGTGGCACAATACAGCTAAAAAAATAATTAAGATATTATGAGCTCATCTTCTCAAACTAATGATCTTAAAAACAGAATAATTTTCACAATATTCATTTTAGCAGTTTATAGATTCGGTACTTTTGTACCTATTCCAGGTATTGATCCTGAACAATTACAAACTATGATGAGTGGCAATCAAAAAGGCTTACTTGGAATGTTTAATGTTTTTTCTGGTGGAGCAGTGAGTAGAATGGCAATTTTTGCACTTGGAATAATGCCATATATTTCCTCATCTATTATTGTTCAATTACTAACTGGTGTATCTGATTATTTTAAAAATTTAAAAGCTCAGGGTGAAACTGGTAGAGCTAAAATTACCCAAATAACAAGATATGGAACTGTTATATTAGCCACTGTACAGGGTTATGGTTTATCTATTGGTTTGCAGTCTTCCCCAGATCTAGTTATTAACCCAGGATCATTTTTTACGATAACAGCAGTCTCAACTATTGTTGCAGGAACAATGTTTTTAATGTGGCTTGGTGAACAAATAACTCAAAGAGGTATCGGTAATGGTATTTCATTGATTATTTTTGCTGGAATTGTAGCCGAAATCCCAAGAGCATTAGTAACCACATTTGAATTAGGTAGAACTGGTGCTGTATCCACGATCATGATTATAGGAATTTTTGTATTATTAGTAGGAACAATTATGTTTATTGTTTTTATGGAAAGAGCATTAAGAAAAATTCTAATAAATTACCCTAAAAGACAAATGGGAAACAAAATGTATGGTGGTGAATCCTCTCACTTACCTTTGAAGATTAACCAGGCAGGCGTTATACCAGCAATCTTTGCATCAGCCTTATTATTGTTACCTGTAACTTTTTCTAATTTTAGTTTTTCCGATAATGATGCCTTCTTAAATATAAGTTCGTACTTCACTCAAGGGCAACCTCTTTACATGCTGCTGTATGCATCAGGAATAATATTTTTTACTTTTTTCTATACCTCAATTACTTTTAACCCAACAGAAACAGCTGATAATTTAAGGAAATATGGTGGTTTTGTTCCAGGGATAAGACCTGGCGAGAACACAGCTTTATATATACAGAAGATTGTAACTAAACTTACAACAATAGGTGCTCTTTATTTAACTATTGTATGTTTGATGCCAGAGTTTTTAATTGCAAATTACCCAATACCTTTTTACTTAGGTGGTACTTCAATTTTAATTGTTGTTGTGGTTGCAATTGATACAGTAACCCAAATACAAACTAGATTAATGAGTTCACAATATGAGCAATTAATAAAAAAAACTAAATTCGGTAAATAATTCTGTGAATATAATTTTATTTGGTCCTCCAGGAGCCGGGAAGGGCACACAGGCACAATTCATTGTAAAAAAACATAACTACTTTCAATTATCAACTGGTAATCTCTTAAGAGAAGAAGTTAAGTTAAAAACACCACTAGGTTATGAAATAGAACAATTGATATCTAATGGAAAATTTGCTTCAGATGAAACAGTGAATGCACTGCTTAGAAAATCAATCACCAATCTTAAATATAGAGACAGAATTATTTTTGATGGGTATCCTAGAAATGTTAAACAAGCTAAGAATTTAGAGTTAATTTTAGCTGAATTTGACCAATCAATTGGTCATACAATTTTTTTAAATGTTTCAAAGGATATTGTTGAAAAACGTATTATGGGTAGAATGACGTGTGATAAGTGTAATATGACTTTGAATGAGTTTTTTAATAAAGAACAAATAGAATTACACCCATGTGGTAAAGACCACCTTAAGAAGAGAAAAGATGATAATTTTGATGTAGTTGTAGCTAGATATGACACGTATATGAAGACAACTAAACCAGTCCTCGATTTTTACTCAAATAATACAAATTTCACAGAAATCAATGGAGCTGATGAAATCGAGCAAATTAACAATAAAATCAATGGTGTTCTTAATGTATAAGGCGTTGACTTTAGAACATCTTCTTATATAAAAGGCTAAATTTATTCTCAGAAATATGGCTCGTATAGCAGGTGTAAACATTCCCCAAAACAAACTTGTCCACATAGGACTAACGTACATCTATGGTATTGGTAATAAATTTTCAAATCAGATTTGTACATCATTAGAAATTCCTACAGCGAAAAGAATAAATGAATTAACCGATGAAGATATTTTAAAAATTAGAGAATATATAGATGCAAATTTTAAGGTAGAAGGTGATCTTAGAAGAGACTACTCTTTAACTATCAAAAGACTAATTGATCTAGCATGCTACAGGGGATCAAGACATAGAAAAAAACTTCCAGTTAGAGGACAAAGAACAAGATGTAATGCTAGAACTAGAAAAGGTAAGGCTATTGCAATTGCGGGTAAAAAATTAACACCACTTAAAAAATAATTAATTTATGGCTAAAGTAGAAAAAGTAGAAAATCTAGATTCTGTTGTAGAAAAAAAAGTAGAAAAAAAAGCAGATAAAAAATCTAAAAAAAGCTCATACTCAAAAAAGAAAAAAATTAAAAAACATATTCTTAATGGTATTGCTTACGTACAATCAACTTTTAATAATACAATAATTTCAATAGCAGATACTAATGGAAATGTTATTTCGTGGGCTTCTGCGGGACAAAAAGGTTTTAAAGGTTCAAGAAAATCAACACCTTATGCTGCACAAGTTGCTGCAGACTCAGCTGCATCTAAAGCATTAGAGTTTGGTATGAAGACATTAACTGTGCAAGTCAAAGGACCTGGGTCAGGAAGAGAAACTGCTTTAAGAGCATTACAAGCGAAAGGATTTAAGATTCTTTCTATAAAAGATACAACACCAATGCCACATAACGGCGTAAGACCACCAAAGAAAAGGAGAGTTTAATAAATGGAAAGTTTAAATGTAAATGCTAAAAATTGGAAAGCATTAATTAAACCAGCTCAATTAGATGTTAAAATTAGTGATGATAAATCACATGCTAAAATTATAGCTGAACCATTAGAAAAAGGTTACGGTTTAACTTTAGGTAATTCTTTAAGAAGAATTTTACTTTCATCTATTAGAGGTACTGCTGTAACTTCAATTCAAATTGATGGTGTATTACATGAGTTTACATCCATTAAAGGTGTTAGAGAAGATGTTACAGACATAGTCTTAAACGTTAAATCGTTAGCATTAAAAAGTTCTTCAGATAGTGCTAAAAAACTTATTTTAGATGCAAAAGGACCAGGTGAAATTAAAGCTTCTGATATTGAAGCTGTCACTGATATTGAGATTTTAAATCCTGACTTAGTTATTTGTAATTTAGATGAAAATACGCATTTCCATATGGAAATGAATGTTGGAAATGGTAAGGGTTACGTCCCCGCTGTAATGAATAAGCCAGAAGAACCACCTTTAGGTTTGATTGCAATAGATTCATTATACAGTCCAGTTAAAAAAGTTTCATATGCTATAAGCACTGCTAGAGAAGGAAAAGCCCTAGATTATGATAAATTAACTATGGAAGTTGAAACTAATGGTTCAATTTCAGCTGAAGACGCGGTTGCATATTCAGCAAGAATTTTCCAAGATCAACTTAATATGTTTGTTAATTTTGATGAACCAGTAGAAGCTCCGGTTAATGAAGTTTCAACTGAACCTGAATTTAATAAAAATCTTTTAAGAAAAGTAGATGAATTAGAGTTATCGGTTCGTTCAATGAACTGTTTAAAAAATGATAATATTATCTACATTGGAGATTTAGTTCAAAAGTCAGAAGGTGAAATGCTTAGAACACCAAATTTTGGTAGAAAATCATTAAATGAAATAAAAGAAGTTTTAACTGGTATGTCTTTATATCTTGGTATGGAAATACCAAATTGGCCACCAGAAAATATAGCTGAAATGTCTAAAAAGTTAGAGGAGCAAATCTAATGAGACACGGAATGGCTAATAAAAAGTTAAATAGAACATCTGAACATAGAAAAGCATTATTAAAGAATATGTTAAATTCTTTAATAAAATATGAACAGATTACTACTACACTTCCTAAAGCTAAATTTCTAAAGCCTCAAGCTGACAAAATCATTACTTTAGGTAAAAAAGAAACTTTACTAACAACAAAGATGTTAATGACGAAATTACAAGACATCACATCTGCCCGTAAAGTTACAAAAACTTTATCTAAAAGATATGAAAAAAGAAATGGTGGATATACTAGAATTATCAAAGCTGGTTTTAGATATGGAGACAATGCACCAATGGCAGTAATTGAATTCGTTGATAGAGATGTTGAGGCAAAAAGAGTTGATAGAAAGAAAAAAGAACCTACTAAAGACCAGAACGAAGAGAAAAAATTAGCTACTGCTTAATTTTCAATATAAAATTATATCATCATGAAAAAGTCATTTAACGTTGATACAACGTTTAACGATATGCGTATTGATAGATGGATACGGAATAATCTTGGTAATTACCCACAAGGTTTAATTGAAAAAAGTTTAAAAAGTGGAAAAGTTAAGATCAATAATAAAAAAGTAAAAAGCTCTCACAAGGTAAAAACAGGGGATACTATTGATCTATTTAACTTTGATTTTAAGGAAACAATTGTTCAAAAAACAATTAAATTTTTACCCTCTGAAGAAGTTATTAAAGAGAACGAAGATTTAATAATTGATAATAATGATGACTTCATTGTATTGAATAAAAGCTCTGGTATTTCAGTTCAAGGTGGAACTAAATCTAAAAAAAATCTTGTAGATATTTTTGCCCGTAGCGATATTTTTCAAAATACAAAACCTTTTTCAGTTCATAGATTAGACAAAGATACATCGGGTGTTTTTATTATGGCCAAACATAGAGAGGCTGCACAATTGTTAACATCATTATTTAGATTAAGAAAAGTTCATAAAACATATTTAGCAATATGTCATGGTGAATTACAAAAAGATTCTGGTGAATGGAATGATGATCTTACTAGATATGATAATGATAAAGAAATAATAGAAAAGGCTAGAACTACATATAAAGTTTTAGACAAAAATTCTATTTGTAGTTTGGTTGAAATGAAACCGATAACTGGAAGAAAGCATCAACTTAGAAAACAGCTATATGCAGTAGGCTCACCAATTTATGGAGACCAAAAATATAAATTTAGTAATACAGATAAAGCTATTAATAAAAATTTAATGCTTCATTCTTACCAAATTAAATTCATTATTAAGGATAAAAAATATACTTACACAGCGCTCTTGCCAGATTATTTTAAAAAACTTTTAAAAACTAAAAGACTTAGATTTCCAAGTTCTTAGTAAAATTTTTAATTATTACATCCCTTAAAGTATTATAATTTTGATCATTAATAGATTTGAGATTTGTTACACCTTTATCTAAAATTCCACATGGAATAATATTTTGATATTTTGTAAGATCGTTACTAATGTTAATTGCAAATCCATGATATGCAATCCATTTGCTGACACGGACACCAATTGCTGCAACTTTTTTAATATTGGACTTGTTGTCTACCCAAATACCAATATTTTTTGGATCGCCAAATGATTTAATATTAAATTCAAACAAGCTTTCAATAATTGTTTTCTCAATTAAAGTTATAAATTTTCTAATATCCTTTTTTCTTTGTTTTAAATCTATGACAAAATAACAAATTAATTGTCCAGGACCATGATAAGTGATTTTGCCACCACGATTAGTTTTAATTAGTTTTATATCTTTATTTAAAATTTCTTTTTCTTTATAGTTAGTGCCAGCAGTATAGATTTCTTCATGTTCTAGGAGCCAAATTAAATCACTTTTTTTATCATTATCTATATCTAACAACCTTTCTTCTAGAAGTTTTACTGCAACATCATATTTTACTAGTTTTATTGACTTTTTAATTTCTATATTCATTTATAAATTGTATTATTCTTATTATGCACTAAGAGTGCAAAATTGATTTATAGGTAAATTTATGTCTTTAATAAAAAAAATAAAAGATAAAAAAGTTAATTTTGAGTTTAATAAAGAATATTTAAAAGTTGTTACTAATAAAATTGCTAATAACGACGCTCAATTTATTACAAATTCATTTAATGAAATGCATCCAGCTGATGCAGCTGATATTATTGAGCATCTTGGTCAAAATGATAGAGAAAGTTTAATAAAGCTTAATAATTTTAATATAGATCCTGAAGTTTTTATTGAACTTAATGAATCTGTTCAATCTGAAATTATTGCTTATCTCTCATCAGATTCAATTGTTAAACTTTTAAAAAATCTTGAGTCAGACGATGCAATTGCGATTTTAGAAAATGTAGATGAAAAAGATAAAAATGATATTTTAAGCTCATTGCCACCAAAAGATCGTTTTGCTTTACTTGAAAGTTTAAGTTATCCGGAAGATACAGCTGCAAGAATAATGCAACGTGAATTTACTGCCACTCCAAGTAATTGGTCAGTAGGACAAACAATTGATTATTTGCGTGAAAATAAAGATTTGCCTGAAGAATTTTTAGAAATTTTTATTGTTGATGAAGATTTTAAACCTATCGGCACAGTGCCATCATCTAAAGTTTTAACAACTTCTAGAGATACAAAAATGCTATCCATTATGTCTGAGTCTCAATTACTTATACCTGTGGATATGGACAAAGAAGAAGTTGGTAATGTCTTTGAGAATTATAATTTAAATTCTGCTGCTGTAGTAGATAAAACTAACAAGTTAGTAGGTATGATTATGTATGATGACGTTTTAACCGTTTTAAAAGAAGAGGCAGAAGAAGATGCCTTAAGATTAGCTGGGGTAGGTGACGAAGAAATTACAGATGGTGTTTTTAAAAAGACTAAAAGAAGATTTAACTGGCTTTTATTAAATCTTTTTACAGCATTTCTTGCAACTTGGGTTATTAGTTTATTCGGTGCAACAATAGAGCAGATGGTTGTTCTGGCATTTTTAATGCCAATAGTTGCTTCTATGGGTGGGAATGCAGGTATGCAAACTTTGGCCGTTACTGTTAGAACCTTAGCAACAAATGATTTAACTAAAAATAATTTTTCACAAAATATTTTAAAAGAATTTAATATAGGAATTTTAAATGGTATCATTTTTGCAATAATTAGTGCACTTGTAGTGCAAATCTGGTTTCAAGATTCCTTACTTTCAATGATTATATCTATGTCGATGATTGTCACAATGATAGTGGCTGGATTATTTGGAATTCTTGTTCCAATAACTTTAAAAAAAATGAATATTGATCCTGCTATTGCATCGAGTGTATTTGTGACAACTATCACAGATGTTATTGGTTTTGTGTCATTCCTGGGTGTTAGCGCTTACTTTCTTTAAAAGTTATCTATCAATCTCACATTATTCAAATAATAAGCTATAAAAAGCTTAAATGGTTTGTTTTTTGTATTTGTAGTTAAGGTCATTAAATTTCTGCATTCCAAGTATTCAATTTTAATATTAAATTTATTAATTAACATTTTTTTTGACTTTTGAATTAATTTTTTGGATTTTTTTGCGTTAACATTATTTAGGCTATTTTTTTTTAGTAGCGAAAATTTTAACTTTAATAATTTATTAGCAATTAAACCTGCGGTTTTAAGATTAGTTCTATTTAATAATATATTTCTTGAAGACAATGCCATACCATTTTTATCTCTGATTGTTTTGCATGGATAAACTTTAATCTTATAATTTTGTGAAATAAAATTTTTAACTAAAAAATATTGTTGAAAGTCTTTTTCACCCATGAATATCATCTTTGGAGATATCAATTTTACAAAACGGTTTAAAACATCAAGTACACCTTCAAAGTGACCTTTCCTGGATCTTGCACATAAAATCTTTTGTGATTTTTTTAAGGTAATTCGAGGTAATCTTTTATTTTTATAGATTTGATTTACTGTTGGTAAATAAACAAAATCAACTTTTAATTTTTTAAGGATTTTTAGGTCTTTACTTAAGTCTCTAGGGTAAGTTTTATAGTCGTCTTTATTGTTAAATTGAGTGGGATTAACAAAAATACTAACCAGCGTTTTTTTGCAGATTTTTTGAGATACTTTAATTAAAAATTCATGACCTTTGTGAAGACCACCCATTGTGGGAACGAAACCTAAATCATTTTCTTTGTGAATTGCCTTATTTAAATCAGTTATTTGTCTTATTAATTTCATTTGTAATAATATGATTAATAAGTAAAACATTTAAATGATTAAACAAGCTATAATTCCTTTGGCGGGACTTGGAACTAGACTGCTTCCATTAACAAGTGTCTTTGCTAAAGAACTCCTACCTATAAACGGTAAGCCAGGCATAGAGTATATACTTGATGAATGTATAGATGCTGGAATTAAAGAAGTTATTTTTATTATTTCAAAAAAAAAAATAATGATTAAGAAATATTTTTATAATGATAAATTTTATAAAGACATTATTAGACGTAAGAAAGACCCACGTATCATCGCAGAGTACAATAAGATTTTAAAATATAAAAAAATGATTAAATTTGTTTTTCAAGATAAACCACTTGGAACAGGTGACGCTGTTCTTAAAACTAAAAAATTTATAAAAGATAAATATTTTTTAATGCTATTACCAGATGATCTAATAATTAAAAAAAATTGTTCGAAATCAATGATCCATATTCATCAAAAGTTCAAATCTTCTGTTATGGCTAGTATGAAGGTAAATAAAAAAGATGTTTCAAGATGGGGAATTTACAGTGTTAAAAATAGAATTGATAATAAGAATTTTATTATTAAAAGTGTAATAGAAAAACCATCTATTAAACAGGCGCCTTCAAACAATGCTGTTATTGGAAGATATATACTACCAAAGACAATTTTTAATAAATTGACGAAGCTTAAACCAAGCAAAGGTGGGGAAATTCATATTACTGACGCCATACAATTATTAATTAACGATAATAACGATTTTGTAGGTCATAATTTTTCTGGTAAATATTTAGACTGCGGAACAATGAGTGGTTATATTAATTCGACTTTGGAGATTGCTAAAAAATGAAAATATGCATGATTGGTACTGGTTATGTTGGTTTAGTCAGTGGAGTTTGCTTCTCTGATATTGGTAATGATGTTGTGTGTGTGGATCGTGACATAAAAAAAATTGAAAATTTAAAAAAAGGTATTATTCCAATATACGAACCAGGATTAGAAGAGCTTGTTCTAAAAAACTATAAAAATAATAGATTAAAATTTTCAACAAATTTAAAGGAGTCAATTTCTAAGTCAGATATTATATTTATTTGTGTTGGTACACCCACTAAAAAAAATGGTAATGGTGCAGATTTAAGTCAAATATTTAATGTGGCTCAAGAAATTAGATCATCTATTTCTAAATTTAAAATTATTATTACTAAATCAACCGTACCTGTAACAACTGGAGACGAAATTGAAAAAATTATTTTACATAAAGTATCTAAAAAACTTTTCTCTGTAGTTTCAAATCCTGAGTTTCTAAGAGAAGGTGAGGCCATAAGAGATTTCACTTACCCTGATAGAGTTGTAGTAGGGACGAATGATAAAAAATCAAATACAGTTTTAAAAAACCTTTATTCTCCATTGATATCAAAAGGAGCAAAATATGTTAACTGCTCAAGAAGAGCTGCTGAACTAACAAAGTATGCATCTAATGCTTTTTTAGCTACAAAAATTACTTTTATCAATGAACTAGCAAATTTATGTGAAAAATTAGATGTTAATATTGAAGATATTTCCATTGGCATGGGGCTGGATAAAAGAATAGGAGGACGTTTTTTAAGAGCAGGCCCTGCTTATGGTGGATCATGCTTCCCTAAAGACACTAAAGCTATAGCCAGCACAGCAGATAAATTTAAAACAAATTTATCTATTATTAAAAGTGTTATTAAGTCCAATGAAAACAGATCATCATTACTATTAAAACGAGTTTTTGATATATTAAAAGGGAAGATTAAAAATAAAAAAATATGTTTTTTAGGTGTAACATTTAAAGCTAATACAGATGACATGAGAGATTCATCCTGCTTAACCATGATACCTTCTTTAATTAAAAAAGGTGCGCTAATTAATTATTTTGATCCAACTGGTGAAAAAAAAGAATTTAAAAACAAAAAAAATGTTAACTTTTCAAAAAATATTAATTCAGCAATCAAAAACTCTGATTTAATAATAATCCATACAGAATGGAATGATTTTAAATCAATAAATTTTAAAAAAATAGTTCAAAATAAAAAGTTTAGAATATTTGATATGAGAAATATTTATGCCCCCAAAAAAATGAAAGATCAGAAAATTAAATATTTTGCTATTGGTCGTTAATTTAATTCAAAGATAGCATCAACTTCCACAGACACACCTAGGGGTAAACTATTAGCACTTACAGCTGCTCTTGTGTGCATTCCTGCATCACCAAATACCGACATTATTAAATCAGATGCTCCATTTATTACCTTAGGTTGCTCTATAAAATCTTCTGCTGAATTAACAAATCCAGTTAATTTTATACAAGATTTAACTTTTGATAAATCATCACTACATGCTTTTTTAACTTGAGAGATTATATTTAAACCACATCTTTTAGCAGCCTCATATCCATCTTCAGTTTTTAATTCTTTTCCAACTTTTCCTTTAATCAACTCACCATTTGCTGCTATTGAGATTTGTCCTGATATAAAAAGCATTTTACCAATGATCTTTGATGCAACGTAAGAGCCAACTGGATCTCTCGCTTCTGGTAATTCTAAGTTTAATTCTTTAATCTTATTTTCATATGTCATATTTATTTCTCCATAAACTCAGTTAATGTTTTGCTATTCTTAAATTTAATAAGTTTTTCTTTCAAGCTAGAGTTATTAAATTTTTTTTTACTATCTTTAGTATTAGTGGCTATCTTTTTCTTAAGTTCTTCTGCTCCAAGTGTTACTTTTAATTTAAGTACCCCAGATTTTTCTTTTAGATTTTTTGCAGAGCATTCTAAATATTTTGCACTAATTTTATCAAATTGAGTACAATCTATTTTTTTAGCTTTAACATTCGTGGGATTTAAGTTTAACATTACCAATATTATAAATATTATTTTTTTCATTTTTTTTTCTTTTTCTTAGGTTTTTTGTTTTTATCGTATTCTTTTCTTTTCTCAATTAGTATTAAAGCTTCCTCCATATTAAGTTCTAAGGGGTCCTTTTCTTCAGGTATTGTTGCATTAAGAGATTTATACTTGATATATGGCCCATACTGACCCTTCATCACTCTAACTGGCTTTTTGTCCTCAGGATGTTCACCTAGGTCTTTAATAATTGATGCAGATATTCTCCCAGGTTTAGCCTCAGCTATTAGGGTTATTGCCCTATTTAGACCAATGGAAAAAATCTCTTCAACATTCTCAATTCTAGCTGATTTATTTTCACACTTTATGTAAGGACCAAATCTTCCTGAATTCAATATTATATCTTTCTGATTTTCAGGATTAACTCCTAAACTTTTTGGAAGTGAGCACAAAAATTTTGCTCTATCTAGATCAACACTGTCTAAAGCTATCCCTTTTGGTATTGATACATTTCTCAAATTATTGTCTTTTTTATCTACATTCTTTTTTTTTGTTTTCTTTTTTTTTTTTAGTTTCAATAATCACTTCTTCTTTAATTTCCTCAATTTTTTCATATTGTATATAAGGGCCAAACCGTCCATTCTTAAGGTACATATCATTACCATTTTCATGTTGGCCAATTAACTCTGGTTCTACAAGTTGAGATTGGATAGTAGCTTTAGTTTTCGATAATGGTCTTGTAAATTTACAATCTGGATAGTTAGAGCAACCTATAAATGCACCACCTCTGAAACTATTTTTTAAACTTAATGAGCCGTCATCACATAATTTACATTGTCTGTTAATGTTTCCATTTTTGTCTCTTTCAAAAATTAAACTACCCAAACTATCATTAAGTAAATCTAAAATTTCTCTAGTTCTCTTTTCTTTAACGTCAGACACATTTTGATTAAAATCTTTCCAAAACATCTCAAGAACTTTTATCCATCCTTCTTTGCCTGTTGTTATGTCATCTAATTGATTTTCTAATTCTGCTGTAAAATTATAATCTACATATTTAGAAAAAAGCTTTTCAAGAAATGCAGATATCAATTTACCTCTATCTGTTGGGTGAAATTTTTTATTTATGGCCTCAGCATAACCCCTTGTAGATATAACTGAAATGATGCTTGCATATGTTGAGGGTCTTCCTATACCTAATTCTTCTAATTTTTTAACTAAACTTGCTTCTGAATATCTTGGTGGTGGTTGTGTAAAATGCTGTTCATCTAATAATGCTTCAATATTAATTGGACCTTTTTTCATTTTTGGAAGAATATTTTCATTATCATTTTTTTTATTATCCTTCATAACCTTTAAGAATCCATCAAATTTAATAACAGAGCCACTAGCTTTACAGATTGTTCCATTATCATCAGATGTTATTGTAATAGTATTTCTATCAAATTGAGCAGGTTTCATTTGAGATGATAGAGCCCTACTCCAAATCAAATCATATAATTTATGTTGATCCGTGCTTAGATATTTTTTTACTGTACCTGGTGCCCGCATAATATCAGTTGGCCTAATTGCTTCATGTGCTTCTTGAGCATTTTTAGCTTTTTTTCCAGAGTAACTAGCCACACTATCTGGAAGATATTCTTCACCAAACTCACTCTTAATGTATTTTCTGAAGGTATCTATGGAGTCGGCTGATAGGTTGGTACCATCTGTTCGCATATATGTAATAAGACCAACAGTTTCTCCATCTATTTCTATGCCCTGATAAAGCTTTTGAGCTATTTGCATTGTACGTGATGCACCAAATCCTAATCTTCCTGATGAGACTTGCTGCAACGTTGAAGTGGTGAACGGTCCTGAAGGATTTCTGTTCACAACTTTGCTTGAGATATCAGTAATTAGAAAATTTTTAGTGTTTACTTCGTCTATTGCTTTATCAATTTTAGCTTTATTTCTAAAGGAAAATTTTTCAATTATTTTATTATTTAGTTGAGTGATGCTTGCTATTATAGAACTTTTTTCTATATCATTAAATTGAATACTTAAAGTCCAAAATTCTTCTGGGTTAAATAACTCAATTTCATGTTCTCGTTCTGTAATTAATTTTAAAGCAACTGATTGAACCCGTCCTGCTGATTTAGAGCCTGGTAATTTTGTCCATAATATTGGTGAGATGTTAAAACCAACTAGGTAGTCTAGTGCTCTTCTAGCCATATAAGCATCAACCAATAAAGGTTCGATTTGTCTTGGGTTTTCAATACCATGAATTACTGCTTTTTTTGTAATTTCATTAAAGACAACTCTTTCTACATGCTTATCTTTAATCAATTTTTTTTCATTTAAGTACTCTTTAACATGCCAAGCAATTGCTTCTCCTTCACGGTCTGGGTCAGTGGCTAATATAATTTTAGATGAAATTTTAGCTGCATCTGTAATTTCTTTAAGATACTTTTTAGAAAAACTATCAACTTTCCATTCCATTTTAAAATTATTGTCTGGATCAACTGAACCATTCTTTGAAGGAAGATCTCTAATATGGCCGTAACTTGCTAAAACAATGTAATCATCACCTAAATATTTATTGATAGTTTTTGCTTTAGCAGGACTTTCTACGACTACAAGATTCATTATTAAACAAATTACTTAAAAGCCTTTGATAGTCAAATCAATAAATTTTAGTCCTTGTTTCTTCTTTATTTTTCAGGCGTTTGACGTTTTCTCTGTGTGTGTAGAATATTAGTACAAACATTATTATAAAAAATATTGAATTATAATTTTCAAAAATCATTAAATAAATTGGCACCATCAAACTAGCTACAAGTGATGAAAGAGATGAATATTTCGAAACAAGAAATGTAACGGCCCAGCTAATAATAAATATTAAACCCAAAATTAGGTTTATTGAGAATAGTATCCCAACATATGATGCAACTCCTTTACCTCCTTTAAACTTAAGCCATATAGGAAACACGTGACCTAAAAAGGCGCTCAGTGAGGCAATAAAAATATAATCAGGGTAATTAAATTTAACATATAAAACAGGTAGTATAGCCTTTGTTATATCCAATAATAAGGTAGCGTAGCCTAATGATTTGTTTCCTGTTCTAAGAGCGTTAGTAGCTCCAATATTTCCAGAACCTATATCTCTAATATCTTTTTTTAAAAATACCTTTGTAAGTATAAAGCCGAAAGGTATTGATCCTAATAAATATGAACTTAATGAAATGATTAAATATTCCATTGCTATAACTTAAATAATTCTTCACCTTTTACAAATGTATTTGTGACTTTGCCTTGGAGTTTTTTGTCTTCAATTGAAGTATTTTTAGATTTTGAGACAAGTTTATCTTTTTTAACTACCCATGGTTTATCAATGTCTATGATGCAAAAATCAGCTTCATTAGCAACTGAAAGATTACCTTTATTTATCTTCAATATTTTAGCAGGATTTGAAGTTAAAGCTTTGATGATAGTTTCTAATTTTACAGAACCATTATGATATAATTCTAAACTAAGAGATAATAAAGTTTCAATACCAGAGGCACCTGTAGCAGCTTGTGCAAAAGTTAATCTTTTTTGTTCCTCATCTTCTGGTTTGTGATCAGACACAATAACATCTATTGTTTCATCTTTTAAGCCTTGAACTAGAGCTATTCTGTCTTCTTCAGTTCTTAGTGGTGGTGATAATTTTAAGAACGTCCTAAAGTCTCCAATATCATTCTCATTTAATGAAAGATTATTAATCGATACACCTGTTGTAAATCTAACTTTATCCTTTCTTTCATTAATTATTTCAACTGATTTTGCAGCTGAAATTTGTGATATGTGATATCTGCACTTAATATTTTCTAGTAATGTTAAATCTCTTTCAATAATTATTCTCTCTGCAACAGCTGGTATTCCTGATAAACCAAGTTTTGTTGCAATAATTCCAGAGTTGATCATTCCATTTTTAGATAAATCATAATCTTCAGCGTGCTGCATGATTAATGTGCCTAAGTCTTTTGATGAATTCATTATACGGGACATGAGCCTAGTATTTTGAATGGTTTTTACGCCATCTGTGAATGCGATTATTCCTCTACTTTGAAGTAAGCCAAACTCAGTCATACTTAAACCTTCAATATTTTTTGTAAGTGCAGCACTTGGAAAAACATTAATTTTAGACTTATCTCTTCCACGTCTTTTTAAAAAGTCTACTATTGAAACGTTATCTATTATTGGATCAGTATTAGGCATAGTCACAACTGATGTAACTCCACCTGCAAGAGCTGCATTACTTAGTGTCCTAAAGTTTTCTTTATATTCATAACCAGGTTCACCTGCGAAAACACGCATATCTACTAAGCCAGGAAATATATGCTTACCCTTTAGATCTATTACCTTTTCTCTTGTAGGAATATTATTGGTATTTACCTTTTTTCCTATAGCTTCAATTAAACCATTTTCATCTATAATTAATCCACCATTTTCATTAATAGAGTTATGGGGATCAATTATGTTTGCGTTTATAAAGTATTGTTTTTTCATTTATTCACAGAATATTTTTAAACAGGCCATTCTTACTGCAACACCAAGTTCCACCTGTTCTTTAATTACACTTCTATTAATGTCATCTGCTAATTTAGTATCTATTTCAATTCCTCTATTCATGGGACCTGGATGCATGATTAATGCATCTTCTTTTGCATGAGAAAGTTTGTCTGGTGTAAGACCGTAGTATTCATAATACTCTCTATTTGATGACAAAAATGAGCTAGTCATTCTCTCATTTTGTAATCTTAGCATCATTACAATATCACAGTCTTTCAATCCTTTTTTCATATCAGTAAAAGTATTAACACCAAATTTTTCTATTTTCTTTGGCATTAAGTTAGATGGAGCAATAATATTAACTTCTGCACCTAACATGTTTAATAAGTAAATATTTGATCTTGCTACACGTGAATGAGTGATGTCTCCACAAATTGCTATTCTTAAACCTTCAATCTTTCCTTTACGATTTATAATTGTTAAAGCATCTAATAAAGCTTGAGTAGGGTGCTCACGACTTCCATCACCCGCATTAAGCACTGCACAATTTACTTTTTGAGATAAAAGATTGCATGCTCCAGAATCTTGATGGCGGATAACAATAATATCTGGATGCATGGCATTCAAAGTCATCGCTGTATCAATAAGTGTTTCACCTTTTTTAATTGCAGAGTTTGACATATTCATGGACATTACATCTGCACCTAATCTTTTTCCTGCTAGTTCAAATGAACTTTGAGTTCTAGTTGAGGGTTCAAAAAATAAATTAATTTGAGTTTTTCCATTCAAAACATTTAGTTTTTTATTTTTACTTTGGTTAAGTTTAATAAATGTCTTAGATTCATCTAAAATTAGATTAACATCATTAATGGATAGATCTTGAATACCTAAGAGGTGTTTTTGAGAGATTTTAATAGCTTTATTTGTTTTGGTTGCCATTAAAATTAACTCTATAACTATTAACCATCACTATGGCAAGTTAATTGTTTAAAAAGTCTATTGCACCTTGTAAAATAAAGGCTGCAGCATTTTGATCAATAGTTTTAACTCTTTTAGATACATTAATATCTAATAAACTAGAGAGGTTAAAAGCAGCAACAGTTGAAAGTCTCTCGTCCCACAAAATCACTGGTAGATCTATATTTTTAGAAATGTTTGATGCGACATCGTTAACGGATTGGGCTGATCTGCCCATAGTCCCATCCATATTTACTGGGTTTCCAACAATTATCCCACCAATATTATTTTCCTCAATAATTATTTTAAGCTCATCAATTAGTTCATTTGTGTTTGTTTTATTTATGGTTTTAAAAGGTGTGGCTATAGATTGTCTTTCATCACAAATAGAGACACCAATTCTTTTTGACCCTAAGTCTAAACCAATAAATCTTACTTTATTTGGGTGTTTTATTTTAAAATCCTCAATTGTGATCATATTGTATATTTTATACTTAAGTGATAGTTTGCCGACATATTTAATTACCACATGACAATTGATCTTAAAACAATAAAGCACATATCTAAATTATCAAGAATCTCAGTTGATGATGCTAAGGCCGATAAATTAGCTGGAGATCTCAACTCTATATTTGATTTTATTGAAAAATTGAATGAGCTTAATACTGATAATGTGGAACCTTTAACTTCTGTTGCTGAGACAACATTAAAATTAAGAGTTGATGAAGTTAAAAGTAAAAATATTAAAGATAAAATATTAAAAAATTCACCAGATGAAAATGAAGATTTTTTTGTGGTTCCAAGGGTGGTTGAGTAATGTCTGATATTACCTCACTCACTTTAACTGAATTAGTTAAAAATATTAAAGATAAAAAAATTTCCTCTGAAGAGACGACTAAAGCATTTATTGAACGTGGGGAAAAATCTAGAGACTTAAACGCTTACATTACAGAAGATTTTTCTAACGCACTTTTGAAAGCAAAAAGCTTTGATCAAAAACCCAACTTTGATTTAAAACTTCCGGGCGTTCCAATGGCAGTTAAAGATTTATTTTGCACTAATGGTGTAAAAACTACAGCAGGTAGTAAAATTTTAAATAATTTTATTCCACCATACGAGTCCACTGTTACTCAAAATATTTGGAATGAAGGGGCAATTTTACTTGGAAAATTAAATTGTGATGAGTTTGCAATGGGCTCTTCTAATGAAACTAGTTATTATGGAAATGTTCAAAGCCCAATAGATAAAGGTTTGGTACCTGGAGGGTCTTCAGGAGGATCTGCATCGGCTCTAGCAGCTAATTTAACGCCTATTACAATTGGAACTGATACTGGTGGATCTATAAGACAACCTGCTTCATTTACAGGTACAGTGGGGTTGAAGCCAACTTATGGAAGTTGTTCAAGATATGGAATTGTTGCTTTTGCGTCATCATTAGATCAAGCGGGACCCATGTCTAAAGATGTAAAAGATTGCGCGCTACTTCAAGAAATTATCAGTACTTATGATGAAAAAGATTCAACATCAATTGATTTTAAAAGAAATGAATACAGTAAAGAATTAACGAATAATATTAAAGGTAAGAAAATTGGAATTCCTAAAGAATATAGGGTTGATGGAATGCCAAAAGAAATTGAAGATTTATGGACAAAAGGAATTGAATACGCAAAAGATTGTGGTGCAGAAATTGTTGAAATTTCATTACCTCATACTAATTACGCTTTACCAACTTATTATATTGTTGCACCAGCTGAGGCCTCTTCAAACCTAGCAAGATACGATGGTGTTAAGTATGGATTTAGATCTAAAGGTGAAAACTTAATTGACATGTATGAAAAGACTAGATCGGAAGGTTTTGGTGCTGAGGTTCAAAGAAGAATAATGATTGGTACGTATGTTTTATCATCTGGTTATTATGATGCATACTATCTAAAGGCTCAAAAAGTTAGAAAACTAATTAAAAATGATTTTGACGAAGCTTATATAAAAGTTGATGCAATTTTAACTCCATCAACTCCTAGCGCTGCATTCAAAATTGGTGAGAAAACTAACGATCCAGTTTCCATGTATTTAAATGATATATTTACAGTTCCAGTAAATTTAGCTGGATTACCAGCTATTTCTATACCTGCTGGAGTAGATGACAAAGGCTATCCATTAGGACTGCAAATTATAGGTAAAGCATTTGATGAACAAAATATTTTAAACATTGCTTATGCTATGGAAGAGAAAATCCAGTTTAAAAATAAAATTACTGATTGGTGGATTAAATAAATGACCAAAGATAATTCAGAATATTTAATTGAAAGACGAGAAAATGTTTACGAAGTGGTAATTGGCCTTGAAGTTCATGCGCAAGTTACATCAAATTCAAAATTATTTTCATCTTCATCAACTACTTTTGGTGCCGAACCTAATACGCAAGTAAGTTTAGTTGATGCTGCATTTCCAGGAATGCTTCCAGTTATTAATGAGTACTGTGTAAAACAAGCAATTAAAACAGGTATAGGTTTAAGAGCTCAAATTAACAAAAGATCAGTTTTTGATAGAAAAAATTATTTTTACGCAGACCTTCCACAAGGTTATCAGATTTCACAATTTAAATATCCAATAGTAGGAGAGGGTACAGTTATTCTTGATATGGCACATGGCCAAAAAGAAGTAGGAATTGAAAGATTACACCTAGAACAAGATGCTGGAAAAAGTATTCACGATATGGATCCACAAAATACATTGGTTGATTTAAATAGATCTGGTGTAGCTTTGATGGAAATTGTTAGTAAACCAGACATGAGAACTCCAGATGAAGTTAGTGCTTATGTTAAAAAATTAAGATCCATTATGAGATATCTTGGTACGTGTGATGGAAACATGCAGGAAGGTTCTTTAAGAGCGGATGTGAATATTTCTGTTAGAATTAAAGGTTCTGATAAACTTGGAACTCGTTGTGAGATTAAAAATGTTAACTCAATTAAATTTATGCAAATGGCTATTGATTATGAAGCTAATAGACAAGTTGATTTAATTGAAGAAGGTAAAACAATTGATCAAGAAACAAGATTATTTGATACTAAAAAAAATGAAACAAGATCTATGAGGTCAAAAGAAGATGCTCATGATTATAGATATTTTCCAGATCCAGATTTATTACCATTAGAAGTAACTGACGATTTTATAGAAAAACTTAAAGAGGATATTCCAGAATTACCAGACGATAAGAAAAAAAGATTTATTGATCAACTTAAAGTATCTCCTTACGAAGCAACAATATTAGTATCAGATATTGAAACAGCAAAATACTTTGAAGAAGTAGTTACAAAGATGGGTAAGAACCAAGATATGAAGTTAGCAGTTAATTGGATTACAGGTGAATTATTTGCTGTTTTAAACAATAAAAATTTAGAAATATCTGAAAGTCCAATAAGTGCAAAAAATTTGGCAAAATTAATAAATTTAATTAAGAATGGTACAATTTCAGGAAAAATAGCCAAAACAATATTTGAATTAATGATGGATGGAGACATAGATCCTCAGATAATTGTTGAAGAAAAAGGTTTAAAGCAAGAAAGTGATCCTAAAGCATTAGAAGCTTTAATTGATAAGATTATCAATGATAATAGGGAAAAAGCTATTGAATATAAGAATGGTAAAGAAAAGCTATTTGGTTTTTTTGTAGGTCAAGCAATGAAAGCTTCAAGTGGTAAAGCCAACCCACAATTAATAAACGAAATATTAAAGAAAAAGCTTTAATATTATATAAATTGGTAGACACAAAGGACTTAAAAAGCCATGGGTAGCAACTTAGAAATTACTGAAAAACTTCAGAAATATATAGATAATTTTAGTTTAAAGTTAAATCCTATTCAGCAGGAAATAATTGATCATAATAATACACTTGGTGATGTAAAGAGAATGCAAGTAGCAACATCTCAATGTCATTTTCTTCATTTAATTATAAAAACTTCGAACATTAAAAATGTACTTGAGATTGGAACCTTTACTGGGTTAAGTGCTCTATCCATAGCATTAGCATTACCAGATGATGGTAAACTTATAGCTCTAGATAAAGATGAAGGAACGAACAAAGTAGCATTAGATTTTTTTAAAAAAGCCAATCTGAATAATAAAATTCAAACAATTATTAAGCCCGCATTAGATAGTTTGAAAGAATTAAAAAATAATAAATTTGATATGGTTTTTATAGATGCTGATAAAATGAATTATAAAGAGTATTATGAAAAATCTTTAAACTTAATGAGTAAAGGTGGATTGATTATTGTAGACAATGTTTTGTGGCATGGTGAAGTTGCTGATGAAGATAATTTGGATAAATTCACAGTAAATATTAGAGATTTTAATACTTATGTTGCAAATGATAAAAGAGTGGAACAAATCATATTACCCTTGGGTGATGGAATGACTGTTTGTAGAGTGTTATAATGTTCGATATATTTGGTTTTTACAAATTTAAAAAACTTACCTCTTTAAAAAAAAATAAGATTTTACTACAGGATTATTTAATCAAAAAAAATATCCGAGGAACAATAGTTATAGCTAGTGAAGGAGTAAATGCAACAATCTCAGGTAAAACTAGTGATGTAAAATTAACAATCACAAAAATTAAAAAAATATTAGATTTTAAAAAGTTTGATAGTGAAAATATTTCAAAAAGTAAATTTCAACCATTTCACAAACCAAAAGTTAAGATTAAAAAAGAAGTAGTTCCTATGGGCTATTCTTTGTCATTAAAAAATAAGAAAGATAACCATGTTGATCCTAAAAAGTGGAATAAGCTAATTAATGATAAAGAAACTTTAGTATTAGACTCAAGAAAACCATTTGAATATAAAGTGGGCACTTTTAAAAAATCAGTTAATCCCGATGTTGATAATTTTAGAGAATTTCCAAAATACTTAGAAAAACTTAATAAGAAAAAACCTATTGCAATGTTTTGTACAGGAGGAATTAGATGTGAAAAAGCTTCAGTTTTTTTAGAGAAAAAAGGTTTTAAGAATGTCTACCAATTAAAAGGTGGAATTCTTAATTATCTAAAGAATATTAAGAATGAGGACAGCTTATGGAAAGGAGAATGCTTTGTTTTTGATAATAGAATCAGTGTTAAGCACGGTTTAGTAACTGGGACTTATTCAATGTGTAGTGGCTGCAGAAAGCCAGTATCATTAAAAGATAAAAAGTCAAAAAAATATGAAGAAGGCGTTTCATGCAGTAATTGTCGCGATAATTTAACAGAAATTCAAAAGGGTAGGTTCCGTATGAGACAAAAACAAATAAATCTTGCTAAAAAGAGTGGTTCAAAGCATATATTCCAAAAAGAATTTAAATAGGAAAAATAATTGTCGAAAGCTATAAAACTAACTAAAGACCCTATTTGGGAATTACTTAGAAAAGTAACAATTCCTGCTAGTGTTGGTTCGTTATTTCAAACATTTTATAATTTAGTTGATACCTGGTTTGCAGGTAGAATTTCCGCAGAAGCCATAAGTGCAATAGCTAAATCATTTCCTATATATTTTGTAATAATTGCTGTCGGTGTTGGTATTGGTGCTGCAACTAACTCATGTATTGGTAATTTACTAGGTGCAAAACAAAATAATAAAGCTTCATTGTTAATCGCTCAATCTGTAATCTTTGCATTGGTAACGTCAGTTGTTGTCACTTTATTTGGGTTAAATGCTTCTGATTTTCTTTTAGGAGTTATGGGCTCTGATGCTGCGGGTATAGCTTTAACTAGAGAATATTTAGATATAATTTTTTACGGTACTTTCATTGTCATGATTCAAATCTCATTAAATGGAGCTTTGAATGCGCAAGGAGATACTAAAAGTTACAGAAATGTTTTAATATTTAGTTTCTTTTTAAATATATTTTTAAATCCTTTATTTATTTGGGGATACGGAATTGTACCAGCTTATGGTATTGGTGGTCTTGCTATTGCTACTGTAATTGCTCAATCAGTAGGTACTCTTTATTTAGCTTATAAAATCAACTCTTGTAAGTTGAAAAAGTATTTATCGATTAAATGTTTTATTCCTAAATTAATGTTATTAAAAGAATTGTTCACACAAGCACTACCCATAATGTTTAGTATGTTATTTATTGGTGTAGGTATTTTTAATATTTTATATTTTATTGGTCAATTTGGTGATCTTGCAACAGCTGGTTATGGTGCGGCTCTAAGGGTAGAGCAAGTTTTCTTACTTCCTGTAATTGGTTTAAATACGGCGGTACTTTCTATTGGGGGTCAAAATTTTGGTGCTAAAAATTATGATCGTATAAGAGAATTATATTCTAAAGCTTTATTATTTGGATCATCTTTTATGGCAGTAGCTGGTGTTATATTATTTTTTGGTGCTGAATTTTTTGTATCTCAATTTACAGATAACCAAGAAGCTATATTTCATGGTGCTTTATATTTAAAAATTGCAGCATTAATTGCACCCATTTATCCCGTGTTCTTTATTACTACAGCAGTATTCCAAGCTGTTAAAAAACCTATCTATAGTCTTTATTTAAGTGTTTTAAGATTATCAGCATTACCCTTTTTATCTCTTTGGTATGTAATTAATATTAGAGGTGGAGATTATGCAGATATATTTTATACTATAATGGTAACTAATTGGTTTATAGGTATTGTGCTAATCATATTTATTGGATACTTTTTAAATAATGTTTTTAAACAAAAGAAAAGTCATTTTACTTATTAGTATTTCTTCACTAATATTTTTATTAATTTCTAATCAAGTCAAATCACAAGAATTAAAAGTTGTTGATGGTGATACCATTCATCTTAATGGTGAAAAAATTAGATTTACTGGGATTGATACACCTGAATTAAAACAAACCTGTATTTACCAAGGGATTATTGATCCATGCGGTGTAACCGCTAAAGAAATCTTAATTGATAAAATCGCTAATTATAAAGTCGAATGTATTAGTGAAGGAAAAGACCAGTACAAAAGAACTCTAGCTGAATGCTTTGTTAATAATGAAAGTTTATCAAGCCATCTAGTTAGAAGTGGTTATGCTTTTGCCTACAGAAGATATTCTAAAAAGTTTGTCCAAGATGAGGATTATGCAAGAATTAATACAATAGGGATGTGGTCTATGAAGTTCGACTATCCTTGGGATTACAGAAAATCAAAGAAAAATTAAAGCAAGAAGGGGCATTCTGTATCCGAGTTCCTTTATTTACTTACTATATTTAATAACAAATAAGTGAAAAGTGTAAGCTCGAAGTGTATGCTCTTTTTGTCAAATTCTGCTATGGTGAGAATGTGAAAAAATTTTTAATTTATCTAATACTAATATTATTAAATTTTTCTGTTTCAATTTATGCTGACGATATTCGTGATTTTGAGATAGAAGGAATAACTATAGGCGATAGTTTATTAGATCATTTTAGTAAAAATGAAATCAAAAATTTTACTATAACTAAGTATCAAAATAATACTGATGAATATATTTCGCTGACTGGAGCAGAAGATAAATCTCAAGAATATGAGAGTTTATCTTTTCACGTAAAAAAAAATGACAATCAATACATAGTACACAGTATAAGTGGTTCTCTTTATTATAAAAAAAATTTTAATAATTGTTTAGATAAAAAAAAAAAGATTGTTGAAACGCTAAAATTTAATTTCGGAAATTTAAAATCAGATGAATATGATTATAAATATGATTGGGACTTAAAAAGCATTGCTTATATTAATGATTTTGATTTTAAGAATGGTGCAGTCAGAGTTTACTGTGTTAATTGGTCAGAAGTTACAGAAAAAAAAAGAAATTTTACTGATAACTTATCAGTAACAATTCAGATAAATTATTTTACAGAATGGTTAAATAATAGAACAAACTAATCAGAGATTTGCTTATTAATTGAGAAGGGGTGTTCTGTAACTCGGTCGTTCGACTAATAACCTTTATATAATACTATTTATTGAAAAGTGTCTGCTATTTAGTGTCTGCTCTTTTTGTTTAAATTTGCTATGGTGAGATTATGAAAAAACTATCTACTTATCTATTTTTAATTTTTTTAAGTTTTTTTATAAATCATAATTCTTTTTCTAAAGATATGGCGACTTGGGGTCCCACAGGTTCTACTTGTAAAGATTTGAAACCATTTTTAGATACTGAAGAAGGAAAACTTTTAGTTGAGTCAGAAATACGTGGTTTTTTAAATGGTCTTAATTTGCAATCATATATAAACGATACAAGTATAAGAATGAAAGTTGTAAATTATAACTCAACAACATTTGCTTTAGAATACTTAATAAATTATTGTAGAAGAAATCCTGATGGTGCTGCTTTAATGGGTATACTAGATTATTTTAAGAGTTTACCAGAATTTAAAGGTTAAACTTTAATGAGAAGGGGCGTTCTGCAACTCAGTCGCTCTATTAATAATCTTTATTTAAAAATATCATCATCATCTTTGGCAATTAAAGAGCATATTCCTGCTCCCATAAATCCCAAACCTAGACTAATAAAAATAAAAAAAGCATTCCATCCAAAAACATCAGGTATCCATGAGAAAATTATTGGAATTCTGTAAGTTTCACCTTCACTACTATCAGAAATAAACCAATATGATGAAGCAATCCACACAACTATTCCTACAGGATATTTAATTTTACTAAAAAATTTTCTTATCATGATATTTTTTATTCTGTCTTATTCAAAAAAGTATGCATAAAGAAAAGTAATAAATATCAGGTAAACCACAACCCCAGATATTAGACCAACGACTACTGATAAAACTTTATTTTTTTTTTCTAATTTTGAGTATACAAACCACCCAGCAAGAATTGCTGGCACAACGCTAAGTCCAAAAAGTTTGTATAATCCTATTCCTGCAATAGCAGGTAAAAGGTTTTTCCAATGCCATAAAGACTTTTGGTCACTTTTTTTACTCATATAAAAACTTAATATTAATAAGTATGAATGTCCAGGTGTCTGCTCTAAAATTAGGTATCTGCTCTAAAATTAGGTGTCTGCTTTAGTGTCTGCTCTAAAAATTAAAAAAAGATAATAGAATCAACGTGGATTAGTTATTAAGGGGCGTTCTGTAACTCGGTCGCCTTATTTATTACGTATATATCGTTAAAGTTGAACTTTTTTATACAAACTCATCCAGAATAAAAATTTAAATTGGACAAGATATAATTAAGAAAATTACTTATATTTTATTCATGATTATATTTGGAACTAAAGGAAGATCTATTAAAATGGATAGTGGTGAATTTCATTGTCCTAATTGCAATACACCAAGAACGTATCAAAAGAAGTATGTTCAAGATTGGTTTACATTATATTTTATCCCAACTTTTCCAGTGGGTAGTAAAAAGAATGAACATATTGAGTGTGAAGAGTGTTCAAGCATATATCATCTAGACGTAATTGATCATAAACCTGGATTAAATGATGAAGAAATGGCTTCTGAATATGAGAAAGCGTTACAAAATGTTTTATGTTTAATGATTATTGCTGATAATAAAGTTGAAGATGAAGAGGTGAAAACTGTATCTGATATCTTTAATAAATTAACTAATGACAAAAAATTATCTAAAGCAAAAATTACCAAAACTATTACGAACCTTAAAAAAGATGATTTAACAGTAGATGAATACCTTAAGGATATAAGACCTTACCTTAATCCTGAGCATAGAGAGCTTATCATTAAAGCAATGTATTATGTTGCAGGATCTGATGGTCATTTAGATGATAGGGAGTCAGAATTGCTAATGTATACTGCTAAAGTACTTGAGATGACACCAGCACATATAAAAGGTGTCCTTAGTGAATTAGATAAAGGAGCAGTTAACTAATGATTAATTGTATTAAATATAGACTGACAAATATATTCTCTTTCTCCGACACCGCTGGAAGGTTGGATTATTTCTGTACGTGGTTAGGAATGTGGATACTTGTTATTGGATTTTTTATGATTATAGCTGGTAATGAAATTAGTCAATTTATTCCTATTCTTATAATAATCCTTTCTGTAATAAATATTGCAAACGTTTGTAGAAGGTTAAATGATATTGGTAATAGTCGGTTACTTGCATTACTTTTATTTATTCCAATAATAGGTTTAATATTTTTTATATATCTTTTAGCAACACCAGGAAAAATTAAATAAATATTATGATTAGTGATTTTTTTAATTTGTTCGTGCATATATTGGAAATAGTTGGCAATGTTACAGGTATGGGCTATGAATTATCAAATATAGTTATCTTTGTAGTATTGCAGCCAGCTCTAATACTATTATTTTTTATACTATGGAGAAGAGAGGTGAAGAAAAATTCTAAACAACTCTATTTATAATTATTTTTCTCCAACACGAGTTAATAAACCACCAAAAACTATCAATATGATAGGTGAGAAAGATGATGCCGTCCCCATAAATGCAGTAAGATTTATGTCACCAAAATTTCCCAAGAGAAAGTCTATTACTCCAAGTGCTATTAATATGTAACCAATTATTTGCATGTTAAAAACATATGTTTAACAGCAGGTTGTATCAAGGTAATTTAAATATTACTTAGGAAAGAATATCCAAAAACTAGCGAACATATAAAAGGCTACACCCCAAACTCTAATCTTTCTATTAACAAGTGTAGCTTTTTTTTGATTAGTTGAAATAAATCTACTAAACCAAATACTCATAAATGTAGGGATACAGCAAAAAATATAAGATAATAATATGTATTCATCTAAGGCAGTGAGGTAATTTAATTTTGGCACATCATCTGCAAATACAAAGTTATAAGCAATTAAAGATAATAGGGCTACCATCGAAGTTGTTAGTCGTGTTTCAAATTCTTTTGTAGGAATCCACAATACAAACCAAGCAAGGGATAAAATCAAAAATACAGGAATAATAATCTTATAAATGTATTGTTCATAATTTCTTTTAATCTCAACTTCTATTACAAGTGCATTCATTGAGTCAGTAATAATCTTTCCTGTATACGTATCGTAATAATTTTTATCAATAATTTCATTAGACAGAATATTGGATGAAATAATTTTCCATTCTTTTAAATAATTGTTTTTTTTTAAACTTTCTAAATTTAAAAAAGCACCCTTATCAGGCGTTATAAATGTTACTACTGCACCATCTTTATTAACATTTAAAGTAGGGTCAGAATGATTTCTCATACCAGTAGATATTGTAATTTTAATTTTTTGTGTATCAAAAGGAAACTTTTCAAATTTAAAATCCTGTCGGTAGAAAGAAACACCTGATTCAAATCTGAATAATCTTAAAATTTCATTGTCAATTGTCATAGAAATAATTGGTTTATTAATTTTTGTTTTATTGTTTAATCCCTCTCTAAGATCTTCATCATATTTAAATTCATTAAAATCAAAAGTTTCTATAGGAAAATTAATTTCATCAATAGTGTCATTACATAGATTGGAGTAGGCATTATCGATATTTAAATTAGTATCTTTTAAAATTTTTAATAAATCTTGTCTTTGATTAGAAAAAATTGATCTAAAAGATATTTCAACAGTACCTTTTGTTGGTTCTATGCTTTGTATCGTCTGTAAACCAAAAGTTTCCATTTTAATGTCATTTAATTTGTAAGGTTTAGAGCCAATACTTATAACTTTTCCATTTATGAGTTCTATTTTAACCATCTCATTTTTTTTATGGATTGCTTTAATTTCTAAATCATCTTTTTTGGATAAATTAATATTGTTATAAGATTTAATTATAGATCCTTCTGTAATGTCTATTTTGTTGAATAACGAAAACCTTACAACAGGATAATTTTCCTTATTTCTCTTTATCTTAATAATTTTTTTTTCCTTATCCCAGGTAAAATCATAAAATATACCAACATCATTTCTTTCTTCTTGATACCAATTATGTTGTTCCCAACTTTCAGTTATTGCATTATCCCAATTTGAGCAAACTACCTCTGCTTGAGTTTTTAAAGGATATAGGAATATTGTAACCACACTTAAGATAAAACTTATTAAATAAAGAGGGTATTTTTTAAATAGCATATTAAATCATAGCTTAAGTTATTTTTATAAATTACTATAATTCATATAATAAGTTTTTAAAAGCTATGGCAAAAATTAGAAAATCAGCCTCTATTGAAAATGGATTAATGGAAGTTGTTAAAATATTAAGTGAACAGGAAATTCAAGCTGCAATTGGGAAGGGGTCTTCTTATGTACGTAAATGTAGTAACCCAGATTTACCTCAAGAAATTGATCATAACGACTCTTTTAAATTAGATAAAGCCTGTGTAGCTAAGGGTAAAGCACCTCCATTATTAGTATCTCATGAATATATGATTGCTAAAGAATTTGACAATATTGATACACCAGAATCTAAAGATATTAGTCAGATTTTAGTACGCTCAACAATATTGCATGGAAAATTAACCGAGTTAATTCATCATGCTCAAGATCCAAAAAGTGATAAAGGGATGGAAATTAGCTTGTTAGAAAAAAAAGATATATTTGAAGCTATTAAAGATCTAGAAGATAAAATTATGAAAATTAAGATGACTATTGATACAAAGTTTTAAGTTTAACTTAATTCTTCAAACTTATCCCATTCACCATCTTGGTTGTAGTCATAGGCTATAACATCCATTGTGCCGTCGTCATTATCATCATACTCAGCTCTATCCGCATTTCCGTCTAAGTCATCATCAAAAACAACCATTTCATAATTTTTATTTTCATTTTCATCGAAAGCTACAGCCTCAATAATTCCATCTTCATTTAGATCCATTAGAACTTTTTCGTAGTTACCGTCTTTATTCTCATCTAGAAGCCAAGCATCTGTAACCCCATTCTCATTTAAATCTGCTTCTTTAGCATTAGGGTATTTTTTTGATAAACCACTATTCTTTTTAGTATCAGATTTTTTTTGTATCCAGGTATTACCTTTTTTCTTTTTTTGAATATATTTAGATTCAACATCTTCTTGTTTTACTTCATTGATAAACTCAATTAGATCATCAACAGCTATTGCAAAGTTTAGATTTTCACCTTCTGAAGTAAAAGTATTTACACCAATTAATTCTTTGTCTTTATTAAACAAAGGTCCACCAGAGTTTCCAGGATTTATCGGTACTTGCATTTGTATCGTGTTTGCAAAATGTCTTGAAGATTTGTATCTCCATCTATGATCTGGTCTTTTTTGACTAATCATTCCATTGGTAAAAGTCCAGACCAATCCATCAGGATGACCTATAGCAAAAGCGGTTTGACCAATTTTTACACTTTTATAAGTTCCATACACAACAGGCTTAAGTGAAGTTGGCAGACCTTTAACTTCTATCATCGCAAGATCTTTTTGTTTATTTCTTTTTATAACTTTACCAGTGTAGTAATCCGTATCACACACTCTATTTAAATTTTCTGTTTTTAGACAAATGGTTACATCTTTTGCAGTTTCAACCACATGCCAATTTGTAATTATCTTTAAGCCATTATGATTGATAATAAATCCTGAACCTGAACCTCTATCTTTTTTATTTTCTATATAAACAACACTATTAGCAAACTTTTCAAAAATTTCTTCAGGTCCACCCTTATATTTAGTTCGTGGTTTTCTTGTTTTATTTTTTTTAACCACGTCTTTAGACTGGTTTTTAGCATAAGCAACAATACTGATAATTTGTTCTTTAGATTTTACAATCACTTTATCATCAACCAAAGGAGTAGAGGCCACCTCTATACTTTCTGATCCATTAGACTTTAAATCACCCTTTAACTTATAGGCTATTGTTTCTGCAGATAAGTAACTTCCTAATGTAGATAATAATATAATGAGTATAATTTTTTTAATCATTGAAGATTATTCTTTGGAATAAAAATAAAATCTCCACCACCATCTGACCATGTGGGTGGATGATAATAGTGAGGTCTTTGGCTCGACCCTGCAAAATATCTGTCCATGTTCCACGCAACACTTTTTAAATTTACTGGTATTGAGCTTTTGTGAAACTCTTTTAATAGATTTAAAAATGTTAAAGCAAACATAGAGTGATTAGTTCCAGCAACAGTATCACTCACTGGTCCAGTACTACCAGAAGATAAAACAGAACGAGATCTAGAGTTTAAATCACCTATTAATTGTTTTTCAAAAATTCTACTATCTTCTTCTGTCATATTGTCTAATAAGTTGAGACCTTTAAACTTTCCGCCAACATAACAAGAATCTACTAAAACAGCTATATGATGAGCTTTTATTTCATCTCGTATGTAAATATCGATATAGTTAATTGAAATCCAATCGTCTTGACCCCATTTTTTGCTTCCATCTTTTGGAATCCAGTATGCTTGTTCTGCCTTAACATCTCCATGACCAGAATAATAAATTAAAACATAATCGTTTTCTGTTGTTATTAATGATAATTCTTCTAAAGCAGTCAAAATTTCTTTTTTAGTTCCATTATAAATAGGAATTATTTTTTCAAACTTATAACTTTGATCTAAAACATTTTTAATTTCTTTTATATCATTTTGTGGTGATACTAGGTTTTCCCAATTATCATATTTAGAGTTCCCAATTAATAATGCGTAGTATTTTCCATTTGGTTCTAGTTTAATATTTTTATTATTTCTTGGAGCAGGAAGACTTCTTGTTATAAGAGTTTCTGTATCTACCTTATATGAATCTAATTTTGCAAGAGCTAATTTTTTTGATGTATAAAATTCAAACTCAACATTATTACCTTTATTAGTTTCACCTTCAATTCCTTTTCCCGCATTATTAGTTTGGGTAAATTTTCCTGCCATCTCAAGTTTGTTTTTACATTTAACAACCACCTTACCCATTATGTCACCAAAAAAAGTTCCTATTTGTGAATCTACAACACAAGTTGTTTTTCCATCATCAAGAAAGGCAATACCATCACTTTTACTATAATAAGACTTATTGTTAAGTTTAAATTTTTCAGATTTTTTATCTGAATTTACATAACCATAAAGATAAGTTGCTTCTTCATTTTCTTTTGCTTCAATTATCGCTGCAAAATAAAACTCAGCTTTTGGTAAGCTATCTTTGTTTTTATATTTTTTAAGATTTTCTTTTATATCTTTTATTTTATCTTTACTTTTTTTAGTTATCCAAGATTTGGATTCTTTTATTTTTTCTTTAAACTTTTTTTTATTTTTTTTTATTTCTTCTTTTTTCTTCTTTTTTATCCATTCACTTTTTTTATTATTTTCAGTTTTTTCTTTTTTTTCTATTTTAATTTCAGAATCTGATTTATCTGATTTTTTAGTTATCCATGATGTTTCGGAATTAGCCTGTAAGGTAAAAGTCGCTAAAAATATGATAAGTAATAACGCCTTAATCATTTTAATCATTAATAACTCTATAATTTTTAGGAAACAAAGTCACTGAAGATTTAACTCCTTTTTGGCAGTCTACCACCACTTTTAATACAATCTTTGATTGTTTGATAAGCTTTATAGTGCTTTGTTATATCGTAGTATCTTGATCCTTTTTCATGACAAATATTTGTCTTTGATTTTTTAACAGGGACACTAGCGGAATCACAACCTTGCAAAAGAATTAAGATTATAAAAATTTTAGCAAATATTTTTTTCATATAATAAATATATAATTTTATATCAATTAACCTAATCCAAAACTGTATTAGATTTTGGACTAAATAAGCCTAAATTTAACCTCATATCCAATTTCTTCTTTGTTTGTGGACAAGTATTTCAAACCAATCGTTGCTAAATGTATTGCATGAAAAACAAACAACAAAAGGAGAAAAAAATGAAGACAGTAAAAGAAGATACAGGCGGTACATCGTTTATTAACATTATCGGAGGTTTGTTAATTGCCTTTGCAGTAATTGACTTTGCAATGTCATTTGCAGGAACAAACTTAACTAGCTTTATGGGTCCAGTTTCGAGATTTTCACCAATTATATTTGGTCTAATTGGTTCAACATTATTAAATGTTGGTAAGGAGGGAAGCTAATTTTGACTACTCTCCCCTTAATTTTAGGGGAGGGGAAAGAGGAAATTATGAAAAAGGTTTTTGCTTCAATTTCAAGACTAACAGTTGCTTATAGTAAGTTTGGGATAATGATTTTTTCATTATCATTAATGAATACAGCTCTTAAAGCAGATAGTGGTTTTACTTATCTAGCCGCCAATTCTCAATTTTTAAAGTTGGGTGGAGTTTATGTTCAAGAAACTCAAAATATTAGAAATAGAAAGTTAATTCATCAATTTACAAAGAATGAGGGAGATAAAATATAAATATGGGTAAGATTATATTAACTATGTTCATGAAATTACCTTTATTGTTTAAAGGATTATCAGTTGCATTTGTTAGTATGCTTGAAGCTATTGTAAGATCAGTTGATAATATTGGTTATCACATACTTCATCCTTTTAGAGCAGTAAGATTTACTGAAGTAAGAGAATTTTTATCTGAAAATGCCATAACAATTTCATTAATCATAATATTTATGATTTTGATCTATATGACTTTTAGTAGGAGGGTTAACTAATGAAGAAGTTTATCTATCTGATTTTATTATCTTTATTAACATCTTGTGCAAACACATCATGGGATCATAGATCTGGAAATAATTCAGATTTAGATTTTCATAGTGGTTTTTGTAATTCTTTAGCTAATGCAAAGTCACCAACATATCTTTGTAAAGATCCATTTATGTGTAAGCCAGAAGAATTTAGTTTGGTCATAACAGCCCTTGGCCAAAACGCAGCAGAGTACGATCACTGTATGTATAAAAAGGGCTACAACGCTAACTAAAAGGAGACTATCTAAAGAGATAAAAATATGATGAAGTTTGAATTTATTGAAAGAAGTTTAAAAGTAGTAAGAAATATTTTGAGGGGTAAAAAAATGAGCTTTGAGTTTAAAAATTTAAAAGTTGCAGATATAGAGAATGAAATAGATCTAAAGAAAAAAGGTGAAAGCGATGGAACAAATAATTTACCCTCAGAAAATTCAGAGGTTTTTTCCATAACTGAAAATGAAGCAATTACAAAATATGATGAAAAAAGACATGAGGCAGTATCAGAAGCTGCTAGGTTTTTAGATCCTATAAAAAATAAAATTATTGGCTATTCAGCAATACTTGGGAAAAAACATTTTTTTATTGATAGTTTTAGAAATAGAGTTGAGCAATCTTTAACTACTGGCAGTGGAAGATTATCAAATCTAAAAGATTCTTATGACACGCAAGATAAAGAGGTTAAACATTTTAAATTAACACACGATATAAGTAGGGATCCGAAATCTCTTACAACTCCTAAAATGATAGGGGGACTCTTGTTTGCTGCTGCATTATTTTTTATAGAAGTTAAAGTTAATACTAAATTATTAGGGCCAGCAATGACAGGGGGTGAGGCTGAAGGACAGGGAATATCCTTTGCTGTAGCTGCTCTAAATGTAATTATATCTTTTTTAGCTGGTTATTTTTTAGTCAAAAACTTTAATCTCCAAAAATGTTTAAAAAGAACCGTTTCAAAAATTGTTTTAGCTTTTTACTCTGTATTTATTATTTATCTAAACTGGTGTCTTGGTGCCTTCAGAGCGATAGCTGAACAAAAAGGACAAGTTGTACAATGGGGTCAAACTGAAACTGTTGTTGCCCAAGCTACTGAATTTGGAAATGTATTATATCCATGGACAGTTTCATGGAGCTTTTATGCGGCAGTATTAAGCTTTATAGGAATAGGCTTTGCATTATTTTCTTTATTAGATGGATATTTTTTTGATGATCCATATCCTGGTTATGGATCTATAGGTAAAGATAGAAACGAAAACAAAAAAGAAATAAATCGTATTAGAGAGCACTTAGGTAATGAAATTAACATTCAGTTTAAAAATGAGGTTAAAAAAGTTAGTGATGAAAGAAATTTACTAATTTCTGAAAGTCTTAAACAGTGGTCAATTAATGTAACTAAATTAGAGTCTACATTTGCAAATTATAGAAGGTATGTAAAAAAAATTGATGATGACACTGATCACATTATTGAAGAATATAGGTCTTTAAATTCTAATTTTAGATCATCTTCTGCCCCAAAATATTGGAAGGATAAAGAGGGTAATATAATAAAAAAACCATTTAATACACTTACGGAGGATAAGATGGACCCAAAATTAGTTTTTTCAGATATGGCCGTGATATATTTAGACAAAAATCAAATTGAAGAAAAAACTAAATCTTTAAATAATGAGATCAATGAAGAGGTTACGGCTTATGTTAAAGAAGTGAACGCTTTCAAAGAAGAGGTTAACAAGAGAATAACTGATATGAGGAGTAGCTATAATGTATCGTAAATTAGATAAACTTGTAATTTCTTTATTTTTAATTTTAACTTGGTCTTTAACAGTGAATGCAGCATCATTACCTGACGGTTTCCCAAAATGCTCAAATAGTGATGTTAATAAGACTAATTTCTGCCCAATGAGTGCTAAGTTAGGACATAAGATTTTTTTAGTAGACTTTACATCTAAATGGGAAAGTCCCCAAGTAGAGTGGGTAAAAGGAAGAATTTTTGGTGAAGCTTTAATTGCAGATACACCACCTTATCATAAGATTTCTTTTTTAAAAATTGATGAGAAACCACCACATACTCAAAAATTTGTGTATTCAAAATGTAGGTTTAAAACTGGTATAAAAAATGAAAAGTTTCCTGGCGATGAAGTTAATAAAAAATGTGAAGGTATAGATAATATCAAAAAAATTTATAATCAATGGGAGACGCAAATAAACTCTATTCAAAATGGTTTTTTTGAAAGTAGTGAAGCTAATCAAAGTTTAATTTATGAATATATTGTTCATTTATTAAGAGAAACCAGTTCTGACTTTGGTGCTGACTATAAAGAAAGAGAACTAGTTATTGTTTCTGATTTGATGCAATTTTCAAAAAGAGTTAATTTTTTTAAACACTGTAAATCTACAGCCATGAAACTTAAACCAAAGAAAAAACAAGTAGCTGATAAGTGTGGTACCTTTGCTCAATTATTAAAAAAAGAAAAAAGTTTTGCTAATTACATGAAGGCAACAAAGCCCACTTCAGAAATGGTTAAAAACCTAAAAGTTAAAGTGTTGTTTATAAATCATTCTTACGAACATGGTGAAGATCTTTATGTTACATTAGAAAAACTTTGGAGAGACTTGTTTAGTTTTATGGGAATTGATAATGTCGAAATAGTTCCACAAATAGATTATAAAATTTAACAAAGATGATAAGAGATCCTTCTTTTATTTTATTAGCAACTATACTTCCACCAATCCTAATAGGTATCATAATTTGGAAGTCAGATAAATTTCCTGAGCCGGGAAAGTTTCTTATTACTTCATTCTTGCTAGGTGTATCAATTTATTTACCTATACAATTTCTAATTTTTGTAACTCATGACCACTTAGCTCCTTTATTAGGATTAAACTTAGAAGGAGATAGTACAATGGTTCGAGGTGCTGAAAGAGCATTTATGCATTTCTTTAGAGCTGCTTTTTTAGAAGAAGGTTTAAAATTTTCCTTACTAATTTTTATCTGTGTGAGATTATCAGATTTAAACGAACCAATGGATGCAATAGTTTATGGAGCTGCAATAGGTTTAGGTTATGCTGCTATGGAAAATATGGGATATGTAAATATCGATCCAGAAACAGCTTGGACCATGCAAGTGGTTAAAGATAGATACTATCCTTTAATTATGCATTTAGGTTTCGGTGTGATAATGGGTTGGCTGTTGAGTTTAAATCTTTTTGCAGAGCAAAGTGCCTTTAAAAGAAGGTTAATGCTTATATTGGCGTTACTTGTGCCTGTAATTTTTCATGGATCATATAATTATTTAGGTGGTTTTGATGTATTTCCAATTTTAACACTAATAATGGTGATAGGGATAATTTATTTCTACAGACGAGAACAATCAAAAAGGATTACAGAAGATATGGATAAAGCCAAAATAGAAAATATAGATGTTTTTTATTCTTATTTGGTTACCTCTACTTTTGTAGCCTTAGTTGTTTTATCTGCAGTTTACGCAAACAATTAAGAGAAAGGAAAAAAATGGAAATCTTAATATTTATAATAATTTATGCAGCATTCTTTTATGGAATTTTTAAACTAGCTAAATCAAAGAATAGAGAGCCGGGTGGATGGATGTTGGCCAGTATAATAATCTCACCTATAATAATAATTGTAATACTTGCTATTATGCAAACTTTACCCGGTAAAAAGAAAAGAATTTCTAAAAGAAAAAAAAGTATCAAAAAGTAAATGAAAAAATATAGCTCACTCGTAGTTATTTTATTATTATTCTTTAACACACCACTAAAAGCTGATTACTTATCTTATCTAACCGGAGAAGCTGATAAAGGAGATATAGTCTCACAAAATAATTTAGGACATTTATATTTAAGTGGCTCGAGTGAAAACGGTATTCCAAAAGATACAGATAAAGCGATCTATTATTTAAGTGCTGCAGCAGCACAGGGTCAAGTTAATGCAATGACAACAGTAGGTTGGACTTATTTTACTGGTGAACATGGCGCTCCTCAAGATAATGATGAAGCAATATACTGGAACCAGAAAGCATCTGATGCTGGATTTACTGTAGCAAGTTATAATATAGGTTTTTTTTATTATTCAGGACTAGCTGGACTAGAACAAGATCTTATAATGGCAAAAAAATATTGGTTACTTAGTGCCTCTCAGTGGTTAAATTCAGAAGGACTTCACGATGCAACGGCAGAGGGGCTTCTTGATGAAATTAACGAATACAACCCCAACCCAACAAAAGAGATGATTGAATTAAGAGATTTTTATATTATGTTATTAAAATCAAATCCAAGTTAAATGAAAAAACTATTTATCATAATTATTATTTTTATCAGCTTTCAAACATTATCTAAGGCTAATGATATTAGAGACTTTCAGATAGAAGGGATGAGTATTGGAGATAGTTTATTAGATTTTATGACAATAAAAGAAATTAAAAAAAATATAAGAAATTATGTACCAGCTACTTCTAAATATTACATTACTTCATTTAATGAACTTAAAAATTATGAAAGTTTAGACATATATTTAAAACGAAAAGATAAAAATTATATTATCAAAAGTATAATTGGCTTTGTATTTTTAGATTTTAAAAAATGTAAAATAAAAATGAATATAGTCTCAAAAGAAATTGATCAATTATTTGCCAGTGCCAAAAAAGTTGATGCAGGTATTATAGAACATCAGTATGATAAAACAGGTAACTCCAAAGAATATCAAATAGCTTACCTACTTAATAAAGATTATACTGATGATCATGTCAGAATTCAGTGTACTGACTGGAGTAGTAAAATTACAAAGGAAAAAAATTGGGGTGATAGTTTTAATGTAGGTGCTTATAACAAAGAAATATTAAGATGGTTTAGCAATGGCTATAATTAAACAAGCTCAGGATTCTTAAGTCCGTGGTCAATATCTACAATCTACTTCCCGCGCTCCTTACTACAACTTTCACTAAATCTTGACACACACACTACACAGTGAAAAAGTGTTTATTATGAACAGATTACTACTAATTCTTATCTTAACGTTAAGCTTTCAAACCTTAACTAAAGCTGACGATATTAGAGACTTTCAGATAGAAGGGATGAGTATTGGGGATAGTGCTTTAGATTATTTTAATAAAAAAGCGATTGAAGATAATACGTGGGTATACCCAAATAAAAAATTTAAAAGAGTTCAAAATGATGATTATGATTTTTTTAAAATTTATAATTCAATTGATTTTCATTATAAATATAATGATAAAAAATATACAATACATTCAATAAGTGGAATCCTTGATTATAAAGATAATATAGAACAGTGCTATGATAAGATGGATGAAATAATTGTAGATATAAAAAGTGTTTTTTCTAGAAAAGTGGTTATGACTGAAAAATCAACTTTTTCACATCCTAGTCCGAAAAATGTTGATGGCAAAAGTAAAGTTACAGTTGTTAATTTTATTTTCCCCAATGATGATGAATTAGATGTGGCTTGTTATGATTATTCAGAAGCGCATGGATCACAAGATCATCTCAATTTTAATATTTCAACAAATAACTTTTCAGATTGGATAAAAAATGAAGCTTATAATTAAACAACCGCTGGACCCATAAGCCCATGGTCACTTTCCATAAACTGTTTCCTGCTTTCCTAATACAACTTACTAGAAATCTTGACACACATACGACACAGTGAGAAAGTATTTATTATGAAAAGATTATTACTAATCATTGTCTTAACGTTTAGCTTTCAATCATTCACCAAGGCTGATGATATTAGGGACTTCGAGATAGAGGGGATTAGTATGGGAGACAGTTTGTTAAACTTTGTTAGCAAAGAATATATTGATAATCAAAAACCTTTTATTTATCCTAAAAGTAAAAAATTTAAAGAATATAGCGTTGATATAGAACTTTTGCAATATGACATGATTACAGTAAGTGTTAAGGCTTCTGATAATAAATATATCATATATTCAATGATGGCTGACCTCTCATTTAGAAATAATTTTAACAAATGCAAAACAAAAAAAACTCAGATTTTGAAAGAGATAAAAAGTGTTATAGGTGAATTTGAAAAAGAAGAAGACAATAAATACGAACGATCTTTAGATAAATCAGGGAATAGTTATGATGAAAGTACAACCATTTATTTTAAGAATGGAGACAACATACGTGTTATATGTACAAATTGGTCTGAGACTATGGACTATGGAGATAGATTAACTATAGCAATTAATACAGAAGAGTTTTTTAATTGGATGCTTAACGAAGCTTATTAAGATCAACCGCAGGACTCATAAGCCTGAGGTCAGTATTCAGAAACTGTTTTTTGCAACCCTTATTACAACATACTAGAAATCTTGACACACAGAAGACACAGTGAGAAAGTGTTTATTATGAATAAATTATTACTTATTCTTATCTTAACATTAAGTTTCCAAGCATTATCTAAGGCTGATGATATTAGGGACTTTGAGATAGAAGGAATTAGTATTGGGGATAGTGCATTAGATTTTATTAGTAAAAAAATCTTAAAAGATAATCAAAAAGACTGGTTTAAGAATAATAAATATTCAATTTCAGCTGATTTAAAGCTTCTCTTTTTAAAAAACTATGATGGTTTACAGTTTATTTATTTAACAAATGATAAGAGATACAAACTTGAAGGCATTGAAGCAATTAAATTTTATAGACACGATATTGAAAAATGCCATTTATTATTTGATGAAGTCTCTTTAGAAATACAAACATTATTTTCAAACATATCTATAACTAAAAAAGATGATTTTGTTCACCGTGCTGATAAATCTGGTAAAACAATTGTTACCCAACAAGATTTAATCTTTCCAAATGGAGATGCGGTATCAATATTTTGTGAAGATTGGAGTAAAGAATCAGGTTTTACTGATGCCTTAAGAATTTCAATAAGAAAGTATGAATATAAAGAATTCTTACAAAATTCTGCTTATTAATAATATCAACCGCATGACTCATGAGCTCCCGGTCTGTATCAACAGCCTACTTCCTGCGACCCTTATTACAACTTACTGTAAATCTTGACACACATACGACACAGTGAGAAAGTATTTATTGTGAAGAGATTATTACTAATCATTATTTTAACTTTAAGTTTCCAAACATTATCTAAAGCAGATGATATTAGAGACTTCGAGATTGAGGGAGTTACTGTTGGTAATACTATAAAACAGCATATTTCTGATAAGATTTTTCTGAACAGAAAAAAATATGAATACAAGTATAAACATACTTTTGCTGTCATTGGTTTTACTGACGCTAAATATAAAACTTATGAAAAAGTTAGATTTACGTATAAGCCAGAAGATAAAAAGCGTACAATCTATGGAATTGACGGCATGATTTATTTTGACGATGCAATAAATAAATGTTTAGATTTACAAAAAGATATAGCTGCTGATGTAAAATTAGGTTTAAAAGATTATAAACTAAATGATGATACTTACGATCATTGGGCAGATACAACGAAACAAAGTAAAGTTTATCAAATTGCATATGATTTATCTAGTGGTGATTCCCTGGTAATAAGTTGTTTTGATTGGAGTAAAAATTTAACAAGAGAAAAAGGGTGGAGAGATAATCTAAAAGTGTCAATTTTAACAAAGGAATTAGCTGATTTTTTTGTAAGTTTAAATTAATAATGAATCCATTAAAGTAAAACTGTAAAACTCATAAGCCTGAAGTCAGTGGTTTGATCTCACTTCCCACACACCTTATTTCAACTTACTAGAAATCTTGACACACATACTACACAGTGAGAAAGTGTTCATTATGAAGAGAATACTTCTAATTTTTATCTTAATACTTAACTTTCAATCCTGGACCAAGGCTGATGATATTAGAGACTTCGAGATAGAGGGTATGAGTGTTGGGGATAGTGCTTTAGATTATTTTGATAAAGAAAGAATTGATGAGAGAAAAAAAGTTGGCTTCATTTACCAGAGCAAAAAATTTTACTCTGCTACTCTATATAATGACTCAAAATTTGAATTATATAATCACGTTCAATTTCATATAAAAAAGAATGACAACAAGTATATAATTCAATCTATTGGTGGTCAGATTGATTATCCAAATAATATTGGGAAATGTTATAATGAATTAGAAAAAATTAGCGTGCAGTTTAAAAAAGATTTTGATTATATTGATTATTATGACTCTGGCATAGTCGATCATATGGATAAAACTTCAGGAACTGTGAGAAGTATTTTTGTTACTCTTAGAAAAAAAAATGAAATAGTAATTGAATGTTATGATTATAATAAAGAAACAGAAAAAAATGGCAAGATAGACCATTTAACTATAGCAATTGATTCAAAAGAATTCTCAGATTGGTTAAAAAATGAAGCTTACTAATAATCAACCACAGGACTCATAAGCCCACGGTCATTATCCAATAACAGTTTCCTGCTTGCTTAATTACAACTTTCACTAAATCTTGACACAAATACGACACAGTGAGAAAGTGCTTATTATGTGGAGATTATTACTAATTTTTATCCTAACGTTAAGTTTCCAAACTTTAACTAAAGCTGATGATATTACAGACTTTGAGATAGAAGGGATCAGTATTGGAGATAGTGCCCTAGATTTTTTTACTAAAGAAGAGATAAAAAAAAATTCAAAAAAATACTATAAAGATAAAAAATTTACTCCAGTAGAAATGAATAATTTTTCTTTTTTTAAAAAATATTCAGGCATCGATTTTGATTACAAATCTAATGATCCAAATTATATTATTCATGCTATTTCTGGAATAATTTCTTATAAAAATAAGAATATAGAAAAATGTTATAATCAATTAGATAATATTGTTAATGATATAAGAATATCTTTACCAGGCTTTCAAGAAGAAGAAAAAGTAGCTGAAACACATAGTGTTGATGAAGAAAGTAAAATTACAAGAGTTGCATTTTGGGGTACTTCAGGAGTTATTATTGTTAATTGTTATAATTATAGCGTTACTCTGGGATGGGATGATCATTTAGCTTTAACGATAAACACTAATAAATTTAATGATTTTCTTATTACTGCCTATGACTGACCAACCACAGGACTTATAAGCACACGGTCATTATCCAATAGCAGTTTCTCGCTTGCTTAATTACAACTTACTCAAAATCTTGACACACATACGACACAGTGAGAAAGTGTTTAATATGAATAGATTAATACTCATTCTTATCTTAACGTTAAACTTTCAATCATGGACCAAAGCTGATGATATTAGGGACTTTCAGATAGAAGGCATGAGCGTTGGCGATAATTTGTTGGATCATTTTAGCAAAGAGGAAATTAATAAAAGAGATATATTTTATTATCCCAAAAGTAAAAAATTTGTTGGTATTAGTTTTGCTAATCAAAATTTTTAAAAGTGTTCAATTTACTTTCTCCGAAAATGATAAGAAAATTGTTGGCATAGGAGGTAGAATTTTTTTTCCAAATGATATCCAAGGTTGTTTAAAAAAAAAAGACGAAATAGTTAAAGAATTATCAGAAATGTTTGGTAATGAAGTTACCATCCAAGAAGTTAGTAAAGCTCACCGAGCAGATAAGTCTGGAAAAAGTAAAATTACCTCTATTTATTTTATTTTTATGAATGATGATGCAGTAAAAGTGAATTGTTACGATTGGGACAAAAATATGGAATATAAGGATGCACTTGTTTTGAATATTGATGCTTCTGAATATCGTAATTTTTTATCTAATGAAGCATACTAATAATTAATCGCAGGACTCATAAGCCCACGGTCATTATCCACAAGCCACTTCCCGCAGCCCTTATTACAAACTACTAGAAATCTTGACATACATACGACACAGTGAGAAAATGTTTATTATGAGGAGATTATTAATTATCATTATTTTAACACTTAGCTTCCAAGCTTTAGCTAAGGCAGACGATATTAGGGATTTTGAGATAGATGGGTTAAGTCTAGGTGAAAGTTTATTAAAATTTTATGATAGAAAAGATCTAACAACTAATACGGCAGATTATTATTCAGATAACACTTATACCTCACAAACTTTTCGCACTACAGAAGGTTCTTCATATGAGGGAATCCAAGTTAGCTATTTAACCAATGATAAAAAATTCAAAGCTGAAGCAATAAATGGTGAATTAGATTTTCCAAACGATATTAACAATTGTTATAGAAAAATGGATGAGGTTAAAAAGGTTATAGTTGATTCCTTACCCAATATTGCTCCATCAAAAAAAGTAACATTTAATAATTCGGCTCATGGTATATTTACTTACATAGATTTTATATTTGATTCAGGTGATCTAATTACCATTTCTTGTTATGACTATGATCATACTAAATTTTCTTGGATTGATGTTTTTAGATTAAGTATTGAAACAAAAGAGTATAGAAAATGGATTGATTATAAGGCTTACAATTAATTAACCGCAGGACTCATAAGCCCGCGGTCACTTTCCACAATCTACTTCCCACTTACTTAATTACAACTTACCGTAAATCTTGACACATATACGACACAGTGAGAAAGTGTTTATTATGAAGAGATTATTACTTATTCTTATCTTAACGTTGAGTTTTCAATCATGGGCTAAGGCCGATGATATTAGCGACTTCGAGATAGAAGGGATCAGTATTGGGGATAGTTTGCTCGATTTTGCCTCTGAGGAAAAAATTAAATCTATTAAAGCAAGAGATCAATATCCAAACGATAAGTTTATTATTTATATAGTTGATAAATTGATAAAAACTACCAGATACAGTCAATTAAGTGTGACAACTAAAAAAAATGATAAAAAATATATAGTCTCTAGTTTATCAGGAAGTATTTATTTTGAAAATTTAAATGAATGTTTAAAAAATAAAAAACAAATTAGAAGTGATGTTGAAAAATTAATTGATTATGATGATTTTGAAAAAACTAAATATAAAAGTCAAGATGGTGAATCAACTATACACGGTTTGCAATTTTATTTGAAACCTTATCCTTCTGTTGAGGCTATTGTATTAAACTGCGAAAAATATTTTAAGTCAGGAAAAGACATAAGATTATCCATTACCGTTAATCCAGAAAAATATGCTTATTTTTTAATTAATGAAGCATACAAATAATCAGCCGCAGGGCTCATAAGCCTGCGGTCACTTTCCACAATCTACTTCCCACTTACTTAATTACAACTTACCGTAAATCTTGACACATATACGACACAGTGAGAAAGTGTTTATTATGAAGAGATTATTACTTATTCTTATCTTAACGTTTAGTTTTCAAAACTGGACCAAGGCAGATGATATCAGGGACTTTGAGATAGAAGGGATGAGTATTGGGGACAGTGCGCTAGATTATTTTTCTATTACTAAACTTAAAAAACATAAAATGAAATGGTACAAAGATGATAAATTTTATGGTGTTCAAATTCTTACACCATCAGGATTATATGAGGCAATAATTTTTCATTTCAAAAAAGATGATAAAAAATACATAATTCATGCTGCTGGTGGAATTAAAGATTATGAATTTAATATTATAGAGTGTTACTTAAAAAAAAAACAAATAGATAAAGATATTAAAACTTTATTTAGTAATGCTAAATTTAGTCATAATACTAAAAGTAAACATGAAGCAGATAAATCTGGAAAAAGTTATATTACAAATTCATTTTCTGATATAGAAAATGGAACAATATCAACAGGCTGTTATGATTGGTCTGCAGAAATAGGATATACAGACAGTTTTAGAATAACAATTAGTACACAGGAAATAGAAAGCTGGTTTTCTACTGCACAAAATTATTAACCGCAGGACTCATAAGCCCGCAGTCATTATCCATAATCCACTTCCCACGACCCTTATTTCAACTTCCAGTAAATCTTGACACACATATGACACAATGAGAAAGTGTTCATTATGAACAGATTACTACTAATTCTCATTTTAACTTTTAGTTTCCAATCTTTGACTAAGGCTGATGATATTCGTGATTTTGAGATAGAAGGATTTAGTGTTGGAGACAGTTTGTTGAATCATTTTGATATTACAAAGATTAAAGGAGGGTTAAAAGACTGGTATCCAGATAAAACTTTTTCTTATTCAGAATTTAGAGATAAAAAAATTAAACAATTTGATAAATTAGGTTTTTTTTTTAAACCAGCAGATAATAATTATAAGATTTATTCTATTAGTGGGATGAAATTTTGTACACAAGATATTAAAATTTGTTATGATTTTCAAAACGAAATAGAAAAAGAATTCGAAAAAGTATCAAATATTAAACCAACAAAAAAAACAATTAAATACCCAACAAGTGATAATCATGGAACAGGTAGTTTTGCCAAACAATCAATTTATTTATTTGATAACGGTGATGCTGTATTTATAGAAACTAAAAATTGGGCAAATGATTCTAAATTTCATGATAATATTAGTTTAAATGCTGATAGTAAGGTTTTTGGTGACTGGCTGTCTTCTGTAAGTAATTAACAATCAACCGCAGGACTCATAAACCCGCTGTCCGCTGTTAGTTATCCTTTAGCCATAAGTCTTATTCAACGTCTTTAGAATTCTTGACACACATACGACACAGTGAGAAGGTGTTTATTATGAGGAGATTATTACTAATACTCATCTTAACTTTAAGCTTCCAATCTTGGATTAAGGCTGATGATATTAGAGACTTTGAGATCGAAGGAATGACTATAGGAGATAATCTTTTAGACCATATAGACACCATAGGTGTAACAAAAAATGAAATTTTAAAAAGAGAATTATTTTATTATCCTAAAAGTAAAAAATTTGCAGGTATAGCATTTTCAGACAGAGGATTTTTTAAAACTTACAGTCTAGTACAATTTACTATAAATCCAGGCACATACATAATTGAAGACTTAAGTGGTGTAATTGATATTACAAATCAAAAAGATTGTGAGAAAAAACAAAAAAAAATATTCGGTGAAATTTCAGAAATATTTAAATCTGGAAAAAAAACTGAAGATGCTTTTAGACCACATGCTTTTGATAAGACTGGAAATAGTATAGCAAATGGTCTTTATATAGAAACTGAAACAGGCGATCAAATAAGTGTTGAATGCTATATATGGGGAAAAGAAATACTAAATGAAAAAAACTGGGCTGATAATTTAAAAGTGAATATTACCTCTAAAAAAATTAGATATTTTTTAAATAATGAAGCATACTAATAATTAATCGCAGGACTCATAAGCCCCTGGTCATTTTCTAGAAACCGTTTCCCGCGACTTTTATTACAACTTACTAGAAATCTTGACACACATACGACACAGTGAGAAAGTGTTTATCATGAAAAGATTATTACTTATTCTTATTTTAACGTTTACCTTCCAGTCATTAACTAAAGCAGATGATATTAGAGACTTTGAGATAGAAGGGATGAGTATTGGTGATAGCTTGTTAGATTTTGCAAGTATTAGTAAAATTGAAAATAACAAGGCTAATTATTTTATAAATAAGAAATATACGTTAGTAACTTTTAATAATATTTCTAAAACTTTCGAAAATATAGATGCAGCATTTTTAACTTCAGATAAAAATTATATTATTAAAGGTATATCTGGCACTAATAGTTACAAATTTAATTTTAAAGATTGTATAAAAGATAAGGATAATTTTATGAATGATATAAATAATTTATTTAAAAAAGAGATAGAAAATAATCTAGTAGATAAATTCGAAGGCAAGAAAAAACATACTGCTTATCCCATGGGAAATTCATTTGCGTACTATTATGCAATTAAATTTAAAAAAACTGATAATTTTATTGCTATATCATGCTTAAATTTTAGTAAAAAAGACACCAAAACTATGGTCGACCATTTAAGAGCGGATATATACACAAATGAGTACGATAATTTCTTAGTTAATGAAGCTTATAAATAAGCCCATGTTCACTATCCACAATACACTTCCCGCGCTCCTTATTACAACTTAAATTATATGGGTCTTGATGACATTGTAAATGAGGGTAGATATCTAATGTTAAAAGTTAAACCTGAATTTAATGAGACACTAGAAATTATTTTAAATTAGATATTGTGTGCTATGTGGGAGCAGTTGCAATTCAAAGATCGATTAGCATTATAAATTCAACAAAGTAGAGGAGTTGTAGGGGGTGTTCTGTTTCCAGATATCTTGGATCTTTCTGGTCCCCTACCTTTTTTTGTGTTAAAAAGTTTATCTACAAAATTTAAAAATTAAATTTATGAAATCAGTAGTTAAACCAATTTTAAAAAAAATAATCAATTTTTTTTTTAAATATTTAAGGAAAGAAAATTATAAAATAAAAAAAATTATTTATAATTTTGAGATAGATTTGGATATTTTAGATATAGGTGCCACAGGAGGTATTCAAAAAAAATGGTATTTGATAAAAAAGATATTAAACGTCTCTCTTGTTGATGCCTATGAGAATAGTATTTTTGGTAATAATAAATTTAAATCGTTAAATATTATTTCAAAATTATTTTCTTCTGTAGCTGACAAAAATATTAAATTTAATATTGCCAAGTACCCTCTGTGTTCTTCTGTTTCCGAGCCAAATTTTGATCACATCAATAGATACAAAGGAAAAATCAATTTTTTTAATGCTGAAAGTTTTAAAACTACAAAACAAATTGAAATGGAAACAGAGACTATAGATAGAAGTTTTTTTGATAAAAATTTGGATTTTATAAAAATTGATGCAGAAGGCCATCATTATGAAATTTTAGAGGGAGCAACCAATACCTTAGAGGGTGTTTTGGGTTTAGAAATTGAGTGTGAATTTTTTCAAATAAGAAAAAATCAAAAAGTTTTTTCAGATGTAGTTAAATTAATGGAAAAACAAAATTTTGAATTTATTGATTTTTTAAATATTCATAAGTGGGAAAGGGATCAATTTCGCTTTACTGGTCAGCCTCAGCATTCTGACATTTTGTTTTTAAGAAGGCCCGAAGATATTGTAAAAAAATTTAATAGAAATGAAATCTCAGAGAATGTAGTATTAAAGTACATCACTATTATTTCTATTTATAATAGAGCAGATCTATTAAAGTTTATAAATAGTTTTTTAAATGATCATGTTATAAATAAATATAACTTAAAACAATTACATAAACTGATAGAAGCAAAGGTTAAAAGACTAAATAGGATATTGCAAATCAAAGAACTCTCAGAAGAGTCTGTGAATAATGAAATTTAACTATCCATTTTATTTGGTATAAATTGATTACTATGAATAATGTTATTAATCTAATTAGAAAACTCACCCATATTTACAAAGATGATGTTAAAAAATAAATGAAAAAATTTTTATTTAAAATCCTACATTATCCTATTTAATCTTATACAATCCCATAACATCTTGAGATGTTCTATTAACCGGTGCCTCAGACTACTTACACTCTGTCACATGTAAAGTTTACTGTTTTAATTCATGTTAATTAATTTCAGTATCTGTGTGAGAATGAGGTTATTAAATCATGATTTTCACTTATAAATTTAAAGAAAAACATAAAGATCTTAAAAAAAAAGTAAATATTGCTGAAAATGTAAGAAAACAAAAAAGAGGACAAGAAACTTGGTATGATTTAAGAACATTAAAAAAACTTAAACTAACCATGAAAGATAAGCTTTCAAAATTAATATAAATGTTAATCTGTTAAATTAAGTTCAATATAGGAAATTTTGCTACCTGGTGTCTTAGAACTTTAATTAAACTCTTATTTAGTTAATTTTAAAAAGTTTTTCACCTAAAGGACTTATTGGATCTTGTGGCATGGGTTTAATTTTAGTTTTTTCCTCAACAATTCTTAATAGTTTTTTAGCAAGTCCTTTACGTCTAAACATTGGATTAACAAAGATATACTCAACTTCAGCTTCCTCATTATATCTAACAAAACCGAGTGTCGTATTAATGTTTTTAAATGTAACAACACCATCAGTTAAATCGATATCATAGTTTGTATTATCCAATTTATTCATTAATTATTGCCATCTTGTCCAAGTCGCTTTTCTAATTTTCTTACAAAATAAGACACAATCAATATTAAAATTAAATATTCTAGGATTAGAAAAGTATAGATCTCTAAAGGCCTATAGGTAGATACAACAAGCTCATTAGCTTTACGTGTAAGGTCTGCAATTCCAATAATGGATACTAATGATGACATTTTTAAAACATAAACAAATTGATTACCTAATGCTGGTAAAACATTTTTTATTGCCTGTGGAAGTATTACCAACCTTAATCTTTTATAAAAACTTAACCCTAAAGAACTTCCAGCTTCCCATTGAGATTTTTTAATTGAATTAATTCCAGCTCTAAAAATTTCAGCTTGAAAAGCGCTTTCACTAATTGCAAGTGCAATAATTCCAGATACAAATGGGCTAAAGCTTAGTCCTGTCATTATAGGTAGACCATAATAAACCCATAGGATTAGAACCAACAAGGGTATTGCTCTTACAATCTCAACGTAGCCAATATTTATATAAGTAAGATATTTATTTTTTGCTAAAGAGGGTATTGCAACAATAAAACCTAATATCATTGATATTACAATTGAAATTACAGAGATATAGATTGTTACACCCATTCCACTTAACAAAAATTTTAAGTTAGTTAAGCCATTTACTTTATTAGGTGAGAGTATGTACCAACCCCATTCATGATCGGTACATGACGAAAGTGATAAAAATAAAAGTAGAAAAAGTAGTTTTTTCACTTTTAAAATTATAAAGATTTAAATTAAAATATCTAACCTATTATAAACTTTTTAAATCGTACTTTTTAAGCAAGCTATCAAAGAAGCCTGAAGCTTTTTTCACTTCAATCCACTGATTAACATAATTAATCCAAACTTGATCTTTTTGATCTACCATCATAGCTAATACAGCTGGATTTTTACCACCATCTTGTACGATTGCTAATTGAGGATATTTAATTACAAGTTTATTTGCTTCAGTAGAACTAGTGATATGACCATCAGCCCTGCCTGATAAAACTTCTTGAAAGTCTCTAGCTGGAGATTCAATTGATTTTAATGTTGATTTTGGAAAAAATTCTTTTGCTTTGGCTTCTTGAGATGTTCCAAGTGTTGTAGCAATAGTAACTTTTTCACTATTTAAAGATTCCCAAGTTGGAAATTTTTTAAGGTTCTTTTTCAATACCAAAGGAACTGTTCCATATTTATAATAAGAATTTGTAAATCCTGCAACTAATGCTCTTTTAGCAGTTTTAGTTACGCTAGTTGAAACATCATATCTTCCAGACGTTATTCCTGAAACGATTGTTTTCCATTCAGTAGGTACGAAAGTAACTTCTACACCCATATCTTTTGCTAATTCTTGCATAACATCAATATCAAAACCAACGTACTTGTTTGTAGCTGGGTCTTTCATGCTCATTGGATCCCAGTCACCTGTAGTTCCAACTTTTAACTCACCAGATGATAAAATCTGATTAAGTTTAGATTCTGCGTTAAGAGAGAAGGGTAAAAGTGCTAATAGCACCACTAAAAGTATTTTTTTCATATATCCCATATAACATCGAATTTAGTAGAGTATAAGTCTATAACCTTGACGCACTATCAGTTAACCATGAGTATAAATGTTGAGAAAATGACCGTCTAACTAATAAATTTACCTCATTTATTTCCGTAAGATGTATAATCACATCAATATGAGACAATATAGTTTGAACAACAGAGCCTTTTTTATTCTTAAATTCATTAAAGTTAAATGGTGATCCAGTTGCAAATAGATCAAATACTTTACTTCCTTTTATATTTATCATTACAAATTGGTCACTAACATCTGTTATGGCACCCAAGTTATTCTTTGAAATATTTTTAATTAAATTATCCTCAACTTCATAAGTATTGGTATCTTCACTTACAACTTCGTTTGAAACTAACATCCATTCATCTGGACTTAGCCAAAATGCAGTTAAGGTCTCACCGGATGTCGAAGTGTTAGCTTTAGTTGGCAAAAGCATACTTAAATTTTTACCAATAGCTGAAATAAACTCTTTTGTTTTGCCTCTTATGATTAGTTTCATAATAGGTTTAATTTCTTTCATCTTTAAATTGGGGTAAGATTTATCTTCTTTTATAGATGTATTATAATTAAGCATTTAACCTTTCATTCTCTTTGTCAAAAAATACAGGATCAACAATAGTTACATTAATATTTTTATTTTCCATCAGAATAAATAATTTTTGACCCATCATATTTTTTCCACCCCTAACAACCGCAAGAGCGATAGACTTATTTAGATTTGGGCTATAGTAACTTGATGTTACATGACCCAGCATTTCAACTGCTTTTAAATTAGTATCTGCAACTATCTGTGCACCTTCTTCTAAAACTTCACCTGGATTATCTGTTAATAATCCAACTAATTGTTTTCGGTCTTCACGCATCGTATCTGATCTATAAAGAGATCGTTTACCGATAAAATCATATTTCTTTTTACTTACAATCCAGTCCATCTGTAAATCTATTGGTGTCATTGTGCCATCTGTGTCTTGACCAACAATAATAAATCCTTTTTCAGCTCTTAATAAGTGCATAGTCTCTGTTCCATATGGAGTAATATTAAACTCTTCACCAGCTTCCATACATTTTTCCCAAAGAGATTTCCCAAAGTTTGCTTGAACATTAATTTCATAACTATGTTCGCCTGTGAAACTAATTCTCATTACTCTACATTTTACATCACCAATTTTTGCATTTTTAAATGACATGTGAGGAAAGTTTTCATCAGATAGATCTAAATCAGGAATTATTTTATTTAATATTTTTTTACTATTTGGACCACAAACACTAGCTGTAGCATAATGGTCAGTAACTGATGTTAAGTAGACATCTAATTCAGGCCATTCTGTTTGAAGGTAATCTTCAAGTTTGCCTAATACATTAGCTGCACCACCAGTTGTTGTTGTCATAATATAATGATTTTCATCAAGACGAGTTGTTACGCCGTCATCATAAACCATACCATCTTCATTAAGCATTAAGCCATATCTACATTTACCAATAGCAAGTTTTGACCAGGCGTTTGTATAAACTCTATTTAAAAATTCTGAAGCATCAGTTCCTTGAATATCAATTTTACCCAGTGTTGAAGCATCTAGTATACCAGCTCCATCTCTTGCAGCTTTACTTTCTCTTTGAACAGCCTCATGCATAGTTTCTTTATTTTTTTGGTAATACCAAGCTCTTTTCCACTGACCTACATTTTCAAATTCAGCTTCATGTTCGATATGCCAGTCGTTCATAGGAGTTCTTCTGAATGTATCAAAATATTCCCCCACGTTTCTTCCAACAATAGTTCCAAATGTTAAAGGTGTGTAAGGAGGTCTAAATGTTGTTGTACCTAGTTCTCCCATCTTAACTCCAGCAGTTTCAGCAATAATTCCTAATGCATGCATATTACCAAGTTTACCTTGATCGGTACCCATACCTGTTGTTGTGTAACGCTTAACGTGTTCAATAGATCTAAACCCTTCTCTAAGGGCAAGCTTGATATCTTTAGCTGTTGCATCATTTTGATAATCAACAAAAGGTTTTGTTTTTCCTAAAACTTTATCAGAAGGTAATAACCAAATATTTCTAATTTCTTTATCTTTTGGACATTGGATATTCAAATCATCGTAATCAGTTTCTTTTATATTTAAAAACTCTTTTAAAGTTTTTGATGAACTTTTAATTATGTCATCAAGTTCAAAATCACCATTACAAGAACCAATACTAATTTGATCTGATGGATACTTATTAGGTATAAAAACTTGATCTTCATTCCTGAATTTTAATTTACCACCTGATTGAGTGAACAAATGAACAGCAGGGGTCCATCCACCAGCAATAGCTAAGCAATCACAATCTAAAATAATTTTTTTTGAACTTGTAAAAGATTGTCCATCTTTAGATAGTTCCATAATAGTAATTTTATTTATTCTTTTATAACCCTCTGTATCAACAACTGTATGAGATCTATAAATTTTAATCCCTAAGTTTTCAGCTTCCTTAGTAAACTCTGAATTAGAATATTCTCTAATATCAATAATTGCCTCAACTTTAATTCCTTTTTTATTTAATGAAATTGCACTTTCGTAAGCTGTATCATTGTTCGTAAAGAAAACATTTTTTTGACCCGTAGCTACACCATAGTAATCTGCATATTTTTTCACAGCAGATGAAAGCATAATGCCAGGTCTATCATTGTTATTAAACACAAGTGGTCTTTCTAAAGAACCGGTAGCAACAATAACTTTTTTAGCTCTAATCTTTAATAATCTTTGTCTTACTTTGTTTTGTTTTTCACCTTTAGATAGATGATCTGTAAGGTTTTCCCTAGCTAATAGATAATTATAACCATGATATGCGGCAACACTTGTTCTTGTTTTAATTTCTAAATTATCTAATTTTTCTAATTCAATTATTTCATTTTCTAACCAAGTAGATGAACTTTGATCATTTATCTTAACATGTTCTGAATCTTGATAAATTGTAGATCCACCAATTTCATTTTTTTCATCAAGTAATAAAGTTTTTAAATTATTTTTAGCAGCAGTTTTCGCAGCCATAATCCCAGTAATACCAGCACCAATAACAAGTACATCGCAGTGAACATACTTATGTTCATAAATATCTGGATCTGGCTTTGTTGGTGACTTTCCAAGTCCAGCAGAGTGCCTTATGACATACTCATATTTTTCCCAGAAATTAGCTGGCCACATAAAAGTTTTGTAGTAAAATCCAGCAGGTAAAAGAGGGGATATAAAATTATTTATTCCACCGATATCAAAGTTTACACTAGGCCAACAGTTTTGACTTGTTGCTTCCAAGCCGTCATAGATTTCAATTTCGGTAGCCCTAACGTTTGGTTCAGTTAAATCTGTATTGTCATTTATTTGCACAATTGCACTGGGCTCTTCAGAGCCAGCTGTCATTATTCCTCTTGGTCTGTGGTATTTAAAGCTTCTACCAACTAAATGAACATCATTTGATAATAGAGCTGAGGCTAAAGTATCACCTTTAAAACCATAATAGTCTTTACCATTAAATTTAAATGAAACTCTTGAGGTTTCATCGATAAACTTGCTAGTTTTTAATCTTAAATTTTTTGACATAGATTAGATTGTTGGTGGTTTTTCACCCATTTTATAAGCTAATTTTATTTCATCATTAGAAGTATCACGAACTACATTGAACCATTTTCTACATCCATGTGCATGGTTCCATCTTTCAAATTGAACTCCTTTAATATTTTTTCTCATAAACAAGTATTCAGCCCATTCATCATCGCTTAATTCTGTAGGTTGTTTTGGTCTTTCAATGTGAGCTTCTCCACCAGCTTTAAATTCGCTTTGTTCTCGCTCACCGCAAAAAGGACAGGTAATCAAAAACATTAATGAGCTACCGCCGCTGCACCATGTTCATCAACAAGGTCACCACTAATAAATCTATTTAAGTTGAAAGCAGCATTTAATTTGTGAGGCTCATCGTTTGCAATTGTATGAGCAAATAAATCACCTGATCCAGGCGTTGCTTTAAATCCACCTGTTCCCCAACCACAGTTGAAGTATAAACCTTTGATAGTTGTTTTACTGATAATAGGACTTGCATCTGGACAAATGTCTACAATTCCACCCCATTGTCTAAGCATTCTCATTCTACTAAAAATTGGGTAGAGTTCTAAAATTGCATTTAAGGTTCCCTCTACAATATCGTGACTTCCTTTTTGTGAATAAGAAATATAATCATCTGTACCAGCGCCTATTACAAGTTCACCTTTATCAGATTGACTAACATAAGCATGAACAGCGTTAGACATTACTACGGTATCAATAATTGGTTTAACAGGTTCAGAGACTAGAGCCTGAAGCGGTTTACTTTCTAAAGGCAATCGTAAACCAGCCATGTTAGCTAGAACACTTGAATGGCCAGCAGCAACTACACCAATTTTTTTTGTTTTTATAAATCCCCTAGTAGTTTCTATTCCCTCAACCTCATCACCATTTCTTTTAATTCCTTTGACCTCACAATTTTGAATTATATCAACACCCATTTCATCTGCTCCTCGAGCATATCCCCATGCAACAGCATCATGTCTTGCAGTTCCAGCTCTTCTTTGTAGAGTTCCACCTAATACTGGGTAACGGATATCAGGTGATGTATTGATAATAGGGCAAAATTTTTTAACTTCCTCTGTGCTTAAATAAACGGCATCGATACCATTTAATCTATTGGCATGTGTTCTTCTTTTTAAATCCCTAATATCTTGTAAATTGTGAGCAAGGTTCATCACACCTCTTTGACTAAACATTACATTATAATTTATCTCTTGAGATAAACCTTCCCATAGTTTTAATGCATGATCATAAAGACCAGCACTTGCATCCCATAAATAATTAGATCTTATAATGGTAGTATTTCTTCCGGTGTTACCACCTCCAATCCAGCCTTTTTCAACAACTGCAATATTTTTCATATTATATTTTTTAGCTAAATAGTAAGCAGTAGCTAAACCATGACCACCACCACCAATAATAATTGCATCGTATTCTTTTTTTATAACCGGATCTTTCCAGGCTTTTTGCCAATTCTCATGATAAGAAAAAGCATTTTTGATTAAAGAAAATATGGAATACTTATTTTTCATAATATAAATCAAGAATTACTTTATAAATATTGAAAATTCAATACAATCGGTTATATCGTATATGCGAGTGGAAGCGTGGGTGAGTTGGCTTAAACCAGTAGTTTGCTAAATTGCCGTAGGGGTAACTCTACCGTGGGTTCGAATCCCACCGCTTCCGCCATTAAAATAAGGGATGATCTTTAAAAAAGTCTTTCATTTGAATGGGTTTTTTCTCCAGAATGTATCTGTAAACATTATAGTTTTCCATAACACGCTGAACATAGTTCCTCGTTTCTTTAAATTTAATTAACTCAACCCAATCTACAAAATCAACTTGATTTTTTTGAGGATCTTTATTTATTTTTTTCCAATATTTAACTCTTTTTGGACCTGCATTATATGCGGCTGTGGCAAAAGGGTAGGCACCATCATACTGTAAAATTAATCCCGCTATATAATGAGATCCAAGATTGATATTATATTCAGGATCAGATGTTAATCTTGATTTTGAATAAGGAAGCTTCGCTTGTTTAGAAACTAGTTTTGCAGTGTAAGGCATCAATTGCATTAAACCTTGTGCACCCGCATGACTGTTAGCCGTCATATCAAATTCACTTTCTTGTCTAATTAATGAAAGTATAAATGCTGTCTCAGGTATTTTTCTACCATTTACATATTTAGGTGTGCTTATTATTGGGTAGTTAAAGTCATTGTGAAATCTTTTTTCATATGAGGCTAATTTTGAAATTTGTATTGCAAAATCATATCTTGATATATTGGATGCTAGTTCTGCAGCTAAAATTTCGCTACCACTGTCAATATTATCATTAGCAATATGTTTTAAAATATTTTTTGTATACTTATCTTTATTTAATTCATCTAAAAGATAAACAATTTTTACTAAGTCATTTTTATAAAAGTATTTTCTATATTCATCTGTAATTTTTTGTTGTTCTTCAAGTTCAAATTTTTCATTAGGTTTAATTTTTAAATGAGCTAATTGACCATAATATGTTGTTAAATACTTAGTTGCTTCTTCATACCATTGCTGAGATTGTTTTTTATCACCAATTTTTTCATATGCTCTTGCAAGCCAGTAGGCACCTCTAGATAAACTTATAGGATAACTTACATTTTGATAGAAGTTATTGAAATGATCTATTGCTAAAATAGGATCATCCAAAAAACTTAAAGAAATCCATCCACTCATCCATTCAGCTTCAGCAAATTGTGGGCTTTTATCAAGACTGTGTTTGCTTGCTACTTTGTATGCAGACTCATATTTATTCTTGTAAATAAGAGCTCTTGCCATAATTGCTCTCTCAGTCCACCATTTATCTGGTCTAACTAAATAATCTTTATTATTTTTAACTTTAAAAATAATCTCTAAAGAATCATCTACTCTTCCTCTTTTTCTTCTCCATTTAAGTCGATCATAATTTAGTCCAGCATCATTTTTAAGCTTTGTTGGAACATTCTTAATAGCGTTATCTACACCATAAGATTTACTCATTAAAATTTGTCTAGCTGTATAAAGTAACTCATAGTCTTTAGGTAAATATCTTAACATTCTTTTTAAGTCCCAGGATTTACCTTCCCAAGCTAAATAGTCTGCTCTTTTAATATAGTCATCTGCATTTAAATATTTTTTATATTTTTTTCTAAAAAATTTCATATTAGATCTATTTAGATCTGCAGTTATCCATCCATCTTTAATTAGAGATTTTCCTTTTTCAATATTACCAGTTTGTATAAAACTTTCTCCCAGTATTAATTTTCCATAACCACTTAAAGGTTCATTAGTATCAAACCAATCTATTATTTTTTTTGGTGAGATTTTATCAGTAGATAATTTCTGTTCAGCCAAGTAGCGAATTCTATTAATTCTAGGGTAATTTTTATTAGTTTTTATAAAGGCCATATAGTCATAAAAGCTAGCTTGATTACCTGTGGTTAATAAGTGCCTCCAAGTAATAAAATTATGTATAGATCTATCTTTTGCTTTTTTCGATAAGGATAAAGCTGTCGACCACTTGCTTTTTTCCATAGCTTGAATAGATTTTTTTGCAATAGTATAGTCTTTTTGACTATAATATTTTGACTGCACCTTAACTATAGATTTTGATTTTTTAAAAACTAGCGGTTTACTTTTTGGAATTAAAAAATCAATTTTTTTAACTTCTTTTTTAACAATTGTGGTTTCAATTTTTTTTACTTTTTTGGAAGGTTTAGATTTAGGCTTAAGAATACTTTGCGATGTCTTTTGACTCTGAGATTCATCACTTATAGTAGGTTTTTTTAAAGGTATTATTGATATTTCAGCAGCATACAAATTTCCCATTATTATTGAGCTTAATAATAATGATTTTATAAAAAAAAATATATTTCTAGGCATAAATTTACTAAATGAATCTCTAAACTATGTTATAAGTATTTATGTTCAAAGGATCAAACGTTGCTTTAATAACCCCATTCAAAAATGATAAGCTTGATGAAGAAGCTTATATTAAGCTCATTCATTTTCAAATTAACAATGGAACTAATGGCCTAGTTCCTGCTGGAACTACAGGAGAATCCCCTACATTAAGTCATGATGAGCACCAAAAAGTTATTGAATTATGCATTAAGGAAAGTAATGGAAAAAATATAGTAATAGCTGGTACTGGCTCTAATTCTACAAAAGAAGCCATTTCTCTAACTACTCACGCAGAAAAAGTGGGTGCAAATGCAGCTTTAATTGTTACTCCTTATTATAATAAACCAACTCAAGAAGGTTTATACCAACACTATAAAGCGATTAATGACAAGATTGGTATACCTATTCTAATTTATAATATTCCAGGCCGATCTGTAATAGATATGTCTGTTGATACAATGGCTAGGTTGTTTGAGTTAAAAAATATTGTAGGTGTCAAAGATGCCACAGGTGATCTCGATAGAGTTGATCAACAAAAAAATAAAATGGGTAATGATTTTATTCAACTTACAGGTAATGACGATAATGCTTTGGAATTTAATAAAAGAGGTGGCGTAGGCGCTATCAGTGTAACAGCAAATATCGCTCCAAAACTTTGTTCTAATTTTCAAAAAGCTTCAATAATAGAATCTGATCATGATAAATCAGAAGCAGCCAGGTTAGACAAGATACTCCAGCCAATTCATAATTCCATGTTTATTGAGAGCAACCCAAGTCCAGTTAAATATGCTGCAAAACTTTTAGGTTTATGTGATGATGATGTTAGATTACCCTTGGTGAAAGTTACTGAACGAACTAAGGAGGCTGTTAAAAAAGCCTTAGTGTCAGCAAACCTACTCTAATGAACAAGAAAACCAATCCTGGTTTAAAAATTATTTGCTTAAATAGAAAAGCAAGTTTTAATTATTTTTTTGAAGAATTAATAGAGGCAGGAATTGTACTCCAGGGATCAGAGATCAAGTCAATAAGAGAGGGTAATGTTAATATAGCAGATTCATATGCTGTAGAAAAAGATGGTGAAATAGTTTTGATTAATTCTCATATAGCAGCCTTCAAACAGGCCAGTTATTCAAATCACAATCCGATGGATGAACGTAAACTTCTATTAAATAGAAAAGAAATTAATAAATTAATTGGGAAAATGCAGAGAGACGGTTTAACACTCGTTCCAACGAAGATGTATTTTAAAAAAGGCAAGGCTAAAATTGAAATAGCTGTGGCCAAAGGTAAAAAGCAATTTGATAAAAGAGCTACTAAAAAAAATAGAGATTGGAATCGTGAAAAAGCAAGACATATCAGAAAATCTAGTTAATCTTGCCTATTTAGCTATAGGGTCAAATTTAGGAAGTAAAATTAGAAATATTGAAATAACTAAAGTTGAATTAGAAAAATATAAAATAAAAATTTTAAGATCTTCATCTTATTATATATCTGAATCCTGGCCAGACCCCTCTATGCCTAATTATATTAATATTATTATAAAAATAAAAACAAGTTTAACACCACTTGAATTATTAAAAATTTGCAATTTAATAGAATTAAAATTGGGAAGAGTTAGGGGTAAAAAAAATGCACCAAGAACATGTGATATTGATATTATCGATTATGATAAAAAGATATTAAATGAAAACAATAGCCAATTAATTTTGCCACATCCTCGAATGAGCAAAAGAAATTTTGTGTTACTACCCTTGTTTGAAGTAGATAAATCATGGAAACATCCAAAATCTAAGATTAATATAGTTAATTTGATCAACTCTTTGCCGGTTAAGGACTTAAGGTCTATTAAACAAATATAAATTAATGTTATAATCGAATATGCTTAATTCTGAAGATTTAATAAACAAAGTTAAATCATATAATAAATTTTTAAATCCTGAAAAATTAAATAAAGCTTATAATTTTGCTGTTAAAGCACACGAAAATCAGAAACGTGATTCTGGTGACCCATATTCAATTCACCCTATAGCTGTAGCAAATATATTAACAGAACTAAAGCTAGATAGTGCAACGATAGCAACAGGACTACTGCATGATACCATTGAAGATACACACGCTACTTATGAAACTATAAAGAATGAGTTTGGACAAGAAGTTGCTGATTTAGTTGATGGTGTAACAAAAATTTCAGTCTTTGAAAATCAAGCTACATCAACATCAAAAGCGGAAAATTTTAGAAAATTAATTTTAGCGACCTCAAAAGATATTAGAGTTCTACTTGTTAAAATTGCTGATCGACTACACAATATGAGAACAATCGAAGCAATTTCAAAAATTGAAAAAAAAGAACGTATCGCAAAAGAAACTATGGAAATTTATGCCCCATTAGCAGACAGAATGGGTATGCATAGAATTAGAGATGAGTTAGAGGACTTATCTTTTAAAGTTCTAAATAATAATGCAAGAGAACTTATAAAGAAAAGATTGGATGAAATTAAAGATGATAAAGTAAATAGTTTTAATTCAATCTCATTGCAATTTAGTGGATTGTTAAATGAACACAAAATAAATGCTGAAATTATTGGTAGAGAAAAAACACCATTTTCTATTTGGAGAAAAGTTCAAAAAAAAAGAATATCACTAGAGCAAATTTCAGATATCATTGGATTTAGAATAATACTTGATAGCGTTGAAGACTGCTACATAGCTCTTGGTATATTTCATAAGGAATGGAACTGTATACCAGGAAAATTTAAAGATTACATTTCGTCTCCTAAAATTAACAAATATCAATCATTGCATACTTCAATTATAGGACCCAATAGAAGACCAATTGAAATACAACTTAGAACATTGCAAATGCATGAATATGCAGAAAGAGGTATTGCCTCTCACTGGAAGTATAAATCTTCTGAAAAATTCAACTCCTTAACATGGAAAGAATATGACTGGCTTGCTGATTTAGTTGAGATTATCGATAAAAATGAAAACCCAGAACACTCTTATGAGTACACCAAACTACAAATGTTTCAAGAAAATGTCTTTTGTTTCACCCCAAAAGGGTCTGTAATTAAATTACCAAAAGATGCCACACCAATTGATTTTGCATATGCCGTTCATACCAAAATTGGTAATAGCACTGTAGCCTGTAAAATTAATGGTAATGATAGTGAGTTACAAAGTATTCTTTATAATGGAGATGTCGTGGATATTATTACCTCTAAAAATAAATCACCTTCATTGCACTGGATACCTGTTACAAAAACTGGAAAAGCAAGATCAGCAATTAGAAAATATTGGTATAAAAAAGGAGAAGAGAAGGCCCAAAGAATTAAAAAATACAATACTACTCTATGGATTTCTCTACCTGATAAACCGGGAAAACTAGGTCAGATTACAACTTTACTTGGTGAGCATAGCCTAAATATCTCCAGTGTTGAAATGAAAGAAAAGTCTAAAGAATATATTAATTTTAAATTTAATTTAATTATAAGGGACTTGAAGAACTTTACAAATTTTATTAGTGAGTTAAAACAAAAGGAGATAAAATTTAAAATCATTAGACACGAGGATAACTGGTTAAAGGAACGTAATGCTTTCACACGAAAAATCTTTAAATATTTTAAAAAAAACTAACGCACTTATAGAGGGTCATTTTGTACTTTCTTCAGGATTGCATTCCCCAAAATATATTCAATGTGCAAAATTGTTAAGTTTTCCACATTTAGCAAAAGATGTTTGCTCTTCACTAGCTAAAAAAATTAAAAAAAATTTTAAGTCTATAGATTTAATTTTAGCCCCTGCAATGGGTGGGTTAATTATTGGATATGAAATTGGTAAACTCCTAAAGAAAGAAACTATATTTTGTGAAAGGGTTGATGGTAAATTTATATTAAGAAGAGGCTTTCATATTAAAAAAGATTCAAAAGTTCTTATCATTGAAGACGTTATAACAACAGGTAAATCAGGTTTAGAGTGTGTAAAATTGATTACTAAGGCAGGCGCTAAACTTATTGGATTTGCATCAATCATAGATAGATCAACCAAAAAATCTTTAAAGATAAAAAAAAATATTATTTCACATATGAAAATTGATGTTCCCACATTTAAAAAAAATAACCTTCCAGTGGCACTCAAAAAAATACCCATTACAGTACCTGGGAGTAGATTTATAAAATGAAAAGACTAGGTGTTAATATTGACCACGTAGCAACAGTTAGAAATGCAAGAGGTTCATCTCACCCCGATCCTTTTACTATTGCTAAGCATGCCATGGAATGTGGGGCTCACTCTATTACAATACATTTAAGAGAAGATAGAAGACACATAAGAGATTCAGATGTTCTTAAAATTTGTAAAAATAAAAAAATTATAACTAATTTAGAAATTTCATTGAATGAAGATATATTAAAGATAGCTCTAAAAAATAAACCCAATTTTATCTGTCTAGTTCCAGAAAATAGAAAAGAAGTAACTACTGAAGGTGGTTTAAACTTATCAAAAAACTTAAATAAAATTAGAAAAATTATTGATAAATTCAACAAAAATAAAATTAGAACAAGTTTATTTGTTGACCCTAATTTAAATGATATCAAGATTGCTAAAGAATTGAATGTTGACTGTGTAGAGCTACATACTGGAAAAATTTCAAATTTAGTTAAGAGTAAAAAAAATTATATTTACGAATACAATAAAATTAAGAAGTGCTGCGAACTTGCAAAAAAAATTGGAATCGAAGTTCATGCTGGTCATGGACTTGATTACAAAACTACTGCTATTTTATCTAAACTTAAAGAAATTGAGGAATTTAACATAGGTCATTTCATTATAGGTGAATCTATAGTCCACGGTTTAAAAAACACGATTAGAAGATTTAAAAAGATATCTAATACATAAAAATGAAAATATTAGGCATAGGTGTAGATATTGTTGAAAATTCTAGAATCAGTAAATTATTAAAAAATAAACTTTTTATTAAACGTATATTTTCTGATTCAGAAATTTTAATTGCAAATAAGATAAGAGATAAAAAAGGTTACTATTCAAAAAGATTTGCTGCTAAAGAAGCCTTTGCAAAATCTATTGGAACTGGCTTTAGAAACGATCTTAACTATAATGATATATCAATAGTTAATGATAAACTTGGCAAACCATCTTTCGTAATTAATGAAAAAATTAAAAAAATTGTTAAAAAACAATTTAAAATAATTTCATTTACTTTCTTTCTATCAATTTCGGATGAAAAAAAATATTCTATTGCCTACGTTATTTTACAAAAAAAATGAAAATAGATAAAAATATTATAATTGATAATATCAAAACAATTTTTTATGCCTTAGTTATAGCGATTGTTATAAGATCGCTCTTTATCCAACCTTTTTATATCCCCTCATCCTCAATGGAACCAACTTTGTTAATTGGAGATAGGTTGTTTGTTACAAAATATTCATATGGATATAGTAAGCACTCGTTTCCATTTAGTCCGCCGATTATTAAAGGTAGAATATTTTCAAATTCACCAAAAGCTGGTGATGTAATAGTTTTTAAGACGCCAGCAGATAACAGAACTGATTATATTAAAAGATTAGTAGGCTTACCTGGAGACACAATTCAATTCATCAGTGGTGATATATTTTTAAACAACAATCAAATACTGAAATCTAGAATTTCTAAAACTGATATTATTTATTGTGGCAAGCAAACTATCGAAGTTAATACATTTGAGGAAAAACTTCCTAATGGAAAAATCCATAATACAGTATATTTAAAAAATTATAGTTTTCAAAATTCTGATGTTTTTAACGTTCCAGAAAAACATTATTTTTTTTTAGGGGATAATAGAGATTGTTCAAAAGATAGTAGATACTTAACTAGTGTAGGTTATGTTCATGAAGATAATTTAGTTGGCAAGGCCCAATTTATTTTTTTCTCATCTGATTTTAGAATTGGTAGCATTTTTTATTTTTGGAAATGGCATAAAACAATTAGATTTGATAGATTTTTTAAGAGAATTAATTAATGAAAATAAGCTCTACAAATCTTGAAAAAAAATTAAAGCTTAAGTTCACAGATTCTAAAATTTTAATAAAAAGCTTAACTCATAAAAGCCATGACTCAAAAAATAACAACGAAAAGATTGAATTTCTAGGAGATAGAGTTCTAGGACTAATTATTGCAAAAAAATTATTAGAAATTTACCCAGAAGAGAAGGAGGGAATATTAGATAAAAAGTTTGCATCATTAGTGAATAAAAGAAAATGCTTAGAAATTGCAAAAAAAATAGAATTAGAAAAATATATTTTAGTTTTTAACCCCAAAAGTAAAAAGATTGTAATTGAAGATAAGATTATTGCGGACTGCTTAGAGGCATTAATTGGTGCAATTTATCTTGATAAGGGCTTAAATTTTACTGAAAAATTTGTTCTTAATTTATGGAGTGAGCATATTACCGCAAGTGTTGTAACCCAGATTGATTCTAAGACAAAACTCCAAGAGCACTCACTGAAAGTCTTTAAAGTTTTACCTATTTATAAATTAATATCTAATACGGGTCCTCGACATAAACCATTATTCAAAGTTGCAGTAAAATTAAAAGATACTAATTTTTTCACAGCTCAGGGTGCCTCAAAAAAAGATGCAGAACAAAATGCAGCAACCCTATGTCTTGAAGGTGTTTTAAAAAAATGAATTGGGATGATAGCGCATATTTAATTTCTAAAAATCGGTATAGTGAAAACTCAATAATCGCTGAAGTTTTTACAGAAAACCATGGAAAAATATCAGGAATAATCTTTGGTGGAACATCAAAGAAAATTAAAAATTATCTACAAATAGGCAATAAAATCCACGTTAATTATAACACAAAAAGCCCTACTAGAATTGGATATTTCAAAATAGAAATTTTAAAAGCTTTAACGCCACTTTACTTTGACGAAAATCAAAAGCTATCCTGCATCTCTTCTGCTATGCATTTGATAAAACTTCTTACAGCTGAAGCTCAATCTAACAAAGAAATATTTCTCTTAATTGATAAATTTTTTGATCTACTAACTTTGGATAATTGGATACAGGAGTATATTTTTTGGGAATTAGAGTTACTTAAACTACTAGGTTATGATCTTGAATTAAAAAATATGGTTGAAAAAGAAGTTATAGATGACAAAATTAATTATTTTGTAAAATCATCAACTGAAAAAAAGATTATTCCAAATTTTTTAATAGATGAAAATTATGAAAATGTTGATTTAAAAAATTTACTTAAAGGCTTAAAGCTTGTTACTGATTATCTTGAAAAAAGTATTTTAAAGCCTAATAATCTTAATTTACCAAACTCTAGAACTCATTTTGTTAATCTTTTAAAATGATTTATTTAATTAGATTATTAATTCTATCAGCGTAGTAGCTTACTATTGCACTTGCACCAGCTCTTTTAAACGCAATCAAACTCTCTAGAACAGAGTTTTTATCAATTAAGCCTTTTTGGATACTGTTGCTAAGAAGACTGTATTCACCAGATACCTGGTAAGCCAATACTGGAATTTTAAAATTATCTTTGACAGTTTTAATTATATCTAGATAGGGCATTCCTGGCTTAACCATAACCATGTCTGCACCTTCTTTGATGTCTAAAGCAACCTCTCTAATAGCTTCATTGCTATTTCTAAAATCCATTTGATAGTTTTTTTTATTACCTTTCAACAAACCCTTTGAGCCAACGGCATCCCTGAAAGGGCCATAAAAACTTGAGGCATATTTAACTGCATAAGAAAGTATTTGAACCATTTCGTGACCTTCTTTATCTAATGCTTTTCTTATTTTACCAATTCTTCCATCCATCATGTCTGATGGTGCCAGTACATCACAACCAATTTCAGCCTGTAACAACGATTGATTTATTAAGACTTCAATAGTTTCGTCATTTAAAACGTAGCCTGATTTTATCAAGCCATCATGTCCATGTGAAGTGTAGGGGTCTAAAGCTACATCGCACATAATACCAATTTCATTTTTGTATCTTTTTTTAATATATTGAATAGCTTTGCAAACAAGATTGTCTTCATTTAGAGATTCAGTTCCAATCTCATTTTTCATTGTTTTTTTTGTATGGGGAAATAATGCAACCATAGGTATTTTATTTTTGATTGCTTTATCAACAATCATCCCAAGTTTATCTATTGAATATCTGTATACATCTGGCATTGTTTTGATTGATTGTTTTGTATTCTTTCCATCTATCAAGAATATAGGCAATATAAAATCACTTGCAGAAAGGCTATTTTCTTGAATCAGTCTTCTAGACCAATCTTGCCTTCTACTTCTTCTAAGCCTTAAATTTGGGTAATTTCCTGTAATCATGTTTAAATCTACTTTTAAAATGCGACAAATGTATTATACAAATATATATTAAAATAGTTAGAAAACAACTTACATGAACTCAAATAATAAAAACGTTATAAATATAAATTTGAAAAAAGAGGAAAAAGTTTTAAATTTTAGTGATTTTCAAAAACAAAATATTCAATTCGACATCAACAAACTCCAAGAAGCTTATAATCAGATTATTCAAACAAGAAAATATGACGATGGTGGTGGTATTGCTCATTTTGGAGCAATTTGTTTAAATCAAATTCCTGGAGATCCAGATTCAATAAAAGGAAGTAAAGCTAGAGGTTCATATTGGACAAAACCAGACAAATCAGGAAAAGAAGTTACTAGAGATGTTCCAATTGATGAATCTGCTTATTCTGAATTTATAAGAGATTATGAAAATACTTACTTTAAAGAAGTTTTTGATGTTCTTTCTTCAAAATATAAGTTGGGTAGAATGAGAATTTTATTAAAAGAGCCAAGGTCAACATTAAGTTGGCATAGAGATCCAGAGCCAAGGTTGCATATACCGTTAATTACAAATCCTGGTTGTTTGATGGTTATAGACAATGTTGCGAAACATATGCCCGCAGATGGATCTGTGTGGGTTACTAATAATACAAAATATCACAATGCTTTTAATGGGGGTGAAGAAAATAGAGTTCATTTAGTTGCATGTGTTTTAGATTATAAGTTTAATTAGTTTGAAAAAAATATTCTTATCATCCGATCATGCTGGTTATAAACTAAAAGAGATAATCAAACTTCATTTAGATAAAAAAAATATCAAATATGCAGACTTAGGTCCGTATAATGATGATAAGGTTGATTATCCTGATTATGCTCATAAAGTAGCTAAAAAAGTTAAGACCAATAATAATCATGCAGGGATACTAATTTGTGGTTCAGGGATGGGTATGAATATTGCTGCAAATAGACACAAAAATATACGAGCCGCCCAATGTTTTAATTTAAAATCTACAAAATTATCAAGATTGCATAATGATGCAAATATCATTACATTAGGTTCAAGACTACTTACTAATAAAAATGCTTTAAATTGCGTCAGTGTTTTTTTAGATACAAAATTTGAAGGTGGTAGACACGCAAAAAGAATTAAAAAAATTTAATTATGTCTAGTGAAAAAAATTATTTAAACGATAGTTATAAAAGTTTTTTTGAGGATAGTTTATCGGTAACTGATCCAGAACTACACAAAGCAATCGGTGATGAGTTAAAGAGACAACAGCAACATATTGAATTAATTGCTTCTGAAAATATTGTTTCACAAGCCGTTCTAGAAGCACAAGGTTCTGTTTTAACAAACAAATATGCCGAGGGATATCCTGGAAAAAGATACTACAACGGATGTGAACACGTTGATGTTGCTGAAAACTTAGCCATTGAGAGACTTAAAAAATTATTTAATTGCGGGTTTGCGAATGTTCAGCCTCATTCAGGAGCCCAAGCTAATGGAGCTGTATTCTTAGCTTTATTAAACCCTGGTGATACATTTTTAGGTATGAGTTTAAACTCTGGGGGTCACATTACTCACGGATTAAAAATATCAATGTCGGGTAAGTGGTTCAATGCAATAGGTTATGACGTTGATAAACAATCCGAACTTATTGATTATGATAATGTTGAAAAACTTGCTTTAGAACATAAGCCCAAACTTATAATTGCTGGTGGAAGTGCTTATTCTAGAGTAATTGATTTTAAAAGATTTAGAGAAATTGCGGATAAAGTTGGAGCCTATCTAATGGTAGATATGGCTCACTTTTCTGGTTTAGTTGCTGGTAAAGGCTATCCTAACCCTTGTGAATATGCCCACGTTGTAACCTCCACAACACACAAAGTTTTTAGAAGTGCAAGAGGTGGAATTATTTTAACAAATCAAGAAGATCTTGCCAAAAAATTTAATACAGCGGTATTTCCTGGTTATCAAGGTGGACCTTTAATGCACATCATTGCAGCTAAAGCCGCAGGTTTTTTGGAAGCATTAAGACCTGATTTTGAAATTTATATAAAATCTGTTTTAGCAAACGCTAAAATTTTATCGGAGACACTTAAAAATAATGGATTTAAAATTTATTCCGATGGCACAGACACACATTTAATGCTTGTAGATTTAAGGCCTTTTAATGTTAAGGGTAATTCAGCTGCAGAAAGTCTTTCTAATGCTAATATTACCTGTAACAAAAATGGAATACCTTTTGATTCAGAGAAACCAATGATCACATCAGGGATAAGACTAGGAACTCAAGCAGCAACCACAAGAGGTTTCGGATTAAAAGAATTTCAAAAAGTTGGTGAGTTAATAACTAAAGTTGTTAAAGGTTTGTCTGAAAACCCCAGTGATAATAGTAAAATTGAAGAAGAGGTTAGAAATGAAGTTATAGAACTTACCTCATCTTTTCCAATATATAAAAATTTAAAATAATGATTTGTTCAATTTGTAAGAAAGGTGAAACATCAGTAGTAGACTCTAGACCTACAGAGGATGGAACAGCAATAAGACGAAGAAGACTTTGTGTGTGTGGTGCAAGATTCACCACATTTGAGAGAGTTCAGTTTAGAGAAATAATGGTTGTTAAAAAGAATGGAAGAAAATCATCTTTTGATAGAGATAAACTGTCAAAATCAATTTATATTGCCCTTAAGAAGAGACCGATAGATACTGAAACCGCAGAAAAATTTATAAGCAAAATCTCAAGGGCTTTAGAAGAACTTGGACAGAGCGAAATTTCTTCAAATATCATAGGAACCATGGTTATGGAAGGTTTAAAAGAGCTTGACCCTGTTGCTTATGTTAGGTTTGCATCAGTTTATAGGAATTTTAGAGAAGAAAAAGATTTCGTACAATTCGTGGACAAATTAGATGTCTACAAGAAAAGATAAATTTTCAAAAAAAGATAAAAAATATATGAGTCTTGCTTTAACTTTAGCAAGTGTAAGACATGGACTTACAGGTGAAAACCCATCTGTAGGGTGTGTGATTGTTAAAAATGATGAGATTATTTCCATAGGACAAACTGGTTATAAAGGAAGACCACATGCAGAATATAACGCAATTAAAAATTCTAATGAAACTTTAGAAGGTTCAACTATGTATGTAACACTTGAGCCGTGTAATCATTATGGACAAACACCACCTTGTACTAAAGAAATTATTAAAAATAATATAAGTAAAATCATCTACTCTGTAAATGATATTGATAAAAAAGTTAAAGGAAAAAGTCTTAAAATTTTAAAGTCAAAAAATATTATTGTTAAAAAAGGTTTACTTCATGAAGAGATAACTGATTTTTATAAGACTTATTTTTTTAATAGAAAAAATAAAATACCTTATGTTACTGGTAAAATTGCTATGTCAAAAAATTATTTAATTTATAGCAAGGGGGCAAAAAGAATTACAGATATTCATTCAGATAAATTGACACATTTTTTAAGGTATAAAAATGATTCATTGATGATTTCATATAAAACTTTGAATCAAGATAATCCCAAGTTAGATTGTAGACTTAAGGGTTTGAATAAATTTTCACCAAAAAGAATTATTTTAGATAATAAATTGAAAATGAATACCAACTCTTATATTTTTAGAACTGCTAATAAGAACAATACCATCATTTTTTATAAAAATGCTATCAAGGCAAAGATTTCAGTCTTTAAAAAAAAGCGTATTTGTTTAATAAAGTCTAATTTATCAAAAAATGGACATTTTGATATTAAGGTAATTCTTAAGAAGCTTTATAACCTAGGTTGTAGAAACCTGCTTGTTGAGGGTGGTAATGATTTATCTAAAAATATTATTAAACAGAAATTATTTAATCAGTTTTATCTATTTAAAAGTTCCAAAAATTTATCAAAATTAGTAGCTTATAAAGACTTTAATTGCTTTAAAGACTTGTCACAAAAATATAGAAATAAAAAAAAAATTAAAACAAAATTAGGAAAAGATTCAATTACAATCTATAAAAAATAATATGTTTAATGGAATAATATTTAATCAAGGGGTAATTACAAAAATTCAAAAAAGACCCAAAGGCATTAATATTTTTGTAAAATCAGACTTAAAATTAATAAAGAAAGATATTGGAGTTTCAGTTTCATGTGATGGTGTTTGCTTAACATTAATAACCATTTCTGGAAAAGTAATGGAATTCTACCTTTCCGATGAGACTATTCAGAGATCAAAATTTAAGTTTTTAAAAGTTAAAGATAAAATTAACCTTGAATTGCCTTTAAAGTATGGTCAAAAAATATCTGGTCATATTTGTCAAGGTCACATTGATACTGTTGGTAAAATTTCAAATATTAAAATAATTGATAAATCTTATTTATTTGAATTGGAGATTGTTAAAAAAGAGAGGATAAACTTAATTGAAAAAGCATCAGTTTGTGTAAATGGTATTTCTCTTACAATTTCTAAGTTAACAAGAAAAGGTTTTCAAATATGGGTTATTCCACATACATTTAAACTTACAAATTTATCAACATTAAAGAAAAATAGTACAGTTAATATAGAGATAGATATCCTATCTAAATACGTTAGAAATTATTTTAATGAAAAAAAATAATTACACATCAATCGAAAACATCATTAATATTGCAAAAAAAGGTGGAATGTTCATTTTAGTTGATGATGAAAAAAGAGAAAATGAAGGTGATTTAATAATTTCCACAACAGACTCTAATGCTAAAAATATTAATTTTATGGCAAAGTTTGGCAGAGGATTAATATGTTTGGCCATGGATAGTGTTCAATCTAAGAGATTAAATTTATCTTTAATGTCTCCAGTAAATCAATCAAGAAACAAAACTGCATTTACTGTATCGATTGAAGCTAAAAAAGGAATAACCACAGGCATATCTGCAAAGGATAGGGCTAAAACAATAAAGATTGCATCAAAGAAAAATGTAAACAAAAATGAAATTGTATCACCTGGTCATATTTTTCCCATTATTGCTAAAGATGGAGGTGTTCTGGTTAGAGCTGGTCACACAGAGGCATCTGTCGATATATCAAAATTGGCTAAAAAAAATAATTCAGCAGTAATTTGTGAAATAATGAATGAAGATGGCACTATGGCAAAGGGCCAAGACCTATTTAATTTTGCAAAAAAACATAATTTAGAAATAGGTAAGATTGAAGACCTAATCGCATACCGTTTAAAAAAAGAAAAATTAATTAAGCTTAAAAAACGATCTGATATTGAAGTTAAAAATCAAAAATATAAAATTAGAATTTATGAAAATCTTTTAGATGGCTCTGAACACTTTGCTTTAATCAAAGGAAATATAAAAAAAGGTGTAATACCAAGAGTTAGGGTAATTTCATCAAATGCAATACAAAATTATTTAATTAATCAACAATTGCCAAATTCATTTAATAAAACTTTGAATTACTTTAAAAAATTTAATAATTGTGTTTTGGTGTTTATTAAAGATACAAATTTAAAATCTGTTACACAAACACTTAAAGATTATAAGAATAAAGATTTCTACAAAAAAGGTAATGATAAACTTATAAGAAATTACGGTATCGGTGCTCAAATAATCAAAGATTTGAAGATAAAAAATATGATATTAATTACCAAATCTCTTAAAAAAGTTATTGGTTTAGAGGGTTATGATATAAAGATTACCAAGCAGGAAATTATTTAATGAAAAAAAAATATTTAATAGTTATTGCCAATTATTATAAAGACATAGCCAAAGGTCTACTTAATAGTGCAATCACGATTTTGCCAAAATCTAGTTTAATAAAAACTATCATTGTGCCAGGTGTCTTTGAAATACCAGTTACAATATCAAAAAATATCAAAAAATATGACGGTTTCTTAGCTCTTGGATGCGTTATAAAGGGTCAAACACCACATTTTGATTTTATATCGCAATCTTCCACGGATGCAATTATGAAACTATCTATAGAAAATAGAAAACCAATAGGTAATGGAATTATTACCTGTTTAAACATGAAACAAGCAATGGTTAGAAAAAAAAAGGGGAGGGAAGCAGCTGAGGCTGTAATATCCGTTCTTTTACAAAAATAATGAGAACCCCATACAACCCCAATCAAAGTCCTAGAGTAATTATTATACAAAAACTTTATGGTAAGTTTTTTAATGATGAGGCGGATTTAATGTTTTCAAAACATAGATTTAAAAAATTCATTAAAGATGTTGTTTTAGGAACAATCGAAAGGGATGAGGTTATCAAAGATGAAGTTAAAAAATATTTAAGTGAAGACTTACAGTTAACTAGTTTAGATAGGGTTTTTCAAGTAATAGTAAAATCAGCTATATTTGAGTTCTTATACAAACCTAAAATTTCAACTAAAATAATCATTAAGGAATACCTTGATGCATCAAATTTTTTTTTAGAAGATGGTCAAACAAAATATTTGAATGCCATATTAGATAAGATAGCAAAAAAAATAAGAACTACTAATGCATGAATTTGAATTAATAAAAAATTATTTTCAAAAACTTTCTAAAAAATCACCGAGTTCTCTAAATTTAAATGATGATGTTTTTTTTGATAAAAGAAATAGATTAGTAGTTTCTGTTGATACATATATTGAGGGTAATCATTTTATAAATTTTAAAAAACCTGATTTAGTTATTAAAAAAATAATTAGATCATCAATATCAGATCTTATTTGCAAAGGTGTTAAGCCAAAATATTATTTTGTTTCAGGATCGGGTAATAAAAAAAGTTTTTCTAAATCTAATTTATCAAAAATTAGTAAATCACTCAATCAAGAACAAAATAAATATAAGATATTTTTAAGTGGTGGAGACACTGTTTTTTCAAATAAGTTAAGTTTTACAATTACCTCAATTGGTTACTCTAATAATATCATTTATAGGAACAAAGCTAAAATTAATGATGATATTTACGTCTCTGGAAATTTAGGTGATAGTTACTTAGGTTTATTGGTTTTAAAAAATAAACTTAAACTTAATCACCGATTAAAAAAATATTTTACTAATCAATATTTTATGCCAAATATTCAATTAAAATTAGCTGAACAAATCAAGAAATTTGCGAATACCTCAATTGATATCTCCGATGGACTATTAGCAGACCTTGATAAAATGATTAATAATCAAAAATTGTCTTACAAACTTTTTTTAGATGACATTCCAATTTCAAACAATCTTAAAAAGATACTTGATCTTAAAAATCTACCCAAGATTAACTATGTTTCGAATGGTGACGATTATCAGGTATTATTTACAGCCTCTAAAAATAAGACAAGAATCATAAAAAAAATAGCATCTAATTATAGAGTTAAGATTACAAAAATTGGTTCAATCCAAAGCCATGTTGAAAAACCATCCATTATTGATGATAAAAACGTGAAAATTACCCTTAAAAACAAAGGTTATTTTCATAAGTTTTAGAAAGTTAAATATTGCCTTTTATTGCTTTTTTTGTATTGTCCGGACTTTAAATAATAAAATTTTTAACAACCAAACAACTAAAAAGGCATCATGAACTCACTTATAGAAACAATATTACTTTACACCATAGCAGCAGGATCACTAGCAATCGTTTATGGTTTCTTTACTGGTTTAAATATTCTTAATTCAAGTGCGGGAAATGCTAAAATGCAAGAAATTGCATCTGCAATCCAAATTGGTGCAAAGGCTTATCTGACAAGACAATATAAAACAATAGCCGTGGTTGGAGTTGTTGTTTTGGTTATTGTTTGTTGGGTGTTTAGTCCATTAGTTGGCCTTGGTTATTTTATTGGTGCAACACTATCTGGTATTGCTGGATATGTGGGAATGTTAGTTTCAGTTCAAGCTAACGTTAGAACAGCAGAAGCTTCAAGAAAAGGTTTGGCTAGCGGACTTGCTGTCGCCTTTAAATCTGGAGCTGTAACTGGAATGCTTGTTGCTGGTTTAGCTCTATTAGCTATAGCAGTTTATTATTATATCTTATTAAAAATGGGTATTGACGATAGAGAAGTTGTTAATGCATTAGTTGCATTAGGTTTTGGTGCTTCACTAATATCAATTTTTGCAAGATTAGGTGGCGGAATTTTTACAAAAGGTGCTGATGTTGGTGCTGATCTAGTCGGTAAAGTTGAAGCAGGAATACCTGAGGATGACCCTAGAAACCCAGCAGTAATAGCTGACAATGTCGGTGACAATGTTGGTGATTGTGCTGGTATGGCTGCTGATTTATTTGAAACTTATGCAGTGACTATAGTTGCAACAATGGTTTTATCTTCGATATTTTTTGTTGGTGATATGAATATGATGATCTATCCCTTAACAATTGGTGGAGCTTGTATTTTAACATCAATTCTAGGAACTTACTTTGTTAAGCTTGGAAAAAGTAAAAATGTAATGAATGCTTTATATAAAGGATTTGTTGTTTCTGCAGTTTCCTCATTAGTAATTTTATACCCTGTAACTGACTATGTAATTGGTTTTGCAAGTGAGTATACAGTAAACGGCAAAAGCTTTACTGGTATGAGTTTATACTATTGTGGAATTATTGGTTTAGTTATTACTGGCCTATTAATTTGGATTACTGAATACTATACTGGAACAGAATACAGACCAGTAAGAAGTATTGCAAAGTCGTCAACAACTGGACATGGGACTAATGTTATTCAAGGATTGGCTGTTTCTATGGAAGCAACAGCGATACCTGCTTTGATTATTGTAGGTGGAATTTTAGCCACAAACTCAATAGCTGGACTTTATGGTATAGCAATTTCTGTAACTACAATGCTAGCTTTAGCTGGAATGGTTGTTGCTCTTGACGCATACGGACCAGTTACAGATAATGCTGGAGGTATTGCTGAAATGGCTAAATTGCCAAATAGTGTAAGAAAAACTACAGATGCGTTAGATGCGGTAGGTAACACCACAAAAGCTGTGACCAAAGGTTATGCTATTGGTTCTGCTGGTTTAGGAGCGCTAGTTTTATTTGCTGCTTACGTAGAAGATATTAAGCACTTTGCTAAAATAGAAGGTTCAAAACTATATAACATTGAAGTTACTTTCGACTTAACTAATCCTTATGTTGTTGTTGGATTGTTGATAGGTGGAATGCTTCCATATCTATTTGGATCGATGGGTATGCAAGCTGTTGGAAGAGCTGGTGGAGCTGTTGTTGTTGAAGTTAGAAGACAATTTAAAAAATCACCAGGAATTATGAAGGGTACACAGAAGCCTGATTATGCAAAACTTGTTGATTTATTAACTCAAGCTGCAATTAAAGAAATGGTTATACCCTCACTATTACCAGTGTTATCTCCAATAGTTTTATATTTTGTTATACTTTCGATAGGTGGACAAGCAGAAGCTTTAGCTTCTGTTGGTGCTATGTTGTTAGGTGTAATCGTTACAGGACTATTTGTTGCTGTGTCAATGACTGCTGGTGGCGGAGCATGGGATAATGCTAAAAAATATATTGAAGATGGTCATCATGGTGGAAAAGGTTCTGAAGCACATAAGGCTGCTGTTACTGGAGACACTGTTGGAGATCCCTATAAAGATACAGCTGGTCCTGCTGTTAACCCAATGATTAAAATTACAAATATTGTAGCTTTATTACTATTGGCTGTTATAGCGGGTTAAAAGTTTTTAATTCCTTTTTCTTTTTCCTAAAGGATCATTAATTTTTTGCCTCATACTTGAAAGAAAATCATATATGAATGTATTTTTCTTATATTGATTTTCTGTAGTCTGTTCTGCAAATTTTATATCCTTCATATCATCTAGATCTAGAAATTTTTTTTTTTCTAACATGCCCATACTATTAATTTCTAAAATTAACACATTATTTAGAAAAATTGCTTCTTTACCAAGTTTTATTAGAGATGATTGAGCAGTTTTTCTTTCAATATAAATCCAGATATCATTATCAAAAGTACTTTTGGACGAAGGGGAACCCAACAGTTTTAATATATCATTTTTATTTGATTGATTCACAGTAAGTTTTTCTTGTTTTTTATTTAAAAAATGAACACCGTGGTGTTTTGTTACTTTTTTAAGGCTACAAGCAGAAAAAAATAATGCTATTAATAAGAATATAAATAAATTTTTCATGAATAAAAATTATATAAATATTTACAATAATTTAGTTAAATTAACTAGAAATAAAGAATTATATCAAGATTTTGAAAATCAAGACACATTTTCAGATAGATTAATTTTTTTTCTTCTCCATTTTGCTTTTTTTCTAAAAATTTATAAAGAAAATAACGATAAAAAGCTCTTACAGGAAATATATGATTATATTTTTAGACAAGTTGAGTTGAGTATCAGAGAAATTGGCTATGGTGACCAATCAATAAATAAAAAAATGAAAGATTATTTAAATTTATTTTATGGGATGATTGATAAAATTCATGATTGGGATGGTTTAACAAAAGAATCTAGAATATCTATGCTAAAGGTTTTTCTAGATAACGCTATAAATACCGAACATTTAGCAGATTATTTTGAAAAATATCGTTTGAATTTAGAAAATAATACTTTAACTTCTCATATAAAAGGTGTAATTAAACAGTAATTTTATTATGGCTGTACCAAAACGTAAACAATCCCCGTCAAGAACTGGAATGAGAAGAGCTCAGAATATGAAGTTCAAATCTACAAATATTGTTGAGGATAAAAAATCTGGTGAATACAGGCTGCCTCATCATTTGGATCTTAAAACTGGTATGTACAGAGGTAGACAAGTTTTAGACCCCAAAGAATAATAAACTCAATTTTATAAATGAACAAAATAATAAAAATTGCAGTCGATGCAATGGGTGGTGATGGTTCACCAAAAAAAGTCGTTGATGGTATTATTCATCATTTTAAAGATAATAAAAATTCATTTTATCAAATCTTTGGTGATAAGGACAAAATTCTTCCTCATATTAATAGCAATCTATTAAATTCTTCTTTTGAAATAATTCATACAATGGATATTGTTAAGGGCATTGATAGCCCATTAGAGGGTGCTAAGCGTGGAAAAAATACAAGTATGTGGCTTGCAATCCAAAGTGTTAAAGAAAAAAAATCAGATGTAGTAATATCAGCAGGTAACACTGGAGCTTTGCTAGTGATTTCTAAGCTTAATCTTAAAATGATTGAAAATATAGACAAGCCAGCTTTATCAGCATTATGGCCAAATAAAAAAGGGATGAGTGTCGTTTTAGATTTAGGAGCCAACATTGAGTGTAGTCCAAAAAATTTAATTGATTTTTCAATAATGGGTTCTTCATTATTTAAGTCACTGTATCCAAAGGATAATGCAAAAGTTGCCCTATTAAATATAGGATCTGAGGAGTTTAAAGGCAATGAAGTGATTAAAGAAACATATCAGCAATTAAATATCAGAGATAACCACGACTTTGAATTTAAGGGCTATATAGAGGGCAATCAATTAATGAATGGAGATGTAAATGTTATTGTTGCCGACGGTTTCACTGGTAATGTTGCATTAAAAACTGCTGAAGGAACAGCAACTTTTATTACAGGGGAACTTAAAAAAACCATGACTGGCAATTTAATTGGTAAAATTTCATCCTTATTAAATATTTCTAGTTTAAAGAAATTTAAAGCAAAATTTGATCCAAGATTATATAATGGTGCTATATTTATTGGTCTAGACTCACCAGTAATAAAAAGCCATGGGGGCACTGACTATATTGGCTTTTCTAATTCTTTGAGTGTTTGCACTAGAGTTGTAAGTGGTAATTTAATTGAAAAAATTAGAAATAACATAAACTAATGCCTAGAATTAATTTAACTAAAAAAGACTTAATAAACTCTGTTTATATGCAAATTGGTTTTTCTAAAAGTATATCAGAAAATTTAATAGATGATTTTTTTTATACGGTAGCTGAAAATTTAAAAATTGAAAAAAAATTGAAATTATCAAAATTTGGTACTTTTTCCATACGTTCAAAAAAAAGCAGAATTGGTAGAAACCCCAAAACTAAAGAAGAAAAAACCATATCAGACAGAGATGTAGTCTTATTTAAAGCTTCTAAAGAATTTAAAGATTTAGTAAATTCTAAGAATGATTCATAAAAGTAATAAAGCTTATAAGTCCATAGGTGAGGTTGCAAAAATTCTTGATCTTGTTAATGAAAAAAAAGGGACATTAAATACACACACCATTCGTTTTTGGGAAAAAGAATTTAAGCAAATTAAGCCAAATATCTTAAACGGTAATAGACGATACTATAATAACGATACAATAGAGGTGTTAAAGAAAGTTAAATATCTTCTCAAAGATCAAGGAATGACAATTAATGGTGCAAAAAAAGTTCTTAATTCTGATAAATCTTTAAAACTTGACGAATTACCAAATAATTCTATAAATGCTGACTATAATATAAAAATTAAACTTAAGAAGATTTCTAATTTAATAAAACAAATAAAAAATTTAAAATAATATGGCAAAAAAAACGCACGTTAAAGTTAGACTGGTACCAGAAGCTAAACCTGATAGTCCATATTTTTATTATGTTAAAAAACCAGCTGGTGGAGAAAAAGCTAAAGTTAAATTATCAGCAAAGAAGTATAATCCTGCTACCAGAAAACATGAAATGTTTGTAGAGAAGAAGTTACCTCCACATAGTAAATAGTATTACTTTTTTTTAAAGTTCCTTTTTTCATAATCAATAAAAGACCAAATCATATTTTTCCATATTCTATTTGTAATCTTTGGGTCTATATTTAATTGTATTGATTTTTCCTTAATTTTCTTAAGTATGAAATTTATTCTTTTTTGATCAATTATCTCTTTTTTATGTATTTTTACTTTTAAAACTTCATTTACCAAATTAGATCTTTTTTTTATTAATTTAAGCAATTCATTATCAAGCTTATCTAGCTTAATTCTTATTACTGATAATTTTTTTTTATTTGTTGGCGACATTTAATCAATTGGTTAATAATATAATTATTATAAGTATAATTTATGTTTGTAAATAGCGACAACTATATAAAATATTTAAAATTTTGGTTAATAACTTTATTTTTATTAATTATTCTTATGGTTGCTGTTGGTGGCCTTACTAGACTTACTGATTCAGGATTATCTATCACAGCTTGGGAACTCTTCACTGGTATACTACCGCCTTTAAATAATAATGAGTGGAATTTTTATTTCTCAGAATACAAAAAAATTCCTGAATATCAAAATATCAATTATGGTATGAATTTGGATGAGTTTAAGGTAATTTTTTATTGGGAATATGCACACAGATTATTAGCAAGATTTGTAGGTTTATTCACATTGGTTCCTCTATTTATTTTTAGCTTAAAATTTACATACACCAAGTATTACTCAAATAAATATTACTGGATATTTTTTCTTATATGCCTTCAAGGATTTATTGGATGGTATATGGTTTCAAGTGGATTAATTGAAAATAATGATGTTAGCCATTTCAGACTAAGCATACATTTATCTTTAGCTTTATTTATTTTATGTTTAATTTTTTGGTTTATTTTAGATATTTTTAATATTGAAAAATTTCATCAAAAACTTTCAAATCTTTTCTTATTATTCATACTTAAATTAATTATTTTACAAATTATATTAGGTGCTTTTTTATCAGGCTTGGATGGAGGGCTTATTTACAATTCATGGCCCGATATGAATGGTGGTTTTTTTCCGAACGATGTAAAATTTGAAGGTATAATAAATACTGAACTATTTAGTAATGCTTCTATAATCCAATTTTTACATAGGTTTACAGCTTATTTACTTTTATTCTTTATTATAATTTTAAATTATTTTTTTATAAAAAATAAACTCAATATCAAAAATATTATATTCTTTGATATTGCTATATTAGTTCAGGTTTTTTTAGGGATTGTAACTTTGCTTTCTGGTGTAGAGATTAAGTATGCATCACTACACCAGCTAGGCTCAATATTTGTTTTGACTAGTTATATTATAATTTTATATAAAAATTCTAACCAACGGCTTTAGCTTTATTAATATCTTCAACATTATCTGAAGTTCTCAGAAGTGCTTGTTCTAAGTCTTCAATAATGTCATCAATGTGCTCTATACCAATAGATAGTCTTACGTAGCCGGGTGTAACACCAGCTGCTAACAACTCTTTTTCATTTAATTGACTATGAGTAGTTGTTGCTGGATGAATTGCTAAACTTTTTGCATCACCAATATTAGCCACATGATAAAACATTTTTAAAGATTCTATGAATTTTTTACCTGCTTCAATTCCACCTTTTAGCTCTATTCCAACTAAACCACCATTTCCACCTTTAAGATATCTCTTAGCTCTATTTCCAATTTCTCCATCATATTTGGTTGGATAGATTACTCTAGCAACTTTCTCATGATTCGATAAATATTCAACAGTCTTTTCTGCATTTGAACAATGTTGCTTCATTCTTAATGCTACAGTTTCAAGTCCCTGTATAATTCCAAATGCATTATCAGGAGCCAAAGCTGCACCAAGGTCTCTTAAAAGAGTAACTCTTGCTTTAACTACAAAGGATACATTTGCACCAGTTAATTCAGGTACTGCTTTACCCCAAACTACACCACCGTAACTTGCGTCTGGTTCGTTAAACAATGGTTGCCTTTTAGGATTTGCAGTCCAATCAAAATTACCACCATCTACTAAAGCTCCACCTACAACAGTACCATGACCACCAATATATTTTGTAAGAGAATAAACCACTACGGCTGCTCCATGCTCTATGGGCTTACAAATAATAGGGGAGGCTGTATTATCTACTATCAGGGGTATGTTGTATTTTCTTCCTATATCAGAGACTTCCTTAATAGGAAAAACTCTTAAATAAGGATTGGGCAAAGTTTCTCCATAAAAAGCTCTAGTTTTATCATCAATTGCTTTTTCAAAGTTTTTTGGATCGGTTGGATCTGCATATCTAACTTCAATTCCAAGTTTACTTAAAGTATGTGTAAATAAAGAAACAGTTCCTCCATAAAGGTCAGTTGAACTAACAATGTTATCTCCAGCTTGAGCAACATTCAAAATTGCAAATGTTGAAGCTGTTTGACCTGATGATACTGTTAAGCTAGCTAACCCTCCCTCCAATGCAGCAAGTCTTTTTTCGAGTGCATCATTAGTTGGATTCATGATCCTTGTGTAGATATTTCCGAACTCTTTTAATGCAAATAAGTTTGCAGCATGCTCGGTACTATCAAACAAATAAGATGTTGTTCTATAAATTGGAACAGCTACAGCTTTTGTTGTTGGATCACTTCTATAATCACCACCATGTATGGCTATAGTTTCAGGGTTTTGTCTTTTTGTGCTCATCTTGATTCTCCTTTTTAGTACTTCTGCTAAATGCAAGGCGTACAATACAGTTCAAAAGCGCCTACCGATAATGTGGGTAAAAAATCCTTTTTAGCATATATTAGCCTGCAATAGGAACAAATCGGCATTTTTAAAATAGCATTAATAGGGGCTATTACAAGCTAAATATAAAATTGACTTTATATCTAATAATAGTATTAATCCTCGCACAATGACAAAATTTCTAAAACAAAGTGAATTAACTAGCAACTGGTTTGAAATAGATGCAAAAAATGCTGTAGTTGGAAGACTGGCATCTATAATAGCAATGATTGTTAGGGGAAAAAATAAAACTACTTTTACACCACATATGGATGATGGTGATTTTGTGGTAGTTAAGAATGTTGAACAAGCAAAATTCACTGGAAAAAAATTTAAAGATAAAAAATATTATAAACACACTGGTCACCCTGGGGGAATTAAAGAGATAACTCCTGAAAAATTATTAGAAAAAAATAAACCTGGTGAATCATTAAAATTAGCAGTCAAAAGAATGTTACCTGGTGGAGTGCTTGGTAGAAAACAATTAACTAAAGTAAAAATTTATGCTGGTGAAGAACATCCTCATGCAGCACAAAACCCTAAACTTTTAGATTTAGGTAAATTAAACAGTAAAAATTTAATAAGAAATTAATATGGAAACAGCAGTTGCACCAACTAAAGTTGTTACAAAAAAACCTAAAATAAAATTAGATTTTAAAGATAGTAAATATGCAACGGGTAGAAGAAAAAAATCTATTGCAAAAATTTGGGTAAAAAAAGGTACTGGCAAAATTTATGTAAATGGCAGAACAATGGATGAATACTTCACCAGCGGCAGTCATAAAATGCAAATTACAAGACCATTTGAAATTATAAACCAAGCAACTGATTATGATGTTAGATGTAGTGTTGCAGGTGGTGGACACACAGGTCAAGCTGGTGCAATGGTTCATGGTATTGCTAAAGCCCTAATTTTATTTGATTCGGAGAATAGAGCAGTTCTTAAGACTGAAAAACTGAATACCAGAGACTCTAGATCGGTCGAGAGAAAAAAACCTGGTCGTAGAAAAGCTAGAAGAAGCTTCCAATTCTCGAAAAGATAATTCTTTTTTAACTCTAAACTGCTATAATAAAAAAATGCCTAAGCTTAATGTTTTAGTTGCTGGATCAACTGGTTATATCGGTGTTCAACTAATTAAGTTATTAGTTAAACACAGTGATGTTAAGATTAAATATCTTTGTGGAAACTCATCGGTTGGAAAAAATATCTCTAGTTATGAGAAATCATTAAGTTCAAAAAAATTACCAATAATAGTTAAATACAATAAATCTTTTTTAAAGAATATAGATTTAGTTTTCACAGCTTTACCAAATGGCGAAGCGCAAGATATTTCAAATGATTTATTAAACAACAATGTGTTAATTGATTTGGCTGCTGATTTTAGACTTAATAAAGCATCTGATTATTTAAAATGGTACAAACAAAAACACAGATCTATAAAGAATATTAAAAAATCAATTTATTCGTTGCCAGAAATCAATGGAGATAAAGTAAAAAAATTCAATATTATTGGATGTCCAGGGTGTTACCCAACATCAATACTTTTACCACTTATCCCACTAATTAAAAAAAACTTAATAAAAACAGATAACGTAATTATAGATTCTAAATCTGGATATTCCGGAGCGGGTAGAGGAGTTCATGATAAATATAAAGATAAAAACCTTTATGAGTCTTTAAGCGCTTATGGAGTTGGTTTTCATAGACACAACTCTGAAATTCAACAAGAAATTGACAATTATACTAAAAATAAATTCTCTTTTACTTTCACGCCTCATCTAACACCCATGTTCAGAGGAATATTAAGTACAATTTATCTAGACCTTAATAAAGGTGTAAACATTAATAAATTAGAAAAAACCCTAAATACTGAATATTCCAAAAGTAAGTTTGTTAAAATTTTTAAAACAAATTCTTTGATAAGTACAAATGACGTTATTAACACAAATAATTGCTCTATAGCAATTTGCAAAACTAAGTATAAAAATAGAGTCATTATTTTATCTGCTATTGATAATTTAATTAAAGGTGGCGCTGGTCAAGCTATACAAAATATGAATATTAAATATGGTTTTAACAAAACAAAAGGATTGTAATGAAATATTTTCTCCTGCCACTAATTCTGATCTTAACATCTTGTTCTTTGGATAAAAACTCAATTTATTGGAACGAAGATCCTTTAAAAAAATCTGAAGATAATAAAAAATTATCTAAAATATTACAAAAAACTTCTGATTTTAAAACAATGACATTTGAAGAATTTGATATTTTCCTTAAAGATTATTCTGATAAGGCAGACTACCCTGACATTAATAATTAAATGAAAAATATAATGAACATTGCTGTAGTAGGGTTAGGTCAAGTTGGGATTTACTTATTAAATGAGCTTAATACTAAAAAAAAAGATATAGAGCTTAAAACTGGAAAAAAAATTAATATTATTGCTGTTTCAGCAAGAAGTATTGTTAAAAAAAGAAAGTTTAAAATTAATAAAAAAATTTTTTACAAAAACCCATTAGAAATTTTTAATAAAACTAAAGTGGATATTTTATTTGAAGCTATTGGCTTATCTGATGGTATATCAAAAAAAGTTGTTGAAACTGCCTTAAAAAACAAGATACATGTAATTACTCCTAATAAGGCACTTATCTCCAAACATGGTGACTACTTGGCAAAATTAGCTGAGGACAATCAGGTTAACTTAGAATTTGAAGCATCAGTTGCCGGGGGAATTCCAATATTAAGAACTATCAAAGAAGGTCTTGCAACCAACAAAATTTCTAAAGTTTATGGAATTTTAAATGGTACATCTAACTACATTCTTTCAGAAATGGAAAACTCTAGTGATAATTTTGCCAATGTATTAAAGAAAGCTCAAAAATTAGGATATGCTGAACCAGGAAATCCAAAATTAGATTTAAATGGTTTCGATGCTTTCGCAAAAGTAAGAATTTTATCTGCTCTTGCATTTAATACTAAAATTTCAAAACACAAATGCTTAATGGAAGGTATTGAAAAAATTGAATTGAAAGACATAGAGATAGCCAATCAATTAAATTTACGTATTAAGTTGCTTGGTATTTCTGAACTTATTAACAATCAGCTTTTTGAAACAGTTCATCCGTGTTTAGTTAATAAAAATTCTTACATCGGTAATGTTGGTGGAGTTATGAATGCAGTTATTCTTGAAGGAAAACCAGTGGGTGAAAGTATATTACAAGGTGAGGGAGCAGGACCCGGACCTACTTCGTCATCATTATTATCAGATTTGCTCTCAATTTTAAGAGACAATATTAAAAAACCTTTTGGTATTCCAACTAATAAACGTCAATCTATCAAATGTTATAATGTTGATAATTATGTGAATTCTCTATATTTGAGATTTGAAGTTAAAGATAAACCTGGTGTTCTATCAACAATCACTAATAGATTAGCTAAGTATAAAATTTCAGTAAAAAGATTAATCCAAACCCCTGACAAAAAAAATAACAAAGCCACTATTGTTATTATTACACATAAAACTAATGAACTTAATTCTAAGAATTGTCTTTCTATTTTCAAAAAAGATAAAAATATCCTTAAATATCCAACACTGATTAGAATTTATAATTAATGGAGTTATATCTAAAACTGTTTGAGGTTTTATTTCCTGTCTTTTTTGTTGTTGGTATTGGATATTATTTAGGTAAAAATAATCCAAAAATTGACACCACTTTCATAACAAATTTTGCTGCGAATATCGGAACTCCTGCAATGATTATATATGCACTAACTTCAACTGGTACATCTTTTGAAATAGTTAAAGATTACTTTTGGTATTTTTTAATTGCAATTGCTGCCTTTACTTTTATTGGAATTATCTTTTTATTTTTCTTAAAAACTAAAGACATTATCCGCGAGCTTCCACCATTTATTATGCCAAATACTGGAAATATGGGCTTACCAATATGTTTATTTGCTTATGGATCTCAAGGATTAGGTGTTGCTGCTGCTATTTCAGCTTTAATAATTCTATGTCACTTTACGTTAGGAATTTTTCTTGCTGATAGAAAATTCAATATTAATGTTATTCTTAAAAATCCACCATTTTATGCAATTATAATTTCAGTGATTTTCCTATATTTCAAAATAGAACTTCCAGTCTTTGTAGAAAACACAACCTTTCTACTAATGTATGCTACAATTTTTTTAATATTAATGTCTTTAGGAATTGCCTTAACTCGTTTTAAAGTTTTTTCTTTTAAGAAAGCTGCGATTTCATCAATTGGAAGAGTTGTCTTAGGTCCTATTGTTGCGTTATTAATCATTGGATATTTTGATCTATCAGGATTTGCAGCTGGTGTTCTATTAATTCAATGTTCAATGCCTAGTGCAGTTTTAAATTATCTTATAGCTTCAATTTATTCGCCAAAAAAAATTGTAGATAGCGTTGCTAGTACCATTGTTGTTTCTACAGTTATGTCTTTTGCTACTATTCCGGTAGTAGTATTCTTTGCTTTAAAGTACTTTAATTAAACTGTATCTATTGGCTTATGAAAGCCATCATATTTAACCTTTTAGCCTGGGTAATGCTTCCAATCATGGATGGTTTTGCTAAATATTTAAGTGCTGATCTGCCAGTTTTACAGATCACTTGGGCAAGGTACTTTTTTACGGTCGCATTCACGCTTCCAATAATGTTCTTCTTCTATAATAAGCAGCTTGTTTGGACTGATAAGCCAAAATTACAAATAATAAGAGGATTAATACTACTTTGTGCTAATATTTGTTTCTTCTACGCAATATCCGTTATCTCTTTAGCTAAAGCTTTAACGCTTGCCTTTGTGGCGCCCTTAATTGTTACTGCATTTTCTCCTATATTTTTGGGTGAGAAGGTGGGTGTAAGGAGGTGGACTGCCGTTATCATAGGGTTTATAGGCTCCCTAGTGGTAATAAGACCAGGTTTCGTAGAGATCAACTTGGCTAGTCTAGCTGCATTAGGAACAGGTATAATGTATGGGTTTTATTTAATAATTACACGTAAATTGAGCACTTCAGATAACCCTTTATTAACCTTATTATTAACAGGGTTAGTTGGATTGGTAGCTGTTTCAGGTATAATGCCTTTTATTTGGGTTAATCCAAGTGCCTCACAATGGTCTATGATGGCCTCTATAGGTGTATTTGCCTGCATTGGGCACTTATTTCTTATATTATCACTTAAATATGCTGATGCCTCTAAATTAGCTCCATTTAGCTACTTTGAAATCATCACCAATATAATTATCGGGTATTACTTCTTTAGTGACTTTCCTGATAATTGGACATTCTTAGGTTTGTCCATTATTATTATGAGTGGAATTTATATCTCTAGAAGAGAATCTTATATTAAATCCAATTAATTAGGTATTACTTATTTACTAATACTTAATATTATACATTAATAATATATTTTAAACTACTGTAATTATTGATTTAAATAAAATATTATAAAATTCTAAAATTATAGATAAAATATAATAAATTCTAACAAATAGTTAAATTATAGTTACTAAAATAAGCCTAAAATAAAATAAAAGTAGCATAAATCTGTTTTTCTATAGTTGAAAAAGTGAGAATTGATAAATTTTGATTTTTAGTAAATTAAATATAGTTTTGTAGATAGGTAAAATGGTGATTTAGTATTGATATTAAATGCTTATTTCAATTAATAGGGTAGTTTTTTTAAAATTAGATTATTTGTGGAGTAGAATAGGGGGCTAAAAAAGCAAGTAAAATGGTCTTTTTTACTCCTTCTATAATCGTTGCTATTGTTGACAAGTAGAGCAATGCAGTATGAGAATATGCTGTTTAAACGTCCATAGGATGGTCTATTTTAGCTGAAAGTTCATTTGCAGTACAACTGAAGGATGTATTGCAGCAATTAGACAAAAATATGGCTAAATACCTAAAACGTGTTTATTACCAGGGGTTTTTGACGTTTTTTGGGGTTAAAAGTACTATTTTATGAAGAGCTTTTCAGATCTCAATAAATAACGTTTTTGTTGAATTCCTCCCTTTCCAGAGTATCCGCCGAGGCTTCCATCTGATCTGATCACTCTATGACAGGGTATTTTAGGAGGATAGGGGTTTTTACCTATAGCATTGGCGACTGCTCTGGCTGCTAGCGGTTTTCCAATGGCTTTAGCAACATCCTTATAAGTCTTCACTTTACCCTTGGGTATTTTCCTCAAGTAATTCCAGACTTTTAGCTGAAACTTAGTCCCCTTTAAGTTCATAGAGCTCAAAACCTGTGTTATTGGCTATTTTATCGTATAATTTCTTTGCATTTTCATTGGAAGAATGGGTGATCCAACGAATTCCATCCCAATTATTGGCTTTAGATAAAGATTTTAGATGACCAATAAGCTTTTGAGCTATTTTTTGACCTCTAAATTCTGGCTCTACGAATAAATCGTCTAAAAAACCAATATATTGCCCCTTAATTGGTCTTGGCATTGTTCTATAATGGGCAATTCCAACGATTTTACCCTCTAATTCAAAGCAAATAGCATTAACATCATGAGCTTCATCCTGAATCCAACTCCAAAGAGTGTCTAAAACTCTAGTATTCATTTGGACTTTATAGAAATCGGCATAACCATTGTATAATTTAGCCCAATTTTCCTTATCTTTTTGCTCTAATTTTCTAATCATTTAGTTTAATTTACTGTATTAAGTCATTGAAATTAATATAAAATTTCATTTTACAACATATATAAAAAGTACAACAAGTAAAATTGCTCCAAAATAAAACATTAAAAGAATTTTAAATACATCAAAACTCTCTTTTAAATATTCTTCACCTAACATTTCTCTGTTTATACTATTACCCATAAGCCATGAACCTATTAATAAGACAATTGGTATAATGATAAATAGTAAAAACAAAACATTACTTTCCCGCAATATCTTCAGAATCTCAATAGCGTCATCCATAAAAAATATTTTATAGCTATTGACATATAAAATCACCTAATATATATTTCCGATAATTAATGGTTATCGGAAATATATGAATGATCTAGTAACAGATATAAAAAGTCTTGAATTGGAAACAATTAAGAATTTAAGAAATTCTAAATCAGCAAATACACTTCGAGCTTATCAGTCTGATTATAAAGACTTTTTATTATTTTGTTCAAAAAATGGATTTCAGGCAATGCCAACACAGCCAAAAATATTAGCTCTATATTTAACTCATTTATCCTCATATTCTAAATACAGTACTTTAAAAAGACGATTAGCTTCAATCAGCATACTACATAAAACTAAAGGTCATTATATAGATACAAAGAATCCTATAATAATGGAAAATTTAATGGGCATTAAAAGAACTAATGGAAGTAATCAAAAAGGTAAAAAACCATTATTAATCAGTGATTTAAAAGTATTAATTGAAGCAATACATCAATCTAGTGAAAAAGATAATAGAAAAATTAGAGACAAAGCTTTAGTTTTAATTGGATTTTCAGGTGGTTTTAGAAGATCTGAGTTGGTTGAAATTGAATATGAAGACTTAGAGTTTGTATCAGAAGGAGTTAAGATTTTCGTAAAGAGATCAAAAACTGATCAATCTGGAGAAGGTATGACTAAGGCTATCCCCTACTTTGATAATCAAAATTTTTGTCCTGTAAATGCATTGAAATGTTGGATTGAAATATTTCATTTAAAAAAAGGTAAAATCTTTGATATTTCAGATAAAAGCGTAGCATTAATAATTAAAAAGTATGCAAATTATGCTGGTTTAGACAGTCATAAATACGCTGGACACAGCCTAAGATCAGGGTTTGCAACATCTACAGCAGAGTCTGGAGCTGAAGAAAGAAATATAATGGCCATGACAGGTCATAAATCAACAGAAATGGTAAGAAGATATATTAAAGAAGCAAATTTATTTAAAAATAATGCATTAAACAAAATTAAAATATGAAAATAAGAACAATAATTAATTTCTTCTATACATTTAAAATTTTTAAAAGAATTGTTCCGACATTACTTAAAGTTATGGTTAAATTTTTTCATATTAAAGAAATCAAAGTTGTTCATAATAATTTAGTATTTTCATTAAACCCAAAGAACCCAATCGATAGAGAAATTTATTTAAAAGATAAATATGAAGATGATCAAATAACTTTTTTAAAAAAAAAGATTGACGAAAATAGAGTAAAAATTTTTATAGATATAGGTGCGCATATGGGGTTTTATTCAATAAATTTATCTAAAAAAAAACTTGATATTTATGCTTTTGAACCAATTATAGAAAATTTTAATCAGCTTAAAAAAAATGTTTTAATAAATAAAATATATAATATTAAAGCGTATAACTGCGCTTTATCAAATATAAAAAAATTGGCAACCATGTGGGTTCCTGATAAAGATAGGACTGGTGGGTTTGCAATTTATAATAAAAATGATGAAGCTTTAACAAATTATAATAAGAAAAATATAAACAAAAGAGTCATTCAATCAGACATAGGTGATGACCTTTTGGATATTAAAAATTCCATTATAGCTATCAAAATTGATGTTGAAAGACACGAAGAAGAAGTTTTATATGGTATTAATAAGTTATTAGAAAATAATAAGATAGTTATTCAAATTGAAATATTTGATGAAAGAAAAAAACAAATTTTTGATTTATTGGAAAATAAAAATTATGATTTGATACATTCAATAGAAAAAGACTACTACTTTACAAACATAAAAAATTAATTTTAAGTAAAAAATATTTAAAGTAGTTTAATAATATCAGTTGAAAGTTTATCAAAAGGCTTCCTATGTATAGAATGATAGTTTCTAAAATGATGAGTCCATTTAGAATAAAAATTAAGTTTCGTTTTTTCAATTATATCAATTTGTTTGATCTGATGTGCAGCAGCAACATGAGATACGGCTCCATGACAGGATATTAGCAATTTACATTTACTTATTAAGTTCTCAAGATAAAGAAAATCTAATTTTTTATAAACTTTAACTCTAGAACTTAAACCAATGCTAATAATATCATTAATAATACTTGGAGAACGAATTCCTGTTGTAATTACTAATTTTTTTTTAGTTTTAGTTAGTAGTAGGTTGATAAATGAAATTAATTCATCTTTTAATGGTTCAATATTGGTATATTCACTTATATAATTATTGTATATCCACTTCTCATCAAGGTGCAAAAGTATAAAATTTTCATTTAAATCTTTAAAAAAATTATGACCACGATTATTTAAAGTATTTAAGTCTAATTCAATAAAATCAAAATTTAATTTAGAAATTATCTCTTTAATAGAATCAATATATGAAATATCTAAATAATTATCTGGTTTTATTTTAAGCCCATATTTTAAAAAAAAAGATATTATTGAAGATCTATTTTTTGCGTCGTGGACTATAATTTTATCATAATAAACTGACCTTAGCTTATGAATTAATTTTATCTTATCAAGTAGATTATTTTTTAAAATTATTACTTCATCAACATTTTTAAAAGATTTTATAAAGTGGTAATTTTTAGTTGATGAGACTAAGTTAATATGAGAATTAGGATCATTTCGTTTAATAGAATTAATCAAAATTGCTGTGAGTAAGAAATCACCTATTCTATCAGTTCTGAAAATTAAATAATTGTTCATTAATTATTTATTAGTTTTATCATTTTGTAATAGTTCAATTTCGCTTTTAATCATATCAATTACTAGATTCTTAAAATTAACTTTAGGTTTCCATTTTAAATATTTTTTGGCTTTAAAAATGTTTGCTTTTAAAATTGCATTATCTTTAGGTCTTATTAACTTTCTATCTATTTCTATATAATTTTTATAATTTAACCCCACGTATTCAAATGCAATTCTTAAAAAATCTTTTACTGTATGTAATTTTCCAGTTCCGATGACATAATCTGAAGGTTTTGACTGCTGTAGCATCTTCCACATAGCCAAAACATAATCACCAGCATATCCCCAGTCTCTTTTTGCATTAATATTACCTAATAAGATTTTTTTCTTTTTTTTAAGATGAATTTTTGCGACACCATTTACTATCTTTTTTGAAACAAAGTTAATTCCTCTCCTTGAAGATTCATGATTATATAAGATGCCAGTACATGCAAATAAATTATGCGCCTCTCTATAATTTTTAGTCAATTGATACCCAGCTACTTTTGAAATTCCATAAGCGGATCTAGGATTTAATTTTGTATTTTCATTTTGTGGGAAGCTATTTACATTACCAAACATTTCTGACGAAGAAGCAAAATAAAATTTTGATTTTGGTGAATAATTTTTAATAGCTGACAAAATATAATGTGTTCCATTTATATTTGGGTTTAATTGAAAAAATTCATCATCAAATCTATAGTTAATATAACTTTGTGCTGCTAGATGATATATTTCATGAGGTTTAATTTTTTTAATTAAACTAGATAATTTTTTATATTCATTTAATGATGCATTATGAAAAATAATATTTTTCTTAAATTCATTAATACGCCAAAACCTATTCTTGTTTTTTTTAAGCGAAACTTTTCTTAATATTGCATGTACTTTATATTTTTTTTTTAATAGTAGTTCAGCTAAATAAGAACCATCTTGACCAGTAACACCTATTATTAAAGCTTTTTTATACTTCATTTATTCCCAAATAAATTTATTTTTACTTTTATAATCAAAAATTTTTGAAAGAATAAAATCAGCAACAATGGTAGAATTGAAATTTTTTAAATAAGTATCACGACCTTTTTTTGCAATTTTTCTGGCTTCTTTTTTATCTTTTTTATACTTATTAATTTTATCGCTTAGATCTTCTATATCATTATAAAAAATAATTTCTTTATTAGACAAGAAATCATTGAAACAAGTTTTTTTATCAATAAATGTTAATAGACCATTTCCTAAAAGTTGTGCAATACGGTCACTACTATAGTATTTTACTGGCTCTCCCCTACTCAAATTTATACCCATACTTGATTTCGAAATTGCTTTAATAAAATTATCACCCCATATAGGCTGAACATTGTTCATACCATAAATATCAAAATTAATTTCTTGATTTAATTTTTTAAGTTTATTAATAAAAAGTTCCCTATTATCAAATTTCCCTTTTTTAAGAGCTCCTCTATGCACTCCGTGACTCATTGCAAAAAAAATATCATTTTCACAATTATGTTGATAATTTTTTAAGATTTCAAATGACTCATCTGAAGGATTAGGCATGAAATATGAATTTTTAATCTTTTTTGATAAAATACTTGGGCAAGTTGTTAAAAACGTATTATCAATAAAATCAATTTTGTCTAAAATTCTTTTATTATTTTTTATGTAATCTGGACCTTTTTTACTGATAGGGTCCAAGAACCATTGACATATTTTTAAATTCTTATTTTTATCCTTAATATTGTCTAAAGTTTCATTATTAATAGAATCTGCATGTCCTAAAATAAGACAGTCAGCCTTGAAATTAATTGAACTTTCAATTAAATTTTTTTGTAATTTTTTTTTACCATGAATATCTAAAATATTCTTATTTTCATGAATCAAATCTCTATCACTTAAAGTTAATACATTATGACCAAGTCTTACAAATCCATTATTAAGTCTTCTACCTGTATTGTAATGAAGTCTACCTTTAAAACGTCTATTGAAGTTTGTTGCGTGTATTATCTTTAAAACAATTTTTTTTTTAATATTAAATAATCTGATAGACTTGTCATGATAATCAATTTTTCTTTCTTCATCAATTATTTTAGCTACAAAAGAATGAGTTAGTTTAAAATTTTGGTAATTTTTTTTTTGTACTGATAATAATCTCTTCTTATTAAGAATAAGTGCTTCAATTTCCTTAAAAATGTTTTCTGAATTTAATTTCTTTAGTTTTATAGCATGAGGTGCTGTCTCAGGAAGGCCTCCTCTATTACTTATTATAACTGCGGATCCTCTACTAGCTGCTTCCAAACTAGTTCTACCAAATGGCTCCTCCCACCTTGAACAAACAACTGAAATACTTGTTCTTTTTAAATCATTTAGAATAAAATTGTTATCTTTAAAACCAGAAACTTTAAGATTTTTATGTTTAAAAATATGAATTTCTCTTGGTTCATCACCATAAACATTTGATTTCCAATTGTTATATTTATCTAAAATTTTAATTATTGCATTACCAAATAAGTCGTAACCCTTTGCTCGATTTAGTTTTCCAACAAACGTAATTATATTTTCTTTCTTTTTGAAATTAATTTTAATTTTAGACGAAGATTGAAAACATATGCATGTTTTTTTTATTAGATCTTGTTTATTATCTAAATCAATAAAAAATCTACTTCTAGACCATTCACTATTAAATATTATTTTATCAACATTATTGATTAAATTTATGCGGTCTTCAATTGTTTTAGAACCACTCATTTGTAATGGATCATTATGAAAATATAAAAATAATCTATTTTGATATTTTTTCTTAATAATTTTGATGTAATTAGGTCTATTGTGAACTTCTATTAAATCTGAATTTCGAGTCTCTTTGTAGTTAACAAAACTATTTACGTATTGATTATTGGAACTAAAAAATATGTTTTTATCAAAATTAAGATTGATATAATTCCCTGAAAGAAATTTTTTATATACTGTGTTACCAAAAATTTTTGTAGTTTTTTTGTAAATGCTATTATTTGTAATATCGTTTACAAATAACGAAACAGCACCAGCATTATTAGAAACAAAATTTTCTTTATAAGGTAATAGTATAGAAATATTCATTGAATAGACTTCTCTAAAAGTTTCTTTCTTAATGTTTTATTATTTTTAAGACTGTACTCAAACGACATTGCTTCATTTTTAGTTTTAAATTTTTTACTATATATCAGGATCCATTTATATCCTTTTGTTGATTTAGCTCCTTTGTTAGAATTATGTTTATTTAATCTTAAATCTAAATTGTTAGTATATCCAACATAAGTTTTTTTAACTCCTCTAGAAATAGATTTAAGCATATATGTGTAATAAAACATATTTTTGGCGGTCCCTGGGGGAATCGAACCCCCCTTTGCAGGATGAAAACCAGCTGTCCTAACCGATAGACGAAGGGACCATGTTGTGATCTTTTATTTTAAAAGTCATTATTTATCAAGTGTAATTAAGTTATAGGATAAGGTCTCTAACAGTTAATTGAAGAGCTTTTTTATTATTCCAGATGTTTTCATTGATTTCACCTATTACATTAATGTTATTTTTATAACCCATTAAGTATTCACCTATATTAGTGTTAATAGAATTAAATGATATTGATTTAATTGAAAATCCTGTTTTTGATTTTAATATTGAAGATATGTGTTTATTATTTAACACACAGGGCTTAATTATTCTTAAATCTCTTAACATAAAGGTTGGTACTGAGTTTCCTGTACCAAAAGGTTCTAATTTTTTTATATCATCATAAAAATCTTGATTAAAAGCTAATGATGAAATTTCAGATTCATATGTAAATATATTATTATTTACAGCATTAGATTTTGAATAGTCTTCCAATATATAGTTTTCAAAATTTTTAAGATTTTCTTTATTTAACGTAAATCCTGCAGCCATATTATGACCACCACCACCTATAATTATATCTTTATCTAATGAATTTTTAATTACACGGCCAATATTATAATTATAAATTGATCTAGCAGATCCTTTTAATAATTCACTAGATGCAGTTATTACAATAGATGGTTTATTAAAATAATCCTTTAATCTTGCTGCAATAATTCCTATTAAACCTTCGTTAATATTAGGATTATAATAGATAATTACTTCTTTGTTTTCTTTTTCAATTTTTACAAAATCAATTTCATTTAATACTAAAGTTTCAATTTCTTTTCTTTTATTATTTAATTTAATCAAATGATTAGACCTATCCATTACAACTTGATTATTATTGGAGGACAATAATTCTGTAGCATATTGAGACTTACCTAGCCTGCCTCCAGCATTTAATATAGGGCCAATTAAATAACCTAAATCGTTAATATTAATTTTATTTTTTTTATTATTTAATTCAAACAAAGTATTAAGAGGTAAATTTTTTGTTATATCAAAATTTTTAAGAGCATTTAATGCAATTAATCTGTTAAGTTTTCTTAAAGGCATAACATCACACACTGTAGCTAACAAAACATATATCAAATAATCAGCTATATTTATTTCACTTTTAATTTCTTTAATTAGTAAATCTAAAAAAAAATAAGAAAGCGAGGTGGCACATAAATAGTCATACTCTTTATAACCATTATCTTGTTTTGGGTTTATAATTGAGTTTGCATTTGGAAATGGCTTATTAATTTCATGATGATCAATAATTAAAGATTTTATTTCATTTTTATTTAAAAAATTTATTGCTTCATTGGAGGTAGAACCGCAATCAACCATTATAATTAATTTAGGTTTTTCCAAGATCAGTTTTTGAAATAATTTTTTGGTGGCTCCATAGCCGTCCTTCTCTCTGTCAGGTATATAATAAAAAAAGGGGTGATTTATATTTTCAAATAATTTTACAAATAATGAAGTAGCAGCAGACCCATCCACATCATAATCACCTAAAATACATATTTTTTCATGGTTATTAATGCAATTAACAACAAGTTTAATAGATCGATTGAAATCTTCATTGTTTAAAAAAACGTTGTTTAAATCTAAGTCTGTATTGATTGTTGTAATTTCTTCATCTTCAAATTTTCTTGAAATAATTAGTCTAGATAAAATGTCACTAAAATTATAATCTTGTTTTAATTTATCAACTGAGTTTTGATTAATTTTTTTTTGTTCCCACTTCTTACCTGAAACAGAAATCATTCTTCAATAAGATTTGTTCTTTTTATCGTTTCTTTAAATTTTAAACTTTTGTGTGTAACTAGTGTCTCTGTTGTATACTTATTATCATTAATCTCGACTCCACTTAACATGTCACTAGAAGTAATACCTGTTGAGCAAAAAATCGAATCTCCTTTTATAATTTCATTTAATTCATATTTTTTATTCAAATCAGTTATTCCCATTTTGTTTGCCTCTTTAATATCCTTATCATTATCAAATATAAATCTACATTGAAAATGGCATCCAAAAGAATCAAGAGCTGATGCTGTCAAAACTCCCTCGGGACCACCTCCTATACCTAAAAATATATCAACATTATATTTTGGATTTGTCACATACAATGCACCAAGAACATCACCGTCAGTAATTAACTTAATATTAATATTTAGTTGCTTTAATTCGTCAATTATTTTTTTATGTCTTTGTCTATCCAAGATACATGCTGTGAGTGATGAAACATCTTTGTTTAGGAAATCTGCAAGATTTGTAACATTTTTTTCTAATGGAAAATCTAGATCAATTAATCCTTTTTCAATCGGTCCAGTTGCGATTTTATTCATATAAGTTTCTGGTGCATTTAAAAGATTTCCTTTTTCAGCAATAGCAATAACGGAAGTTGCACCAGGTAAATTGTTCGCTGCAAAATTTGTTCCTTCTAGAGGATCAACGGCAATATCAAAATAAGGTCCTTTTTTATTTCCAAGTTTTTCGCCCGTATAAAGCATTGGTGCCTCATCAAGTGAACCTTCGCCTATAACAACTTCACCGTTCATATCAATTCTATTTAATTCAGATCGCATTGCGTCAACAGCTGCTTGATCAGCTGCGATCTTGTCTTTTTTTCCAACCAAATAAGATGATGCAAGAGCTGCTTTTTCAGAAACTTTTAAAATCTGATCAACATATTTTTTATCAATGGACATTAATCTTTTTGAATAATTATTTCAGTTGAATTTATTACACTCTCAAATTCTCTTAGACGTTTATAAACACTTGCCAACTCTATAATGGTAGGCCAAGCTTTTAATAGGTATTGCATAGAACCTTCAACTCTTCCAAAAGCTCTTATAATTTGTTGCATAACACCTAATGTTACAACACCAGCTACAATAGCTGGAGCTAAAAAAACATAAGCTGATAATACATTTGCTTGTAAGTAAGCCATACGACCAATATTAAAATATAAATACCTTGTGTAGCTTAAAAAGTGAATTGAACGAACGTCATCAAATAATTCATTTATTGTTTTAGGTCTAATGTTACCATCATCTTCAGCTACTACTAATATCTTTCTGTATGCAGCCTCTTTTTTTTGTAGATCATATTCCACTCCAACTAAACGTAATATCCAACCTAATCCTATCAAGAATGCCGTACCACCTAATGTCCAAAGTAATGCACCAGTTATCAATCCATATTGCCAATCTCCAAAAAAGAAGATTGGTATACCGACTGATAGCCCTAATAAAATTGGAGTAAATTGTATTAATACCATGACCGATTCAATAAAACTTGTACCTAGAGATTCCATAATGCGAGTAAACTTAATTGTATCTTCTTGAACTCTTTGTGAGGCACCTTCTATTTTACGAGCCCTATCATAAACAGAATGATACCATTCTACCATCGCAGTTCTCCATCTAAATAAGAAGTGTGCTGTAAAAAAACTAATTACAACGTAAAGAGCTATATAAATTCCTGCTAGTGTAATGAATGATGCTAAATTTATCCAGTACTCTTCAATTGTAATAGCGTTGGGTTTAGCAAGTGCCTTTTGAATCATATCGTAGAACACACCAAACCATTCATTTATTTTTACATCAATTTTTACCTGAACCCACAATGACAATAAAATTACAAATGAACCTAACCAAGACCATAATTGCCATTTTTTTTCTGTAAAAAATTTAAACATTATTTTAAAAAATTATCTGCATACGATTTTTTAACAGTTTTTCTTTTTTGAGGGTCAATTATTTCAAAATCAATTTTATTTTTTTTTGCATATTCTATTGCTAATTCTTTAGAGGAAAATTCCAAATTTAATTCTGAAAGAGTATTTGAGTTTGTTTCCCAACCCATCAAAGGATTGGTGCCAGTATTCTCTGTTTCAAATTCAATTAACCATTTGTCTGATTTACCAAGACCAGATTGCATGGAACTTTTTGTAGGAATATAAATTTTTGCTTTTTTCATAAATTGGTCGGGGCGGCAGGATTTGAACCTGCGACCCTCTGGTCCCAAACCAGATGCGCTACCAGGCTGCGCTACGCCCCGATTGAGGTACTAATACATTAGATATTGATAATTTCAAAGAATAAAGATCATCTAAGATAAGGCTTTTTTTCAAGAATCGGGTATACAGGAATAGTGATCATTTCATGTAAAAACTGTGATAAGAATTTTGAGGTCGCCTCTAGTTTGATTCCTGATAAAGGAAGATTACTTGAGTGTAATAGCTGTAACTATAAATGGTTTTTTAAAAAAGATATTATTAATGAACCTGTTCTGCCAATAAAGATAAAGGACCCTGTTCATAAAATAGAACCTGCCATCGTTGAAAATTTGTCACAAAAAATAGATAGTGTAGAGATTAAAAGTCCAGAAACCATAAAACTTTTAGATAGTACAAATAAGCTAAGTTCACCAAAATACAAAAATTTAACAAAAGACCAAATTGAAAGAGATAAAACTAACAAAGATAAAGATAAATATCCAGGATTAGACCCTTCTAAAAATGAAAAAAATTACAATTTTTTAAGCTTAATCTTAATTTTTATAATTTCTTTTACAGCCCTAATTGTTCTCCTCGATACCTTCCAAACACCTATTAGCAAAATTGTCCCAGATATAGAGTTTATACTTTATAATTTGTATGAAACTATTAATGATATTTCTTTATTTTTTAAAGATTTAATCTAATTTTATGATCACAACTTTATCAAAACCTTTTAAATGGTTCTTTCGATTAGAGGCCGCAAGCGGTTTAGTTTTATTAATTGCAGCAATTATAGCCCTAGTAATAAGTAACTCAAATTTTAGTGAATTATACTTTGATACGCTAGAACAGTATTTATTTATTGGTATAAATAATTTTGGTTTAAAGCTCTCTGTACATCATTGGATTAATGACTTGTTAATGGCAATTTTTTTCTTCTTTGTAACACTAGAAATTAAAAGAGAATTTATTCAAGGTGAATTATCTAATTTAAAAAAAGCATTACTGCCAATAATTGGTGCTGTCGGAGGAATGGTAATCCCTGCCCTTGTTTATGTTGTTATTAATTTTGACAATAAAGAAACCTTAAATGGTTGGGCAATCCCTTCTGCTACAGATATTGCTTTTTCACTTGGTATCCTATCATTACTTGGATCCAGAGTTCCTATTTCATTAAAAATCTTTTTAACAGCGCTTGCAATAATTGATGACCTTGGTGCAATTCTTATTATTGCATTTTTCTATTCAGGAGATTTAAGCATTAGTTATTTAAGCTTAATCTTAGTCTCGTATATATTTTTACTTATATTAAATAAATTTGGAATTAAAAAATTCTCACCATACTTAATAATTGGTGCTTTCATGTGGTTCTTTACATATAAATCTGGAATTCATGCAACAATTGCAGGTGTGCTTTTAGCATCAACAATACCCCATAGGATAAAAGATAAAGATTTTTCTTTATTGATTAAGCTCGAACATGCAATAAGTCCATATGTGGCCTTTATGATAATGCCTATATTTGCATTTGCTAATGCGGGGGTTTCATTGGCTGGATTGTCTATGTTATCATTATTACAGCCAGTGCCACTAGGTATTCTTCTTGGATTATTTGTTGGTAAACAAGTAGGTGTTATGATTTTTTCTTTTATAGCAGTTAAGATTGGAGCCGCTCAAATGCCTGATAATTCAAGTTGGTTGAGTTTATATGGGGTATCAGTCCTAACTGGGATTGGTTTCACTATGAGTTTATTTGTTGGAAACTTAGCATTTGCGGAAAATATTCAATATATCGATGGTGTGAAAATTGGAGTTTTAGCAGGTTCATTACTTTCAACACTATTTGGTTATTTTATATTGCTATTTTCTTCAAAAAAGTAATTTATGTTTTATAAAAATAATTTATTAATTTTAATATGTTTAGTTATGTTTTCTTTCTTTGATAAAGTAGATGCTCAATACGAAAAATTATTTTTTGATCTAAATATCAAAAGTATCGATAATAAAATTATAAATCTAAGTGAATTTAAAGGAAAAACAATTCTTCTTGTTAATGTTGCTAGCCAGTGTGGCTTTACTAAGCAATATACAGACCTTCAAACACTTTATGAAAAATATAAAGATAAAGGTTTTTTAGTTATTGGTGTACCTTCCAATCAATTTGGTGGCCAGGAACCTGGGTCTAATAGTGAAATAAAAGATTTCTGTGAAACAAATTTTAATATTACCTTTCCAATTACAGACAAAGTTGATGTAAAAGGAAAAGATGCACATATCATTTATAAGTGGTCGAAAGAAAATCATGGAAATTCAACAGTTCCAAAATGGAACTTTCATAAAATTTTGATTAATAAAGAGGGAAAAATTCAAGACACATTCAATTCCTTTATATCGCCTCTTTCTGATAAAATTATAAAACAAATAGAATTAACATTATAGTTTAATAGTCATTCCATCATATCCAGGCACAATATTTCTTGGTAGTTTTTTTTTAAGCTGATCGTAGTCAAGGTCACTGTGCATATTTGTTAAAATTGTCTTTTTTGGTAAAAGTATTTTAACTAAATCTAAAACTTGATCTAAATTGAAATGTGCAGAATGATTTTTGTACCACAAACAATCTATAATTAAATAATCTAATTTAGTTAATCTTTTATAATCTTTTTTATAAAACAAGCTTATATCACTGGCATAAGCTAATCTTTTATTTATTAAATAACAAATACTTTCAATTTTTCCATGTTGTGTTGGAAATGATTCGATTAGAATTTTTTTATTCTTGTCTTTAAAAATATATTTATTTTTTAAATTATTTAACCTTAAGGTTGATGGATAGTCACCTGACGATTTAAAACAATATTTAAATGTTGAATTTAAATATTTTAAAGTTTTTGTGTCTGCAAAAACTGGAATCTGTTTTTTATTTATTAAAAAAAAAGGACGTAAATCATTTATGCCATGAGTTTGATCAGCATGTAAGTGTGTGTAAAATACTTTATGGATGGATTTAATTTTATTTTTTAATAATTGAGATCTTAAATCTGGTGATGTATCTATCAAAATATTCTTATTATCAAATTTTATTAATGCTGAACATCTTGTTCTAAAATTTTTTTTATTATTTAAATTACAGTTACCAGAGTAACCGTCTGCTCTTGGTACTCCCATAGAGCTTCCGCTTCCCAATATAATGAATTTAATAGTCATTATTAAATTATAGAGTAAAAAGTTTATTAAAATTATCAGTGGTTATTTTTGACATTTTTTCTACAGTAATTTCTTTGATTGTGGATAGCTTCTCAAGTGTGTACCTAATAAAACTGGGTTCATTCTTTTTACCTCTCATAGGTATAGGTGCTAAAAATGGACTATCTGTTTCAATAAGAAGTTTCTTCAAGGGAATAGTTTTAAATGTATTTTGAAGCTCATTACTATTTTTAAAAGTAATTATTCCGCTGGCTGAAAAAAAAGCATCTAAGGTTAGTAATTTTTTTGAAAATTCTAAAGTCCCCGTGAAACAATGCATTAAAATTTTTAAATTTTCATTTTTGTATGAACTCAGTATCTCAAATGTTTCATTTTCCGCTTCCCTAGAATGAATTATAATGGGTTTATTTAGCTCTATAGCAGCCTCTATATGAGTTTTAAAGCTAGTTATTTGTTTAGTCTTATCACTATGGTTGTAGAAGAAGTCCAGACCTGTTTCACCAATACCAATGATTTTAACATTTTCATTTACACATTTAATTATTGTTTGTTTATCGACTTGATTGTTCCCAGTTTCGTGAGGATGAATTCCATAAGTACCATAAATCATTTGATCTTTTTCAATTATAGCTTTTATATTTTCAAAACTGTCAGGTGTCGTGCATATAGTTAAAAGTTTTGTAATGCCACAATCTTTGGATCTGCTTATAACATCGGATAAGTTTTCATGTAAGGGTTCATGGTCTAAATGACAGTGAGAATCAATCATCTTTTTTTTCAATCTTTTTAAATAAAATATCAATTTTATTGATATTATTTCCTGCTTTTAAATAATCATGAGAAGCAACAGACTCAAAATTAATATCCTTAGAATTTAAATTAAATATCCTTAAGGCCCTGTCAATAGAATCTGGAATTATGGGGTAAAGCATAAATGAAATCTTTCTAATCATTTCCAAAGAAGTATAAACTATTGTATTTAATCTATCTTTATCATTTTTTTTTTTCCAAGGTTCTTGATCGTTAAAATATTTATTTGCCTCAAATAATGCACTTACAATAAAACTTATGTAAAAATTTATATTTTGTTTATCAATTTCTTGTCTAATTTTTTCTAAATTTTCCTTAAATTTATTTAACATGACAAGATCGTCATTATTAAAATTTTTGATCTTAGGGACTTTTGAAAAACAATTCTTTTCAGCAAACGCGGTGACTCTTTGACATAAATTTCCATAATTATTTGCTAAATCACTATTAATACAATCTTCCAGTTTATCCTTAGATATATTTCCATCATTTCCAAACGACACTTCTTTAATTAAATAGTATCGCAATGGATCAAGCCCATAGGTATTAATTATATCTATTGGATCTAAAATGTTTCCTTTGGACTTTGACATTTTCACATCACCAGATAAAATCCACCCATGTCCATAAACTTTATGTGGTAATGGAATTTTAGCAGCCATTAAGAAAGCGGGCCAATAAACTGCATGAAATCTTAGAATATCTTTACCTATAAGATGAACAGATGCGGGCCAAAATTTTTTGAATAATATGTCGCTAGTATCAGGATAGTTAAGAGCACTAATGTAGTTAGTAAGTGCATCCAACCATACATATATAACATGATCAGGGTTATCTGGAACTTTAATGCCCCATGAAAAAGTTTTACGACTAATAGATATATCTTTTAAACCACCCTTAACAAAACTAACAACTTCATTTCTCCTTGATTTTGGTGAAATAAAATCTATGTTTTTTTCATAATAATCTAAGAGTTTGTCTTGCCATTTAGAAAGTCTGAAGAAATAAGACTCTTCCTCAATCCACTCAACTAATGAGCCAGAAGCTTCAGCAATTATTTTTCCATCTATGTCAATTATTTCATCTTCATTATAATAAGCTTCATCAGAAACAGAGTACCAACCTGAGTATTTTGATAGATAAATGTCATTATTTTTTTCAAGTTCTGCCCATAAATATTGAACTGTTTTTTTATGTCTATCTTCAGTAGTTCTAATAAAATCTGTATTTGATAAATTTAATGTTTTCGAAAGATCTCTAAATGTTTGGCTGATTTGATCACAGAAATCAAGGGGATCTAAATTCTTATTTTCAGCAGCACGTTGAATTTTTAAACCATGCTCATCTGTACCCGTTAGAAAATGAACATCAAAACCATCAATACGCTTAAAACGAGCAAAAAAGTCAGCAATTATACTTGAATAAGCATGACCCATATGAGGCTTTGCTGATGGGTAGTAAATTGGTGTTGTTATATAGTAGTTTTTATCCATTTAATAATTTCGATTTAAATTCTAAAAATAAGCTTTCCTCATCAAGATTAAATTTTTCAGTATTATGAATTTTACTAATAAAGATATGATAAAAATTTATTAAAGAATTCCTAGAGTTACTTAACTTGTACTCTTTTAAAAAAAATAATTCAATAAAGTTAACTAATAAATTTTTAACAAATTTATTTTTTTTATAATATCCATTATCGATCAATAATTTGAGAAAACTAACCAGTGTATAATTACTTAGATCTATACCCTTTTCTTTAGAAAAGTTTATTAAGTTAATAATTTCACCTGGCGTGTTGTAATAATTAATTAAGTCATAGTTGATTAGATCAAATATATTTTTATTTAATATTTTATTTGCAACATCTACTGATTGATTAAACGTAAAATTAATCTTAAATGTTAGACATCTTGATTTTAAAGTGGGTAGAATATTTTTTTCATTATTGTTAATCAAAATAAAAAATACGTTTTCATTAGGTTCTTCAATAATTTTAAGTAACGCATTAACTGAGTTTTTATTAAGGCTTTCAATATTATCAATTAATATGAATCTGGCCATATTATTGAATGTAGATTTATTGTTATAAATAATCATTTCTCTAATTTGAGCAACATCAATATTTTTTTTATCATTTAACAGATCGATTAAATAAAAATTTGGATGTGAGTTATTTTTTAGTAATTTAAAAGATCTATTTTCGTTATTAATACAAAGTTTATTAGGATCGTATTTAAAATTCTCAGTATCTGACAAAATATAATTTACAATATGGTAAGCTAAAGTCGATTTACCTAGACCCTTTTTACCTGATAACAAAATTTTAGTAGGCATTTTTTTTTCATTATAAAGTTCTATAATCTCGTTAAAAAAATAATTCATACCATATAGCTGTGTGTTTTCCATAGGTTTTAAATTCATATTCAAATTAAACTATCAATCTTATTTAAAATAACTATTTCATTTTGTTCAATATTTAAGTTGGAATTAATTTTCATATATTTTTTAGGATTTTTTTTTAAAATTTTTATAAAGCCTTTTTGCACTTTGTCATAAAAATTAGTTTGAAATTTATCATACCTATTCAAATTTTTTCTTTTCAATAATCTATTTTTCATATTTTTTTTACTAACAGTATTTAAAAAAGTGAAGTCAGCCTTTATGTCTTTTAGTAAAAAATTATTAATATTTTGAATAAATTTCAGATTTACCCCCATTCCATAATGCTGATATGCAATTGTTGAATCTGAAAATCTATCAATTAATATAATATTTTTTTCAATATTTTTTTTTATCAATTCAATATTTTCGCTTCTTGCAGACAAATATAACAATAAATCTGTATATTTATTAAATGTAGATTTAGTATTTAGTATAAGTTTTCTTATTTTTTCTGAATTTTTACTTCCACCAGGTTCCCTGATTTGAATAAACTTTTTATTCTTTTTTTTTAAATATTTTGCAACATTGTTTATGTGGTGAGATTTACCAGTACCTTCGATACCTTCAAATACTATAATTAATTTTTTAGACATTACCCCAAATCAAAAAATTAATTGATTTCATTAATCTAGAAAATACATTTAATTTTTTAACATCTTGAAAAGCAAATAAATTATATTCTTCTATAAGTTCATTTTTATAAGAAATTTTTAGTTTACCTAAAACATCGTCTTTTTTGATGGGTGCTTGGATGGGTCCTTTATAGATAATAGATACTTTTAAAAATTTTTTACGTGCTTTAGGAATTGTTTTGTAAATGTCAGCTTTAACATAAACACCAACATTTTCTTTTTTACCAAGCCAAACATCGACATTTTCTATTGGAGTATTTGATTTTGCAACTTCAACTAAATCAAAATTTGTTAGTCCCCAAGTTAATAGCTTAGAGCTTTCTTTTGATCTATCATTTTTTGTGTTAAATCCACTACCAACTGCTATCAACCTTCTACCATTTCTGTATATTGATGAAGCTAAAGAATATTTTTCAACAGCTAAATATCCAGTTTTAATCCCATCAGCTCCAAAGTTTTTATAAAGCAGTGGATTCCTGTTGCCTTGACTAATAGGATCACCACCAGTTCTATCCCAAGTGAATTCTTTTTCAGCAAAATATTTATATTCTTCGGGAAATTCTTTAATAAGATAATTAGACATAAGCATAATATCTCTAACTGTGGATACATTGTCTGTATTATTTATTCCTGAAGAATTTGCAAAATTTGTATTTTCCATGCCAATTTCTTTGGCTTTAGCTGTCATCATAATTGCAAATTCATCTTCTGTACCAGCAATGCCCTCTGCTAAAGCAACACAAGCATCGTTACCAGAGGCAATTATTATTCCTTTAAGTAAATTTTCTACACTTACTTCATCACCAACCATAATGAACATCGAAGAATAACCCGCTGATGATAGTCTCCAGGAATTCTCAGAAATTAAAAATTTTTCATCAAGATTGAGATCGCCACTTTTTATCAAATCAAATGCAATAATAGCTGTCATTATTTTTGTCATGGAGGCTGGATATATAGATTTATCTGCATCTTTCTCATACAATATTTCACCAGAGAGATAATCTTGCAATATTGCGGTACGTGCTTTTATTTCAAATGCAGCATTTGAATTAAAAGTTAATAGTATTGTTATTAGTATTGTTAAAAATTTTGTTTTAATCATTTTTTATAATCTCTAAGTTTTCAAATTTAAGTATGCTTATATCATTATATGATTTTTGTAGAGAATTAATGTTATTAAAAGAACCTAAATATACTCTATATTTTTTATCCGAAATTTTTTTGATTTTAGGATTTTCAATTAAACTCTCAATCTTGATTCTATTCAACATCATTAAGGCAGTATCATTGAAGTAAAAATCTGCAACTTTAATTGAGTAAGAAAACTTTATACTGGTGTCTTTTTTATCTTCTTTATTAATTAAACTTAAATCGTTAATACTGATGCTGTTAACTGGAGCTTTAACAGCAACATACTTTTCTTCATCATAAGTTTTTGCTTTTCCAGCTTTGAAAATTGAATTTTCAAGTATTTCGAAAATTTCGATATAGGGCTCGTTTATATTTAAATTTAACTCTTCTGCTATTCTCTTAGATAGTACAGCATTATTAAAGGAGGGATATTTGGAATTTTTGCCTACCACTCCTATTAAAGATTTATTATTTAGAATATTTGTAATTTTAACTTGTGTATTAGTTTTTAAATTTTTTTGAAATATTGTTAAGCTACGATCATCTATTTTTTTATTAACTATTTTTTGTTTAAAAAGTTCTTCACTAAAAACTAGTGCAAAACCTTTATTTGTGTATGCATTAATCATAGTAGATTGTGGCTTATTTTTATCTAAAGTTGCAGTTGTACAATTTGTTAAAAATAAAAAAATAGTAATAAGGGAAATATTTTTATAAAGCATTTTCAAACTTATCTTTTAATGTGCATACTGCCAGGCCGAATCTTAATGACCTATTCCATTCCAGTATTTTTTCATAATTCTCAAAGACTATATAAGCAGGCTCTAAATTTTCAGAATTTGGTATTATATCTTTGTCAGGTGTGATGATTGACCCAATTAAATTGTTGTCTATAGCGTTGGTATTTTTGTCTTTAATATATTTTTTTAATAATTTAAATTTATTTTTATTATGTAATTTTTTTGCGGAAGTATTTAATAATTTTTTTGGTACATCTTCAGTTAAATTAACTCTAATAAAACAGGGTTGATTTTTCTTCCATCCAATTTTATTTATATAATTTGCTGCTGATGCAAACGAATCTTTTATCGACTTAAGTTCAATAATATTATTTTCATCATAATCAATTGCATAACCCTCTATAGTAGACGGCATAAACTGAAAATTGCCAAAGGCTCCAGCCCAAGATCCATATAGGATATTGTGGTCAATTTTTTTAGATTCTACTAACTGAAGTATGGTAATAAGTTCACTTGTAAAGAATTCTGATCTTCTTTCATCAAAACTCAGTGTTGCTAACGATGATAAAATATCCATTTTACCCACGTAAGTTCCAAAGTTTGTTTCTATACCCATTAAAGCAAGTAATAAACTTTTCTCTACTGAGAATTTATTGTCAATTGAATTAATAAAGTTTTTATTTGATTTGTATAATTTTGTACCCTGTTTAACCTTCTGATCAGAAGATCTTTTAGATATATAAGTTTTTGTATCTTCGTAAAATTCTGGTTGAAAACGATCGTATTTTATAACCTTGGGTAAAAAAACAACATCATTCATTGCCATATCAAAAGTTGACTCTGAAATATTATTTTCTAATGCATGGATTTTAAAAATTTTTAACCACTTGTCAAATGACATGTCGTCTGAGCTAAATGCTACGTTTGTAAGCATTAAAAATAAAATTATAAAATATCTAATTATTTTCATATAAATCTTTTAAATAAATAAATACAGCAATCCAGATTAAAATGAAACTTACTAACTCTGTGATTGAAAAAGGCTCATTATAATAAAAAAAACCAAGTATAAATTGAAAAGTAGGTGTTATGTAGAATATCATGCCAGTTGTACCTAGGCCACACAACTCTACACCTTTAATATATAGAAATAGTGGAATTACGGTCATTGGTCCTGCCAATAATAACAAAAACATTAATGAAGGATTTGAAAAAGTAAAATCATTTAATCCATTTTGTGTAATTAGATAAAAACCAACTAAAGCAAATGGTAAAATAAAAAGACTTTCGATTAGAAGACCAACATCGGTATCAACATTTATTTTTTTTCTGAGTAAATTATAAAAGCCCCAACTTAAAGCAACAGTTAATCCTACCCAGGGTATAGCTTTAAAATTAGTAAAAATTAAAAAAATAATTGATACCAAAACTAATATAATTGAAATTATTCTTTTGGTGTTTAATTTTTCTTTAAAAAAGATAAAACCTAAAAAAATACTTAATATAGGCATTATAAAATATCCAAGACTTGCATCTATAATTTGATTATTTGAAATAGCATAAATCCAAACTGCCCAGTTTGTAAATATCAGCAGTCCTGAAAAAAAAAGTGTTATTAAATTTTTAGAATTTTTAATAATATTAAAAAAAATATTCCATTTTGAAAAATAAAAAGTTGATATTATTAACGTTAATGAAGTCCAAACACTTCTATGTATTACAACCTCAATATGGCCAGCAAATGATATGTATTTAAAATAAATTACACCAATTACACCCCACCAAAATGAACCTAGAGCTGTTAGTGTAATGCCTTTGTTAAGGTCGTTATTTTTCATTAAATTAAAAGAATAACGATATAATTCATTAATTAAGTAATTTGTCTATTTTATTGTTGAATTAATAAATTATAATTATAAAACCTCACTAACGGAGAGATGGCAGAGCGGTTGAATGCACCGGTCTTGAAAACCGGCAAAGGGGCAACTCTTTCCTGAGTTCGAATCTCAGTCTCTCCGCCACTATTTACTGACATATTTATAATTTTTAAAAATCTCCGAAACTTTATTTAGCTTAATTTGAATTGTTAAATTTTGACCTTGATTAAATTTATAAAGATTTTCATCATCATAATCCAACAAATCACATAAAAGCTTTAACTCTTGTTCACTAAATTTATCAATATATTTTTTAGTAAATGAACCTAGCAGTTTATCCATTTCTTTAGTGCCTCTATAGTTGGCTCTATAAATTATTTTATTTTTTAAATCCTTTATATTAATGGTCATAAAAATTATTATATTACACATAACATGAAAAATAAGAATAATTATGATTATTTATTGGCAGATCTCACTAAATTAAATGGGGTGGGTAAAAAGACCATGGAAATTTTAAAAAAAAAAAAAGTAAATAATATTTTTGACTTACTGTGGAGATTGCCTAAGTCTTATACAGACAGAACCCTAGTTAGTAAAATTTGTGATCTCCAAATAGGTGTTATTCAAACTATTAGAATTATTCCACTAAAATATCAATTTCCAAGAGTTAGAAACTTACCAAATAGAGTTAATTGTATTGATGAAACAGGAAAGATTGATTGTATATTTTTTAATAGTCACGAAGGATATGTGAGGAAAATTTTGCCGTTAAATGAAGAGGTGACAATTAGTGGTAAGATAAGTAATTATAAAGGGAGATATCAAATAACAAACCCCACGTATATTTCACAAGACAGTTCTTTAATAGAAAATATTGATAATAAGTATTCATTAACAGAAGGCATTACTGAAAAAAATTATAATAAAATTATTAATCAAATATTAAAAAACTTACCTACTTTAACTGAGTGGCACGATAAAGATATATTAAAAAATTTTAACAACCAAAGCTGGAATGAATCAATAATAAAATTACATGATCCAAAAAATATTGAAAATTATAAATCTGATTTTTATAAAAGGCTTGCTTATGATGAAATACTGGCATCATTTTTAGTTAATTCAGAAATTAGAAAAAAAATAAAAAAAATAAAAAAAGTATCAAAAAATTTTACTGAAAAAGCCCATAATAATATAGTTAATAAATTAGATTTTACTCTTACTAATGATCAAAAAATTTCATTAAATGATATCAATAATGACCTAAATTCTAAAAGTAAAATGTTTAGACTTTTGCAGGGTGACGTTGGAAGTGGCAAAACTATTGTTGCATTAATTTCTTCTTTAAGTGTCATTAGTTCAGGGTTCCAAGTTGCATTAATGGCCCCTACTGAAATATTAGCTAGACAACATTATAGTTTGGCAAAAAAACTATTTCCTAAAAATATTAAAATTGAATTACTTTCCAGTAAGAGTGAAAATAGTGAAAAAAAAAGAATTGTAAAAGAATTAGAAAACAATGAAATTCAAATGGTTTTTGGCACGCATGCAATTTTTCAAAAAAAAATAGTTTTTGCAAACCTTGGTTATATTATAATTGATGAACAGCATAAATTTGGAGTTAGGCAAAGAAAGCTTTTATCAGATAAGGGTGGTGATAATTGTGATGTTCTTTTAATGTCAGCAACGCCAATTCCAAGAACCCTAACTATGTCAGTTTATGGTGATATGGATGTTTCTATTATCAAGGAAAAACCAAGTAATAGAAAAGAGGTTAAAACTTATAGTAAATTAGAAAGTAAAATAGATGATGTTATTAATTTTGTAAAAAAAGAAATAAAAGAAGGAAACCAAATTTTCTGGGTATGTCCCTTGATAGAAGAATCAAAAAAATTAGATCACCAATCGTCAGTTACTAAATACAAATTTCTTAATGAAATTTTCCCAAATAACGTTGCATTACTTCATGGAAAAATTGACAATGAAGAAAAAGAAGAAATATTGAATAAATTTTTAAACAAAAAATATTCAATCTTAGTTTCAACAACAATTATAGAAGTTGGTATTGATTTTCCTAATGCCAATGTAATCATAATAGAAAATGCTAATAAATTTGGATTATCACAGTTACATCAATTAAGAGGCAGAGTTGGACGTGGAACAAAACAAGCTAGTTGTATATTGATGTTTAAGTCTAATTTAACTGTTAATGCTAAAAAAAGAATAAATATCTTAAAGAATTCCAATGATGGCTTTGAAATTTCAGAAGAAGATATGAAGTTAAGGGGCTTTGGTGATTTGCTTGGGTTTAAACAAAGTGGGGTTAAAAATTTTAGATTGGCGGACCCTATTCAAAACGAAGACTTATTTTTAATGGCAGAAAAACAAATTAAAAAAATAGAATTAGAAAATACTGATATTAAAAAATACAAAGCGTTACTCAAGTTATACGATCAAGCAGATATAATTAACGATATGGTTTAGCTTTTTGGCTTTGAGGTTCCCGCCGAAACTATAAATTTTGACGCTTCTTCAAATGTCATATCCAAATAAATCAAATCTTCTTTTGGTATCATTAGCAGAAAGCCACTTGTTGGGTTGGGCGTCGTTGGAACAAAAACATTAACTAAGTTAATATTTGTTTTAGCTTTAATTTCACCTGTATTTTCTTTAGTGGCAAAACCCACGGCCCAAGATCCCTTTCTTGGATACTCAACTAGCACTACACTTTTTTTATTACCCTCTTGCTCTCTAAAAGAATCTGTCATTTGTCCAATCGCAGAGTAAATAGTTCTGAGTATGGGCATTCGTTTAAATAAATCATCAATTATTTGTAAAAATTTTTTACCTATAAAGGTTAAAGAAAGGCCACCAACAACTGTAATAAAAATAATTGTTAAAATTATTTCAATACCTGGAATTGCATATGGAAGATAAGTATTAGGATTTAATCCTGATGGTACTAAATTTGTTGAAAAATTTATTAAGAATTTGCTTAAATAAAGTGTAAACCCAATCGGTATTAAAACAATTACACCTGTGAAAAAATAATTTCTTAATTTAAGAGCTAATGATTTTTTTTTCTTAATAGGCATAGATAATTTAGCTATAACTTGAATAAACAACAAATGAAACAGCTATAATGAAAAGTGTAACTAAGATTTTATTGTTTAAATTCATAAAAGTATATATTTATATGATTATCAAAATTTTAATAAAATGAATAGAAGAAAATTTTTAAATTATGTTGGGTGCGGATGTTCAGGCTTGATGTTAGGTGCTTGTTCTACAGCGCCAATTACTGACAGAAGGCAATTAAAAATTATACCTGAATCTAAATTAAACGCTCAAGCAGCTCAAATTTTTGAAAAGGTCAAAGAAAAAGAAAAAATGAGTGATGACACTAAAACACTAAATGAAATTAAAGATATTGGAAAAAGAATGGAAGACTCTATATCTGAATATTTTTATAGAGTGGGTTTAAACGATCCTACTGTTAATTTTGATTGGGAGTATATTTTAATAGATAATAAAAAAGTTAAAAATGCTTGGTGTATGCCTGGTGGTAAAATTGCTGTGTACACAGGAATACTTGATGTTACAAAAAATACAAATGGTCTTGCCTCAGTTATGGGTCATGAAATTGCTCATGCTGTTGCTAAACATTCTGTTGAAAGAGCAAGTAGAAGTGCACTTTTACAAACAGGAACATCTTTGATTGATATTTTTACTGGTGGAAAATTAGGACAAATTAATCAAGCTACTGGGATGAATACTGTAGGTTTATTATCGCAAATAGGAATAATGAATCCTTTCTCAAGAACTCAAGAAAGTGAGGCTGATTACCTGGGAATGATTTTTGCATCATTGTCTGGTTTTGATATCAGGGAAACTAAAAAGTTATGGGAAAGAATGAAAGCAGAAAACAAAGGTAAAGAGCCTCCTCAATTTATGAGCACACACCCATCATCCTCTAAGAGAATAAAAAATTTATCAGAATGGGAAAATAGTGTAATTTTAGACTATCCACCAATCACAATTAGTTAATATTTAAAAGATTATTTTAGTGGTGAGCCCTGATGGACTCGAACCATCGACCCATTCCTTAAAAGGGAATTGCTCTACCAACTGAGCTAAGGGCCCACATATAAATTAATGAAGTTAAGATAAATGTTTTTTTTTATTTAATTTTAAAAAAAAACTTTTGGTGAAGTCTTCTTTAAAATTTTTAAATTTCTTTACACTTAAAAATTTAAACAATAAAAAAATATCAAACTTGAATAATTTTTATTACCAAAAAGCAATTATTTATTCCATAACATCACAAATTGCAAATATTTAAATTACAACTTATCAATGTATTCATCGTGAAATTTATCAAATGTACCTTTTTTAATATTTTCTCTAATAGAAGACATTAATTCTTGATAAAAATTGATGTTATGTAAGGTTAAAAGTGTAGAACCCAGTATTTCATTTGTATTAAATAGATGATTTAGATAGTTTTTTGAATACCTGTTAAGATTTAGATTTGAACAATTGGGATCAAGAGGCTCATTGTCATTTTTAAATTTATTATTTTTAATATTTATACGACCTTTCCAAGTAAAAGCTAAGCCGGTTCTTCCAGATCTCGTAGGCATTACACAATCAAACATATCAACACCTCTCTTAACAGCCCCTAGAATATCAGCTGGCGTCCCTACACCCATTAAATATCTCGGTTTATCATCGGGCATAATATTTTTTAAATCATCCAGAACACTAAACATTTCATTTTGACTCTCTCCTACAGCAAGACCTCCAATAGCATAGCCATCAAAGCCAATTTTGATTAACTCATTAAGAGATTTATTTCTTAAATCTTTGAATAAACCACCCTGGACTATTCCAAATAAAGCTTTGTGAGGATTTAAACCAAAAGCTATTTTAGATCTTTCGGCCCAATATATGGATAGTTCCATAGATTTATTTATTACATCATAATCGATAGTTTTTTTGGGACACTCATCCATGATCATAACAATATCTGAGTCTAACCCTCTTTGAACTCTAATGCTTTCTTCGGGACTTAATATGAATTTTTTACCATCCACATGAGAATTAAATATTGCACCTTTTTCTCTGTCTACTTTGTTTAATTTTGAAAGTGACATAACTTGAAACCCACCAGAATCTGTAAGTATAGGAAGCTTACAATTCATAAATTTGTGAAGTCCTCCTGCAGAAATTATTCTATCTACACCAGGTCTAATCATTAAATGATAGGTGTTAGATAATATTATTTCAGCACCAGTTTTAATAACATCGTCAATAAGACAAGCTTTTACAGTAGCCTGTGTACCGACAGGCATGAAAGCAGGTGTTTGAATGTTTCCTCTATGGGTTTCAATAATACCAGTTCTGGCAAATTTATCATTTTCAATGACATTAAATTTGAAATTTTTTAATGTCATTGAAATGTGTATTAATATTATTTAAAGCTAATAATTTTATCTGGGTTAGAAACGGAACCGTTATTATTTTGGTCTCCTCTTTTGATTTTATCGACTAGGTCCATTCCTTCAATAACTTTACCAAAAACAGTATATTGTCTATCTAGGAATGATGCCTCTTTGAAACAAATAAAAAATTGACTATTAGCACTATTTGGATTTTGTGATCTAGCCATAGACAGGGTTCCTCTTTCATGAGGTAAGTCGCTAAATTCTTCTTTAAGATCTGGTAAATCAGAACCACCCATTCCTGCTCTTTTTAAATCAAATTGGTCATTAGAGGAGTTACCAAATTGTACATCTCCTGTTTGAGCCATAAAACCATCAATTACCCTGTGAAATACAACACCATCGTATTTACCATCTTTTGCTAATTGTTTAATTCTTTTAACATGATTGGGGGCAACATCTTCAAAAAGTTCTATTTTAATATCTCCATCTTTAAGTTTTAAAATCATTATATTTTCCTCTGCGATTATATTGTTGGTTAGTATAAAAAATAAAATTAAGAATTTTGTTATAAATTTATTCATACTTTTCTTTTAAAGACTTTATTGTACTTTTTGTAGTAAATTTTTTAATATCCCCTTTTAATCTAACAATTTCTTTTACAAATCTTGATGAAATAATTTGATTTTCAACATCTGACATTAAAAAAAGTGTTTCTATATTATTGCTTATTTTTCTGTTCATTCCTGCCAATTGAAACTCATACTCAAAGTCAGATACAGCCCTTAAACCTCTTAGTATAATATTGGATTTGTATTTTTTACATAAATCAGTTGTTAAAGATGTAAAAGAGATAATTTTAATTTTTTTCTTATCTAATTTTAAATCATAAAAAAGTGCTTTTTTAATTAACTCAATCCTTTCAGCAGAGTTAAAAAGATAATTCTTATTAGCTCCATCAGATGCAGCAATAATAACTTTATCGAAAAGTTTTAAGGCTTTCTTAATGACATCAATATGACCAAATGTAATTGGATCAAATGTACCAGGATATACTGCTACTTTTTTCATTAAGCCAAGTTATCATCAATTTTTATAGCCGAAACTACTTTTTCATCACCAGACAGTTTGATGATCCTTACACCTTGTGTATTTCTTCCAGCAGATCTAATTTCTTTAACAGCGACTCTTATTACCCTGCCTTTGTTTGTAGATATCATTACTTCATCAGCCTCATATACTGGGAATGAAGAACATATACTGCCATTTCTTGGAGAATTAATTATGCCAATGATACCCTTACCACCTCTGTTAGTTACCCTATAATCAAAATTAGAAGTTTTCTTTCCATAACCATTTTCTGTAATGGATAATACAAATCTTTCTTTTGTTGCTAAATCACTTTTTATGTCTTTAGTATTTTTTTTACCTTTTTCTTGATTTATAATAGATAATGACACTATTTCATCATTAGGAGCTAACTCGATGCCTTTAATACCTTTTGAAGATCTGCCTTTAAATACTCTTAGTTTTTTTGATTCAAATCTGATGCATTTTCCATTTTTGGTACTTAACATTACATCTTGATCATCTTTACATATTTCAACACCAACAATTTTATCATTAAGGTCCAGTTTCATTGCAATTTTTCCAGCAGAATTAATTGATGAAAAATCCTCAAGACTATTTTTTCTAACTTTTCCTTTTGCTGTAGCAAAAACAATTTGTAAATTCTTCCAATCACTTTCGTCTTCAGGAAAAGGCATTATAGAACTAATTGATTGGTGGCTTTTTAATGGTAAAATATTGAATAAAGATTTACCCTTAGATGTAGTTGATCCCTCAGGGATTTTCCATGCTTTAATTTTATAAACGAGTCCTTCTGTTGAAAAGAAAAGAACAGAAGTATGAGTGTTAACAGATAATGTCTGTACTACTGAATCTTCATCTCTTGTTGTGATACCGGATTTACCTTTACCACCTCTTTTTTGTTGTTTTAAATTACTTAAGGCACCTCTCTTAATATATCCTTGAAAAGTTACGGTAATAATAACAGATTCTTTTTGAATAGTTTCTTCGATATCATAATTTAATATTGCATCAATAATCTTAGTTCTTCTTGGTACGGCAAATTTTTCTTTAATAGTTATTAACTCTTCACTTATAACTTTTAAAAGTTCTTTTTTTGAATTAATAATTTTTTTATACCCTTTAATTAAGTCAGCTAATTTCTTTATTTCAATTTCAATTTCATTAATACCTAGTGCAGTTAATTTTTGAAGTCTAAGTTCTAAAATTGCCACAACTTGTGGATCTGATAGTGAGTACAAATTTTTTCCTTTTTTGTCTTCTACTAGTGAAATTAATTTTAAAGATTTGTTAATTTTCCACTTAGTAGACAATAAAGATTTTTTTGCATCATCTGGAGTTTTTGATGATCTAATAATTTTTATAATTTTATCTAAATTTTCAACAGATACTGAAAGACCAATTAATATATGAGCTCTATCTTCTGCTTTTTTAAGATCAAATTTAGTTTTCTTAATTACCACATCTTCACGGAATGTTAGAAAATAAGTTAAAAAATCTTTTAAGTTGCAAATTTTGGGTTTTCCATCAACAATCGCAAGTGTATTAAAACCAAATGAACTTTCTATAGATGTGTTTTTATAAAGTTGTCTTTTAATAGTTTCGGGCTCAACACCATTTCTTAAATCAATAGCCACTCTAATACCCTCTCTATTAGACTCATCTCTTATATCTTTAATACCTTCAATTTTTTTCTCTCTTACTAGTTGCGCAATTCTTTCATTTAAAACTGATTTATTTACCTGGTATGGTACTGAGGTAATAACCAGTCTTTCTCTTCCATTTTTTTGTGTCTCAACACTAATTTCACCTCTAATCTTAAAGGATCCTCTTCCCACATTATAACCTGCTTTAATAATATCTTTTCCAATTATAACGCCACCTGTTGGAAAATCTGGACCAGGTATATGCTTCATTAAATCTTTAATCTTAAGGTCTTTGTTTTCAATTAAAGCTAAAGTCCCATCTATGATTTCTCCTAAGTTATGTGGAGGAATGCTTGTTGCCATTCCAACAGCGATACCACCTGCTCCATTAACCAGTAAGTTAGGATATTGTGCAGGCAAAACGGTGGGTTCTTTTTCTGTTTCATCGTAGTTACTTTTGTATGTAACTGTATTTTTTTCAATATCATCAATTAGATATTGAGAAACTTTAGCCAATCTAGTTTCGGTGTACCTCATCGCAGCAGCAGGATCGCCATCTATAGATCCAAAGTTACCTTGGCCTTGAACTAATGGTAAACTCATTGAAAAATCTTGAACCATTCTAACAAGGGCATCATAAACAGATTGGTCACCGTGGGGGTGATATTTACCAATAACGTCACCAACTATTCTTGCAGATTTTCTAAATTGTTTTGACCAATCATAACCACCTTTATACATGGCAAACAATATTCTTCTATGAACAGGTTTCAACCCATCTCTTACGTCAGGAAGCGCTCTACTAACAATTACACTCATAGCATAAGATAAGTACGATGAGCTCATCTCATCATGCATTGAGATAAGTTTAATATTTTTGTCTTTAGGTATTTCTGTGTCTTTCATAGAAACTAAAATGGAATTTCGTCATCCATATCATTAGGGGCTTGAGGGCTATCATCAGGATTGCTAGCAACAGCTTGCGAATTGTCATTTTGAATACCACCACCGCCACTGTTTCCACCACCCAACATAGTAAGTGAAGAATTGTATCCTTGAATTACAATTTCAGTTGAATACTTGTCTTGACCAGATTGTTCATCTTTCCATTTTCTAGTCGTTATCTGTCCCTCAACATAAATTTGAGCACCTTTTTTCAAATATTGCTGAACAACATTGACCAACCCTTCATTAAATACAACTATTCGGTGCCATTCTGTTTTTTCTTTTTTTTCACCAGTTGCTTTATCTTTCCAAGATTGGCTAGTAGCTAAACTTAAGGTAGCAAGACTTTTGCCATTCGACATTTGTTTGATTTCTGGGTCTGCGCCTAATCGCCCAATTAATAATACTTTATTTAAACTTCCAGCCATAATATTTTATAAGTGTTTATTTATTTATTTAGTTTTATATCACAATATAAACTCAATATTAATTTTATTAATTTAAAGCAACTAAAATTATGATCAAAAAGATAGTTATCAAGGGTGCAAAGGAGCATAATTTAAAGAATGTTTCTGTAGAAATACCCAAAGATCAATTTGTTGTAATTACTGGTCTTTCTGGTTCAGGAAAATCCTCACTAGCATTTGACACTGTCTATGCAGAAGGACAAAGAAGATATGTTGAAAGTTTATCAGCTTATGCTCGTCAATTTTTGGATAAAATGAAAAAACCAAATGTTGATCTAATCGAGGGATTAAGTCCAGCTATAGCCATAGAGCAAAAAAATACATCTAAAAATCCAAGATCAACTGTTGCAACAGTTACTGAAATTTATGACTATATGAGAGTGTTGTATGCAAGGGCTGGTGTTCCCTACTCACCATTCACAGGAAAGCCAATTACATCGCAAACAATAACCCAAATCGTTGATTTAATAAAAAAATTACCAAAAAAATCTACAATTTATATTTTTGCTCCTGTGGTTAGAGGTCGTAAGGGTGAGTATAGAAAAGATATTTTAAGTTATAAAAGAAGAGGTTTTAGAAAAATTAAAATTGATGAAGTCATATATGAAATAGATAATGCACCTAATTTAGATAAAAAACTCAAGCATGACATATCTGTTTTAGTTGATAGAATTGTCTTGAATTCTAATCTTGGTAATAGACTTGCTGAAAGTATTGAGACAGCTGTAAATTTATCAAATGGATTGGTATTTGTTGAGTACGAAGATGAAACATTGCCACAAAAATTTAGAAAAATTGAAAAATTAATTTATTCTACAAAATTTGCTTGCCCAGAGAGTGGTTTTACAATTGAAGAGATTGAGCCAAGACTTTTTTCTTTTAATAGTCCTTATGGAGCGTGCGCAGAATGTGAGGGTATAGGTATTAAATTGAATGTAGATCCAAATTTAGTAGTTCCTGATGAGAAAAAAAGTATAGCAGATGGTGCTATAGAACCATGGGCCAAATCAACAACGCTATATTATGCTCAAACCTTAGCCTCTATTGCTAAACATTATGGAATTTCTTTAGATGAGAGATGGAAAAAACTTCCAAAAAAATTTAGAGATGTAATATTGTTTGGATCGGATGAAGAAGAAATTAAGTTTGTTTATGACGATGGTTATGAAAAATATTCTCATAAAAAAACTTTTGAAGGTGTAATAAATAATCTTGAAAGAAGATTTCTTGAATCTGATAGTGAATGGAAAAGAGAAGCGATAGCTGAATACCAATCTGATTCTGCTTGTGAAGGATGTAACGGTAATAGATTAAAAGAAGAAGCCTTATGTGTTAAAATTGATAATCAGAATATAAGCGAAGTAACTAAAAAATCTATTTTAGATGCAGCTAAATGGTTCAAAGGTTTAGAGCAAAACCTTGATAAACGACAATTTAAGATAGCAGAACATATTTTAAAAGAAATTAATGAAAGACTAACGTTCCTTTTAAATGTTGGGCTTGAATATTTAACATTATCAAGAGAGTCAGGTACTCTTTCTGGAGGTGAGGCTCAAAGAATAAGACTCGCATCACAAATTGGTTCTGGATTAACCGGTGTATTATATGTTCTTGATGAACCTTCTATTGGATTGCATCAAAAGGATAATGTTAAATTAATAAATGCATTAAAAAGACTGAGAGATTTAGGTAACACTGTAATTGTTGTTGAGCATGATACGGAAACTATGGAAAATGCAGATCATATAATAGATATGGGTCCAGAAGCTGGAACTAATGGTGGTGAAATAATTGCACAAGGCACTTATGATGAAATACTAAAAAATAAAAACAGTATCACCGGTCAATACTTGTCTCATAAAAAATATATAGAAATTCCAAGAACTAGAAGGCTTGCAAAAAATGGAAGGTTTGTTGAAATTAATGGTGCTAGTGGAAATAATTTGAATAACGTTAATCTTAAAATTCCAACAGGAAGTTTTACTTGTGTAACAGGTGTTTCTGGTAGTGGTAAATCTACACTAATATTACAAACGTTATATCATGCACTAAATTTAACCTTAAACAATAAAGCTAGAAAAGTTCCTAAAGAGTTTAAGAGTTATAAGGGTGTAGAGCTTATAGATAAGATAATAGATATAGATCAATCTCCTATTGGAAGAACACCTAGATCAAACCCAGCAACTTATACAGGAGCTTTTGGCCCTATTAGAGATTGGTTTACAGCATTACCAGAATCAAAAACAAGAGGATACAAACCAGGTAGATTTTCTTTTAACGTTAAAGGTGGAAGATGTGAGGCTTGTGAAGGGGATGGTGTGATTACATACGAGATGCATTTCTTACCTGATGTTTATATTCAGTGTGATGAATGTAAGGGAACTAGGTACAATAGAGAAACTCTTGAGATAAAATTTAAAGATAAAAGTATAGCTGATGTATTAGATATGTCAGTTGATGAGGGATGTGAATATTTTGAAAACATTTCAAACATAAAAACTAAGCTATTAACATTAAAAAAAGTTGGGCTTGGCTACATAAAAATTGGACAGCAAGCAACAACACTATCTGGTGGTGAGGCTCAACGTATTAAATTAGCTAAGGAACTATCAAAAAGATCTACAGGAAGAACTATGTACATATTAGATGAGCCTACTACAGGTCTTCATCAACATGATATTAAAAAACTATTAGAAATATTGCACACATTTGTTGCATTAGGAAATACGGTTGTTGTTATTGAACATAATCTAGATGTAATTAAAACAGCAGACTATATTGTCGATATGGGACCTGAAGGTGGTGTCAAAGGTGGTAATATTATCGCAGAGGGCAAACCTGAGGATATTATCAAAATAAAAGGTAGTTATACTGGTGAATTCTTAAAACCTATGCTCGAAGAAAAATTTAAAAAGAAGTTAAAGATTTAAACAATTAGTGTATAAGTGATTCTTATTATGGGCAATTTACTATCATCTCTACCAAAAACAATTCATGCATCATTAGCTTTAGCTGTAATATTTTTTCTAGGGTTATTTTATGGTAATGGTGGTTTTGATTTTGATACAATTTTTTGGAGTTGGTTAACAAGATTGATTCATGTAACAGTTGCTATTATGTGGATTGGGCTTCTTTGGTATTTTAACTTTGTACAAATTCCAAACATGCCGAAAATCCCTGATGAACAAAAACCTGCTATAGGCAAAGTTATAGCTCCAGCCGCATTATTTTATTTTAGATGGGCCGCTTTACTAACTATACTATCAGGATTAATTTTAGCTTATTTAAATGGTTATTTACACGATGCTATGACTTTAGGTGGTGGTGGAAAAAATACAGCTATCGGTATCGGTATGTGGCTTGGTCTATATATGGCATTTAATGTTTGGTTTATAATTTGGCCAAATCAAAAAAGAGCACTAGGTATGGTTGAGTGCGAACCTGATGTTAAAGCAAAATCAGCAAGAACAGCAATGTTGTTTTCAAGAACAAACACTCTTTTATCGTTACCAATGTTACTTTCAATGGTAGCAGCTCAAAATCTTTATTAAATTTACTCGGTATCTTCTTTTAGGATTGTTTTTTGTGAGACTCTAAGTTTTACAAGTATCGGATTAGCTATATAAATTGAAGAATAAGTTCCAAATACAACACCCATTATCATGGCTAAAGAAAAACCTTTTAATATTTCCCCACCAAATAAATAAATTGAAACTAAAGCAAGCAATGTTGTGGCTGATGTAATTATAGTTCTGGAAAGAGTTTCATTGATTGAGATATTTGTAAGTTCATAAATCTTGATATTAGAGAACTTTCTTAAATTTTCCCTAACTCTGTCATAAATAACAACAGTATCGTTCATTGAATAACCAACTATAGTTAAAACGGCGGCAACTATTGATAGATTTATTTCTAGACTGAATAGCGAGAAAAGACCTAGTGTTATAATGACATCATGGAATAAGGCTAAAATAGCACCTAAACTAAATTGCCATTCGAATCTTATCCATATGTAAAATAACATTGCAGCTAGAGATAATGCAATTGCAATAATACCAGACTTTAATAATTCAGAGCTAACTTTTGGACCTACATTTTCAACTCTTCTGAAATTAAAAGAGCCTCCTAAAGAAGATGTTAAATCTTTTTTAATAACCTCAATAGCGTTTGCACTTGTATCTTTTTTCTCTATCTTAATTAAAAAATCATTTTCATTACCAAATTTTTTAACATTAAAGTCCCCTAAATTCATTTTGCTAAAAGATTGTCTTAGAGATGTAACGTTTATGTTTTTATCATTTGATCTTAACTCAATTAGAGTTCCACCTTTAAAGTCTACTCCAAAATTAAGGCCTTTAAGAAACAATAATATAATAGATATTATAACTAAACTTAAAGATATAAGGTTAAATAGTTTGTAAAATTTATTAAAATTAATCATTTATATTAGTTTAGCTTTCTCTTTATTTCTTACCACGTAAAGACCCGTAAGCATTCTTGCAATAAAATATACTGAAAAAAGTGTGGTGAAAATTCCAACAGCTAAAGTAACAGAAAAACCTTTAACTGGACCCGACCCCATTAAGAATAAAATGATAGCAGCAATTAATGTTGTTATATTAGCATCTATAATTGCCGTTTTTGATTTAACGTAACCAGTGTCAAAAGCGATTATGTTATTTTTCTCTTTTTTACATTCTTCTTTAATTCTTTCAAAAATCAATACGTTCGCATCAACAGCCATACCAACTGTTAAAATAATGCCTGCTATACCCGGAAGTGTTAATGTTGCTTCAAATAACGTCAAAATACCTATTAAAAAAAATAGATTAACTAATAATGTTATATTGGCTATCAATCCGAATATTTTGTATTTAAAAAACATAAACGTAATTACCAACAAGAAACCAATCATAAGAGCAATAACACCAGCATTAATTGAGTCTTGTCCAAGATCAGGACCTACTGTTCTTTCCTCGATTATGTTAAGTGGTGCTGGTAAAGCTCCTGATCTTAGTAGTAAAGCTAAATCTGTAGCTGATTGAAATGTAAAATTACCACTGATCTGACCATTTCCACTAGCAATAGTATCTCTAATCACTGGAGCACTAACAATTTTTCCGTCTAAAACAATTGCTAACTGCTTACCTACCCCTGTACTAGTTGCTTTACCAAATCTTTTTGCACCCACCCTATCAAGAGTGAATGATACCACTGTTTCATTTGTTTGATTATTCATTTGTGGTTGAGCATCTAATAAATTCTCACCATTTAAAATTATTCTTTTACTTACCATCGCTTCATTAGTGCCATCTTCAAATTGAAGCATTTCAGTACCAAAAGTGTCATTACTATTTTGAGTAACAAATCTAAATGTTAAATTTGCAGTTTTACCCAAAAGTGATTTTATTCGCATAGGATCATCAAGCCCAGGAAGCTCAACAAGAATTCTATTATTACCTCTTTTTATTATATTCGGTTCATTAGTACCAACCTCATCAACTCTTCTTCTAACTATTTCAAGGGCTTGATCTTGTGAAGACGTTTTAATTTCAATAAGTCCATATTTAGAAAGTTCTAATATAAATTCACCCTCTTGTATTTGTAAATCAAATTGATGAGATTTATATTGGTTATAGTATGGATTAATTTCACTTTCTTTATCTAGAAAAAAATTTTCAACTAATTCTGCATTGTCTTTCGATACATTAAATATTATTTTTTTACTTTCTATTCTCAAGTCATTAAAGTTTATTTTCTTACCTTTTAGAAAATTCCTAATGAAGATAGTTGTGTTTTGTAATTTTTGGATTTCAACAGGTCCATTATCAATTTCAAGTAGTAGATATGAACCACCCTGTAAATCTAAACCTAGATTAATCTTTTTTGATATAAAACTGTCTTCAGAAGCCTGAAAATTAGATGCAGCAATAAAAATAAAAAAAACTGTTACTAAAGAAACTAAGGTAATTCTTAATTTGGAAAAGTATAACAATTTAGTAAAATTTTATTTTTTTACTTCAGGAGTGTTAAGCAGCCCTTGGATACCTGTAGATTTGATAATTTCAACTTTAACGTTGTCAGCAATTTGTACTTCAACTTTTTCATTATCAATAATTCTTTCAACTGTACCAATAATACCGGCAGACGTTACAACCTTGTCGCCTCTTGATAAGTTTTCTACCATGGCTTTATGCTCTTTAACTTTCTTTTGTTGGGGTCTTATTAAAAAAAAGTAAAAAATAACAAAAATTAAAATTAATGGTATAAATTGTCCTATTCCTGAATCCATGTTTCTCCTTGATTAAAGTGAATACTTACAACATCTATTAAATTAAAACAACTTTAAATCTTATTGATTTTATCAATATTATTCATGTAAGGCTTTAAAACCTCAGGTACAATAATAGAGCCATCTTCCTGTTGATAATTTTCTAATATAGCAACCAACGTTCTACCAACTGCTAAACCACTACCATTTAGTGTTCCAACAAGAACTGTTTCTTTTTTATCATTTTTATATCTAGCCTTCATTCTCCTAGCTTGAAAAGAACCACATGAAGAGCAGCTTGAAATTTCTCTATATTTATCCTCAGATGGAAGCCATACCTCAATATCAAAAGTTTTTTCAGCACTAAAACCCATGTCCCCAGTACACAAAACAATTTTTCTATAGGGAAGATTTAGTAAATCTAATATTTTAGTGGCACAATCAGTCATTCTATCAAGTTCTGGTAAGCACTTTTCAGCCTCAACTATGCTTACCATTTCAACTTTGTAAAATTGGTGTTGCCTGATCATCCCTTTAGTATCTTTACCGTAACTTCCGGCTTCTTTTCTAAAACAAGGAGTTGAGGCAACCATTCTCATTGGAAGATTTTTTTTATCAACAATTTGGTCTTTAACTATATTGGTTAAAATTACTTCAGCTGTAGGAATTAAAAATTTCCTATCACTAGAGTCGTCAAGTTTGAGTTCAAATTGGTCATTATCAAATTTTGGCAATTGACCAGTTCCAAACATAGTTGAATCTGTGGCAATCAATGGGGGTGAAATTTCTTTATAGCCATTAATGTTAACGTGTGTGTCGAGCATAAAATTTGATAGTGCTCTTTCTAATAAAGCCAATTTATCTTTCACAAAGACAAATCTAGACCCCGTTGTTTTTGTAGCAAGATCAAAATCTAACATTCCTAAATTTTCACCCAATTCATAATGGGACTTAGGTTTAAATGTAAAGTTAGGTATTGTTCCTGATTTTGAAATTTCTATATTTGAGTTTTCATCTTTACCGATGGGTACATCTGAATAAGGTATATTTGGAATTGATGATAAAATAGTTTCCAACTGTTCCCTAACAACTGCTTGTAAGTTGTTAATTTTTTCAATCTCAGTAGAAATGTTTTTAGATTTTTCAAAAAGTGTTTTATCTTTTGATTTTGAAATATCTTTTTTTTCTTTTTCAAGTATTTCTCTTTGTTGGATAAACTTTCTATTACTTTCATCTAAGGATAAAATTTTATCCACATCAATATCTAGGTATCTTTTATCTAAAGCTTCTTTAAAGGCCCTAATATCATTTCTAATTTCTTTAATATTATGCATCTTTTTTATTTTTCTTTTCAATAATTTTTACAGAAAATATAGATAATTCATATAAAATCAATAATGGTATTGCTAGGCCAATTTGAGTTATGGGATCAGGTGGTGTTAATAGTGCTGCTGCTGCAAAAATCATTACAACAACATATTTTCTTTTGTCTTTAAGGAATTTAGCATCAACTATACCTACCCTAGCCAATAAGCTAAGAACAACTGGTAGCTGAAAGCTTATTCCAAATGCAAAAATTAATTTCATTACAAGTGAAAGGTATTCACTCACTTTTGCTTCTAATTGAATGGGTAACCCAGTTGAAGCACCTGTGCTTTCAAAAGAAAGAAAAAACTTTATGGCTAGTGGCATTATTAAATAATAGACAAGCATACCTCCTAAAAAAAATAATATAGGTGTTAAAACTAAATAAGGAACAATTGCAATTTTTTCATGTTTATAAAGTCCTGGTGCAATAAATTTCCATATTTGTACTAATATATAAGGACAGGTAACAAAGAATGCTGCGAAAAAAGAAACTTTTAAATATGTTAAAAATGTTTCCTGTAAAGCAGTAAAAATTAACCTTCTATCAGTTCCACTGTCATTTACTGCTTTAGCAAATGGTTCAACTAGAAAACCATAAATATGTTCTGAAAAAAAATAACATCCAATAAAAAAAAAGAATAAAAGAATAAAAGAATGAATTAACCTTTTTCTAAGTTCTGTTAAGTGACTTATAAAGCCACCTTCATTTTCAGACTTTGTCATTATCTTTTTTTTCTTCCACAGGTTTTTCAATTTCGTTAGAACCAATATCAAGGTCAGCTACTTCACTTTGTATATTACTAATATATCTTTTAGTTGTACCGATCCAGGATCCAACTTTTTTCAACATAAATGGGAAGTCCTTAGGACCTATAACAATTATTGCTACAGCTACTACCAGTAAAATCTCAAACCAGCCAATAGTGGGCATCTAATTTATTCTTTGTCTTTGATTTCTTGATTATTTTCAGAAACGTTTTTAGGTTCTGGCTCATCCGTTAAATCTGTATTATTTTTAGAAACGTTTTTAGGTTCTGGCTCATCCGTTAAATCTGTATTATTTTTAGAAACGTTTTTAGGTTCTGGCTCATCCGTTATATCTGTTGCCATACCTTTTTTAAAACTTTTGATACCTTTAGCTACATCACCCATTAAACTAGAGATTTTACCTCTGCCAAATAATAGGACAACTAAGATAACTACTATTGCTATTTGCCAAATTCCAATGCTCATAAAAATTTATACCCCTTTTAGATTTAATTTTAAAGTAACTTTTTATTTTTCTTCCTCAGGACTAAGTGTTCCACCTAGCATTTCATCTATATTTTCATAGATGTCTTCTTTCTTTTTTTCTTGTTTTTCTTTGTAAAATTTACCTGTGCCAAATATTGCATTATCTATATTGGTACTATCAATTAAGCCAGCCGATCCTAATTCATCAACAGTTGGTAAATCTGATAATTTTTGAAGACTAAAATGACTTAAAAAATCAACTGTAGTTCCATACTGAATTGGTTTACCAGGAACATCTTTGCGTCCCTGAGGTTTAACCCAATTTAATTCCATTAGTATATCAAGTGTATTAGTTCCAAAAGCTACACCTCTGATTTCTTCAATTTCAGCTCTAGTTACAGGTTGGTGATAAACAATAATAGCAAGCGTTTCAATGGCTGCTCTAGATAGTTTTTTTTCAACAGTTTTTTCTTGTGACATCAGGTTTGATAAATTTTCAGAAGTTCTGAATGACCATCTTTTTGAAATGCAGACTAAATTGATACCTCTTGTGGAATATTCTATTTGAAGTTTTTCTAAAGTTTTCAAAACATTAATTTTTTTAGAAATCTTAGACTCTATTGTGTCGATATCAAGAGGCTCTAATGCAGCAAAGACAATAGCCTCAACTTCTCTTTCACCATTATTTAGTTTTTTTGGAAATTTTACAATGTTGGTTTTTAAATCTTTATTTATTTTAGTCACTTTATCTCCTTAACATATAATTCATCAAATAAGTTTTCTTGTTTTATTGTAATATTGCCTTCTTTAACAAGCTCAAGAGATCCAGCAAAAATTCCAGCTTTGCCTGTTTTTTTATATTTCATGCCATCTTTAAAATTTTTGGGTATTAAATCGTTAATATTCTTCCAATCCATCAATTTACCAAAAAATTCCCTAATACGCTTTATACCATCCTCTGTAGTAAACACTGGTAGTTTGGGTATATTCATTCTTTGGAAGTCTTTTGTCATGATAATACCAGAATATGTTTTCAACAACTCATAAAGATTTAATTTATACTCAGTACTATAAATCGATCGAATATTCCCTTTAATTCCTCTTAAACGAATTTCTCTACCCAATCTTTTTCTTTTTAACATTTGATCTGAAAGAAGGCGTATTAATTCTAATTTTTTTAATTGTAATTTTAATTGTTCGGCAACTTCTAATAATTTAAATTCTTCCTCAGGATTTCCAGGTAATAAAAGTTTAGATTTTAGATAAGTCAACCAGGTTGCCATTAATAAATATTCTGATGCAGTCTCTAAATTAAGATTTTTTTCATTTGTAATAAAATCATGAAATTGATCTGCCAATAATGTTATAGAAATATTTTCTAGATCTACTTTTTGTGCTTTAGCTAAATCTAACAGAACATCTAAGGGGCCTTGATAGTTTTCAAGATCAACATTAAAATTATTAGAATCAGTATCAGACATATTAAATATTAACTTATAATCTTATAAAATTGTGATGTTTTTTTAATTATAAACTTACTTATTAAGGGTGAGTTAATCGCAACATCACCCATTTCCTTAATGTTACCATTACAATGAAGAACTAAATCACAACCCGCATTAAAAGCCCTCAAAGTATTAACTTTAATTGAACTTTTTAAACTTTTCATGGATATATCGTCTGACATTATTATGTTCTTAAATTTGATATTATTTCTTATTAGTTGAATTATTTTTTTTGAGTGCGTTGCTGTATTAGTCTTATCTATATTTGTGTAAATTATATGCGCAGTCATAGCAAAAAAGCTAGACTTTTTTTTGAAAGTTGAAAAATCATTTTTTATCAAATATTTTAAATTTTTATTAACTGTCGGTGTTAATTTGTGACTATCTACTTTAGCCAAGCCATGACCGGGAATATGCTTAATAACAGTTCCTATGTTATTTGAGTGAAAGTTATTTATGCAAAAATCACCTATTGTTGAGACAATTTTTGGATCTTTTGAAAATGATCTATCACCAATTATTGAACTAGAACCTTTTAACCTTAAATCAAGAACTGGCAGAGTGTTAATGTTTGCTCCAATCGATTTTAATAAGAAAGATGTCTGTTTTATAAAAATTTTATAATAATTATAAAACTTTTTCTTATCCTTTAAATAAAGTTTACCAAAAAATTCGCCTGTCAAAGAATCTGCATTGAAAAACTTTTTTAATCTATTAACTCGCCCACCCTCTTGATCAATCAAAATAGGGTAATTTTTATCTTTAAATATTTTTTTTATATGATCTGTTAATTTTTTGGCCTGTTTTAACGATGTTATATTTCTGGAAAAAAGTATTACACCCCAAGGTTTATATTCCTGGAGGAATTTTTTTTCTTTAACAGATAAAGCTGTAGATTTAATCCCAGTTATAAAGCTTCTTCTGTTATTCATTATTGTTTATTAACTTCCAAAAATTATAATTTTTTTTATTTTTATCTATAGTTTTTTCAACATATTCAACTATATCCACAGTATCACTTTTTAATAAAATTATATTTTGAGAGTAATTAATAATTTTTTCATCTACTTGTTTATAAGATCTATAAGAATTTTTTTTATTATCATCTGAAAAATAATATTTTAATGATAAGAAAAAAAACAATGTGATAACTAATAGATATAAAAGGTATTTTAATTCTTTTAGCATTACATTTTTTCTGGTGTATCAACACCAACAATATTCATTCCTGATCGAATTACATTAGATATAACTTTTAAAAAAACTAATTTATCATTAGGTATTTTTTTTTGATCGTTAATAAATCTTTTACTTGGATCATCTTTACCCATATTCCAATAAGAATGAAATTCAGATGATAATTCATATAGATAAACTGGAATTCTATGAGGTTCCAATCTTAAACTAGCGACCTCAATACATTTAGGCCATTCAGCAATCTTTTTTAAAATCTTTATTTCATCATTAGAATATTGAAAATTATATTCGCTGATGTTTAAATCTTTATTAATGTCTAAATCAACATGTCTGAAAACGGATGATATTCTGGCAAAACAATATTGCACATAATAAAGTGGGTTATCTTTTGACTTTTCTTTAACTTTTTCAAAATCAAAATCTAACTCAACATCACTACTTCTATTAAGCATTATAAATCGTGTTGCATCTTTACCAACTTCTGAAATCAAATCTTCTACAGTGATATAGTCACCTTTTCTTTTGGACATTTTAAAAGGTTTGCCATCTTTAATTAGCTTAACTAGCTGACTAACTTTACAAACTAACTTTTTCTTACCACTAGAAAGAGCTTCTACAACTGAAGTAATTCTTTTTATATATCCTGCGTGGTCAGCTCCAAGTATGTTGATAAGTACATCGTAGCCTCTGTTAAGTTTATTATTATGATATGCAACATCACTAGCGAAGTAAGTCCAAGATTTATCAGATTTTTGTAAAGCTCTATCTTTATCATCACCGAAATCTGTTGATTTAAATAGAAGTTGTTCTCTTTCTACCCATTGATCATCATTCTCTCCTTTTGGTGCCTTGATTTTTCCCTCATAGACAAAGTTTTTCTCTTTTAAATTTTGAATTACTTTTTCAACTTCTTTATTTAAAACAATTTCAGTTTCACTTGTAAATTTATCGTGAACTATCCCCAAATTAGCTAAATTATTTTTAATTAACTTTAAAGACTCTGCCACAGATAATAATGTTAATTCTTTAGAAATGTCTTCAAATTTATCAAATTTTAAACTTTTATTCTTATCAATAATATTTTTTGCGATGCCTATTAAATAGTCGCCAGGATAAAGATCTGGATTATCAACTGGAAACTTTTCACTGTTAAGAATTTCCCTAATTCTATGAAAGACAGATTTTGTAAAATTTATAATTTGGTTACCATAATCGTTTACATAATATTCTTTGGAAACATCATGTTTGTTAAAAATTAATATATTAGAAATAACATCTCCTAAGATTGCACCACGACAATGACCAACATGTAGTGGACCCGTAGGATTGGCAGAAACAAATTCTATAAGGTATTTTTGTTTTTTTTCTTTGATATTTACTCCAAAATTTTTATAATTTTCATTAACATTTTTAATAAAGTTATTCCAATATATTGCTTTAAATTTAATATTGATAAAGCCGGGTTTTGCTACTGATATAGTTTCAATTTTTTTATCCTCCTTTTTGATTAAACCAATTAAGGTGTTTGCAATATCAATTGGGGATTTTTTGTTAGCCTTTGAGAGTACCATCGCTACATTTGTTGATATATCGCAGTCAAAATTTGATGGTGGTATATCTACATTAATTCCTTTTAATGATTCGGGTATTTCTAAAGAACCATCTTTATTTAGTTTTTTAATCAAAATTATTATTTTATCTAAATAGAGATCAAAAATGTTCATTAAATACTTTTGTTTAAATTGATTGCATACCTATCTGTCATACCTGAAATAAAATCGGCAATTGCTCTATTGGGGTCATACTTTAATTGATCAGCATTTAAGAATTTTTTGGGCTTATTTTTAATTTTATAAAAAAGTTTATTAACAATTTTTTTCCCATGATTATTTTTTAATAATACTTTCTTATTGTTGTACATTTTGCTTCTTAGAAAAAACCTAACTTCTTTTTCAATCTTTAGAAATTTATTAGAAAAACATACTATAGGATTATCTAATTTATAAACATCATTTAAAGATTTGATCCTATTGGTTTTTAAATTACTTTTAGTATTTTTAATTAAATCTCTAACCATTAAATCAATTGAATCTCGTATTATTTGATATATCAAAATATCTTTATTATTATTTTTAATATTATTTTTGTGAGATTTATAAATATCTTTAAAAAAATTAATTTCAATCAAGTCGTTTAAATCAAACATTTTGGCTTTGATCCCATCTTGTATGTCATGGTTATTATAGGCAATGTCATCAGAGATTGCTGATATTTGTGCTTCCAATGATCCAGAGTTAGTAAAATTTATTTTATTCTTAAAACTTTTCAATCCTATCAGCCTCTTAACTGTAGAGAGATCTTCAATTGGACCATTGTGCTTTAATAATCCATCTAAAGTTTCTAATGTTAAGTTTAGGCCTTTAAATTTAAGGTATTTATGCTCAAGAAACATAATTATTCTTAAAGTTTGAAGATTGTGATCAAAGCCTCCAAAGTTAACCATGCATTCATTAAGAGCATCTTCTCCAGCATGTCCAAACGGTGTATGCCCTAAGTCGTGAGCCAAACTTAAGGTTTCAGCCAGATCATCGTTTAAACCTAAATGTTTAGCTATTGATCTTGCAATTTGCGCAACTTCAATTGAATGGGTAATTCTAGTTCTAAAATGATCCCCTTCTGTATTAACAAAAACTTGTGTTTTATGCTTTAGCCTTCTGAATGAGGCACTGTGAATAATCCTATCTTTATCTCTTTGAAATGGTGTTCTATAAAGTGAATTGGCTTCTTTAAAAATACGACCTTTGCTTTTAGATAGAGCTAAATTTGAGTAATTATTCATACTTTAAATTTAATAAATTGATATTATATTAGTAATATCAGTGTTGTTATATGATTAAAGAAATTAAATTTACAGATAAAGCTATAAAACAGATTAATAATTTGTTGTCTCAAAAAGATCCAGGGTCATTTTTTAGAATCGCTATTAAAGGTGGTGGTTGCTCAGGTTTTCAATATGAGTTTACTTTTGACAAAAAATTAGAAGCAGATGATTTAAAGCATGAAAATATTCTCATTGATAAAACTTCAGCAGACTTATTAAAAGGTTCAGAAGTGGACTTTGTCTCAGAACTAATTGGTGATCAATTTAAAATCTCTAACCCACAAAGCAAATCTTCTTGCGGTTGTGGTGTTTCGTTCTCCATATAATGATTATCACATCTTGGAATGTTAATTCTGTTAGAGCAAGAATTGAAAATATTAAAGAATACCTTCAAAAATTTTCTCCTGATGTTGTTATGATGCAAGAGATTAAAACTCAAGATGAAACTTTTCCTTATGATGATTTTTCAGCATTAGATTATGAAAGTCATGTATTTGGACAAAAAAGTTATAACGGAGTTGCTATTATATCTAAACATAAACTAGAAAATGTTAGAATAGATTTGATTAAGGATAAGTTAAAACAATCAAGAATCATTTCAGCAGAATTAAAACATAAGAAAAAAAATATTCAACTGATTAACATTTACACTCCAAATGGTAATCCTGTAGATACTGATAAATATACTTATAAAAAAGATTGGTTAGATACTTTGATTAAACAACTAAAAACTCTTTCAAAGAAAAATGAAAATATTATTTTAGCAGGTGATTTTAACATTCTTCCTTCAGCAGAAGATGCTTATAATATTAAAGGGTTTGAAGATGACGCTTTATACAGACTTGAGATAAGAAAAAAATTTAGAGAAATGATTAATCTAGGTTTTCATGATGCTTACCGTCATATTCATGGTGAAATTGAAGGTTATACTTATTGGGATTATATGAGGGGTGCTTGGCAGAAAAATAATGGGTTAAGAATTGATCACTTCTTAGTATCAAATTCTTTATTAAATATAGTTAAGAATGTTAATATTAATAAAGACCCCAGAGGAAAAGAGAAACCTTCTGATCACACACCTATTGAAATTGAATTAACTTAAAGATTTAATTTTATTAACAAGTTCTTCATTAATATTCCTTGGACCTTTGTCTAATCTATTTTTATGCCTTCTTTCACCTGGAAGTCTAACACCATCCATAGCTGACATTTTACTAAAAAACTCATCAGCATGTTTATCCCAACCTTTACCAGAAATTTTCTCAGGTGAGATGGCTATAATAAATTCTCCACCACTTGGAGGACCACCATCGTTATTATCTTTAGCAGCAGTTTCAAAACTAAAATTTTCACCAATTAATGCGCCAGCTAATAATTCAACCATCATTGCTATACTAGATCCTTTATAACCACCAAAAGGAAGTATAACTCCACCATCAGCAATTTCTCCTGGATCAGTTGTTTCTTTACCTTCTTTAGTTAAACCTGTTCCAAGAGGAACTTTGTGTCCTTCTCTTTTTGCAATCTGAACTTCACCCATTGCCATTGAGGCAGTTGCCATATCGTAGACAACCGGAGTTTTACCAGGTCTAGGCCAAGCAAAAGAAATTGGGTTTGTTCCATACAAAGGTTTTGTAGCACCCGCTGGAGCAACAGCTGGCTTATAAGATGTACAAGCAATACCAACAAGTCCTGCCTCTGCAATAGCTTCAGTTTCAGGCCAAAGAGCTGCCATGTGATGTGAATTTTTTATAGCAAGAACTGCTACACCGTTTTTTTTGGCTAAATCAATAACAGCAGGTAATCCTAAACTTAAAACCATAGGAGCAACTGCATTATTACCTAATACTTTAATAATACTTGGAGCAACATTTTCTAATTCAGGTCTTGCTTTACCATTAATCTTTTTACTTTTTAAACCAGCCACATAAGCTGGCAATCTAAACAAACCATGAGAAACAGAACCATCTCTTTCAGCTCTCATAATAGTATCTGCTAGGATACTAGCATTTTCTTCATCACAACTATTAGCTAATAATGTTTTTTTAGCTAATTCTAAAATTTCATTTAATGTTAAGGATACTGTGCTCATTTATTTTGCTTTACATTTTTTGCATAAACCAAAAAACTCTAAATTATATTTATTATATTGCATTCCGGTATTGTCTTCAAAATTAGTTAAATATTTTGAAAGTTTTGGATTATTAATTTCAGAAACATTTTCACACTTATTACATATTGAAAAAGCCGTTGCTTGTGAAATTTCACAACTTGAACTTTTACATGCTATAAAAGCATTTCTACTTTCTACTTTATGTATTTTTCCTATTTCGATCAGCTTATCTAATGCCCTGTAAACTTGTAATGGAGCTTTAATTCCCTTTTTTTGAACATTAAATAAAATAGAATAAGCCTTAAGTGGTTCTTTAGCTTTTTCTATAAAATCAAAAATAATTTGTTGATTTTTTGATAGATTGATTTCTTTATGCATAATCGAAAGTTTAACAATAACTCATTAGTTTTTCAATTTAATCGACTGTTTTATATTTAGTAAAGATAAAATAAATAAGATCAAGGACGCTACAATTATTGAGGGTCCCGAGGAAGTATTAAACTCTAATGAAGAAAATAATCCCAAAATTACAGACAATAATCCTCCTATAACCGAGTAAATTACCATTTTTTGTGGACTGTCTGACATATTTCTAGCCATTGCAGCGGGGATAATCAACATTCCAGTAATCAATAGCAATCCTACCATTTTAATTGATATGGCAATAACGGCAGCTAGTAAAATTGTAAATATAGCTTTTGATCTATCAGGATTCAAACCTTCGGCTTCAGCTAATTCATAATTAACAGTAGAGGCAAATAAAGGTTTCCAAATTAATTTAAGTATAACTAAAATTATAGCACCACCACCCCATACAACAAATATATCATTAGTTGTTACAGCCAATATATCTCCAAATAATAGTCCCATGATATCAAATCTTATAAAAGTTAAAAAACCAATTACTACCAATCCAACAGCTAATGAAGAGTGAGCTAAGAGACCAAGTAAAGCATCACCAGGTAAATTAGTTTTTTTTTGAAGCTGTATTAATATTAAGGCTATTACTGATGAAATCAAAAATACTGAAAGAGCAATATTTAGATCAAATGTATATGCCATTGTAACACCCAGTAATGCTGAATGAGAAAGTGTATCACCAAAATAAGATAATCTTCTCCAAACAACAAAACATCCAAGTGGTCCTGCAACTAAGGCAATTCCAATTCCAGCCACCAATGCTCTTACAAAAAAATCATCAAACATTTAATTTTTTTTTATCCTGCCTTCATCAGAATGCTCGTGATCATGTTTATGCTCATAAACTGAAAGGATCTGAGACGCTTGTTCTCCAAATAAGGTTTTATATTCACTATTTTTTGCAACATCAATAGGTGAACCTGAACAACAAACATGGCCGTTTAAACAGACAACATGGTCTGTTGCAGTCATTACCGTATGTAAGTCATGTGAAATCAATAAAATTCCACAATTTAAAGTATCTGATATTTTTTTAATTAATGCATACAACGCTATCTCACCAGTATAATCGACACCTTGAACTGGTTCATCAAGTACTAACAGTTCTGGTTTTTTTGAAATAGCTCTAGCAAGCAAAACTCTTTGAAACTCCCCTCCAGATAAATTACCTAAATTTTTATTTTTAAGATGCATTACTCCAGTTAATGATAAAGCTTCATTAATCTGATCATCCTTAATATTTTCAGTTAAAACCATAAAGTCTTTAACTCTGAGTGGTAATGTCCAATCTATTGAAATTTTTTGAGGAACATATCCAATTTTATTAGTATTTTTTTCAATACTTCCTTCAATATTTTTATAAATACCTAATGCAATTTTGGCAGTTGTACTTTTTCCTGAACCATTGGGACCAATGAGAGTTACAATTTTACCCTTCTCAACTTGTAGAGATACATCTTCTACTAGCCATTTATTATTTTGGCGAAAACCTGCATTATTTAATTTAACTAATATATTATTATCTGAATTCATTTATCTATTGACATTTAAATGTTATATTATTACATACTGTTATATTATAACAACCATTAAAATATTTAAATTATGAAAAAACTAAAAAAAATATCATTTATTCTATCAATTTTATCATTATTAACGATCTTTACACCAGCTAATGCTGAAATAAAAGTAGTTACATCAATTAAACCTATTCATTCATTAGCGAGTTATCTTATGGATGGAGTTGGAAAACCAGATTTAATTGTAGATGGTTTTAACTCACCACATGGATTTTCTATGAAACCATCTCATGCAAAAATGTTGCAAAATGCAGATCTTATCTTTTGGATAGGTGAAGATTTAGAAAGTTTTTTAGAAAAACCATTAAATTCAATTGCAAAAAAAGCTGAAAAAATTGAATTAATTGAAATTAAAGGTTTGAATGTATTAAAGTTTAGAGAAAGAAATATTTTTGATGAGCATGACCATGACGATCACGCTAAAAAAGAAGATGATCATGACGACCATGACGATCACGCTAAAAAAGAAGATGATCATGACGACCATGACGATCACGCTAAAAAAGAAGATGATCATGACGACCATGACGATCACGCTAAAAAAGAAGATGATCATGATGACCATGAAGGACATGGGCACGGTGAATACGATCCCCACGTTTGGTTAGATCCTATTAATGCAAAAGTTATTTTAAAAGAAATGACTGAGCATTTAATCGAAAATGATTCAAAAAATGCATCTACTTACAAAAGTAACTTAGATAAAGCACTTAAAGATATAGATAAACTTACTATGGATGTAATGACTGAATTAAATGAAAGTACTTCATCTATTGTTTTCCATGATGCATATCAATATTTTGAAAAAAGATTTAATGTAAAAATATTGGGTGCTTTTACAGTTAATACTGACGTAATGCCTGGTGCAGAACAATTATCAGAAATTAGAGAAATAATTGAACATGATAAAGTAAAATGTATTTTCTCAGAACCTCAATTTAATCCTGATATAATAAAGGTAGTTGCTAAAGATATGAATATTAAAACTGGTGTTGTAGATCCACTTGGAGCTACTTTAAACCCAGGAAAAGATTTATATTTTGATCTAATTAGAAATATGTCTGCTTCATTTAAAGGTTGTTAATTTAGGGGATTTTATAAATTAAGATTTTAGTTTCCTCTATAATTGTAATAAATTAGTAATAAAACTTACATATAGAGGACACTATGTTTATTAAAAAATACCTTAAATGGATCAGTACCGCTTTAATATTAACTGGAATATTATTAACTAATTTAAATATCTACCCTATTAACATCTACTTCCATGGTCTTGGAGTTATTGGTTGGACAATAGCTGGATTTGTATCAAAAGATAAAGCAATATTAACTAATTTTGGTTTGCAAATACCATTATTCTTAATTGGCATTTATAAAATTATAATTTAATCATTATTAGATTATGAAAAATAGAATTTTCATTGGTGAATTTATAGGTAGTTGTTTTTTAGTAATGATTATTGTTGGCTCTGGAATAATGGCTGAAAATCTAACAAATGATAATGCTTTAAGACTTACTGCAAATACGCTTGCAACTGGAGCTGGGTTATTTGTCTTAATAACGGCTTTTGCAGAAATTTCAGGCGCTCACTTTAATCCTTTTGTAAGTTTAGCAATGTATTTAACCAAAAAAATTAAAGGAAAACTTTTAATCACATACATTCCAGCTCAAATATTGGGCTGCTTATTAGGTGTAATGTTAGCTAATCTATTTTTTGAACATAATATAATTGAATTATCTACAAAAAGTAGAGGTGGCTTTCATATATTTCTAGCAGAAATTGTAGCTACTTTTGGTCTGATATTTATTATTTTTGCAACTTTAAAAGATAGTAAAACAACAATTGCAGCTTGTGTTGCAACATATATTACAGCTGGTTATTGGTTTACTTCTTCAACATCTTTTGCAAATCCAGCAGTAGCAATAGCAAGAACTTTTACAGAATCGTTTACTGGTATTAATTATCTTAATACACCAACCTATATAATTGCAGAATTAATTGGTGCATTGATTGCTGTATTATTAATAAAAAAATTACTTTTAAAGTAGACATAATTTTTCAATAATGTATTCAGAAGGAATCATCCCTCATTGAAACTATTATGTTGAATTCTCTGTATAGACTTCAACTTTGAATAATATAATAGTCAATGAATCAACTCTCCACAAAAAATATTAATAAATTTACCTATAGATAAAATTTCTCTTCTCTATTAAATCGAGTTCAAGAATAAGAATCATTCGAAATGGAAAACAATAAAGATAAATAAAAAATAGGAAAAATAAGATGGAAATGACAACAATATATACGATCATCGGTTTTGCTTTAGCGGGATATAGCGTTATAGCAAATGATTCAATTCAAACGCTTGGAACATTTATAGCGTCAAAACAAAAATGGTTTAAATGGTATACGCTTGCTAGTGCAGCATCATTTGTGATGATACTTGCAATCACATGGGGCTGGTACAGTAATGCTGGTGATATATCTTACGGAAGATTAACTAGAATTCCTTTCCAAGAAATACAGTGGTATCATGCTGTGGCTCCTGGAATACTTTTAGTATTAACAAGAATAGGTATACCTGTTTCAACTACCTTTTTAGTTCTGTCAGCATTTGCATCAACTGTAGTGCTTGAAAAAATGCTTATGAAGAGTGTTGTAGGATATGGCTTAGCAGCTGTTGCAGCATACATTTGTTGGATAGTAGTATCTAAATTTATCAATGAGAAATTTGATGAAGTTGAAGATAAATGGATAGGTTTTTGGAGAAACTCAGTATGGGTAACTTCTGCTTGGTTATGGTGGGTTTGGTTATCTCACGACGTAGCAAACATTGCAGTTTATCTACCAAGACAAATAGATGTAAATTTATTATTAATTGTTCTTGCATACTTTACAGCTCTTCTTTTTTATATCTTCTACATAAACGGAGGAACAATTCAAAAAGTTGTTTTAGATAAAACTGGAACTAGATACGCAAGATCAGCAACAATAATTAATGTAATTTATGCTGCTGTTCTTTACTACTTTAAAGAACTTAATGATTTACCAATGTCAACAACATGGGTATTTGTTGGTTTGTTGTGTGGTAGAGAGCTTGCAATATCTACAATGAATAAAGACTATAAATTTAAGTATGTCTTTCCTTTGATTGGTAAAGACTTTCTTAAAATGACTATAGGATTGACGGTGTCAGTTGCAATTGTACTTGCAATTCACTACATCATTATTCCAAATAATTGGTTTTAAATATTAATTATGTGGTCGTATTAATATTATTTAATACGGCCATATTTGTTTTTAAAAAAAGTTTAAAAAGATCTCTACTTAATTAAATAAGTTTAAAATAGCTGAACACTTGTAGAACTTTATCTAATTCTGCGGTATAGTTATCTTTCAAATCTCCGCAATCATTTCAGCTATCTGCTGACCATCAAAAAATAAATTTAACAATTTAAAGTGTCAAAATTATGTTTTTGAAAATGATAAAAATACTCTGTTTTATAGGCATACATGACTACAAAACGTTAAATATTGAGTTTGGTTTTGGACCAACAGATAGAGTTACAACACTTGAGTGCAAAAGATGTGGTTACACTACAATTAAAGGAGGTAAATAAAAAATACTTGTCATGAAAAGTATTGAAAGAAATATAGATATAAGAAGATATCTTAATTGGTCAAGAATAGTTAAGGGCAAACCCATACATATAAGGTTGTATGAATTAATTTATTACGAATTACTTATAATGTGGTTTGAGATGAATAAACCTCCTTTAAGAAGATTAATTTATGAAACTATTAACTCTCAAGACTTTGAAGAAAATTTTGTAAGAGGAAAAATTTTTCAAAAATATATAGATGAGGTTTTAGAAACACCATGTGAAGATGGTTCTGGATATTATAACCCTGACTCAAGAGAAATTCTAACAGAAATTAATATTAAAGAATTATATGATATTAAATTTTTGATAAAAGACGAATTGGATAATGTAAAAATGATTGATAGATACAATGGGATATTCACATTTTGTAAAATTTATGAAAAATGGTGTTTAGAAAAAAAAGCTAAACAGGTTGAGGATATAACAAAAAAAGAAAGATTTGACGTAACATTAGATCTGCCATTAAAAATTTCTGAAAAACCTTAAAATCTATTTTACTCTGCCATATACGTCTTGATACCTAACAATATCACTCTCTTTTAAAATTGAGCCAACTTGAGCTTCAATAATCTTAACAGGTTTATTACCAGGATTTTTAATTCTATGAATTGCTTCTAATGGAATGAATATATGATCGTTTTGTTTTTTAGAAAAGCTATCTTTATTAAGTGTAATTTTGGGAGTTCCTTGAGTTACCAACCAATGTTCTGATCTATGATGATGTTTTTGTAAACTTAAAATACCTTTTGGTTTAACGAATAACTCTTTAATTAAAAAACCTTTACCTTCAAACAAATTAACGTACCTACCCCAAGGTCTGTAATAAACATTTTTTTTCTTGTAATATTTATTCTTATTTTTATCATACATTTTTAAGATCTCTTTCCAGCTGCCAAGATCTGACCAAAGAATGTCTAATTTAATAGCATTAATTTGTTTGGTTTTTTCTAAAATTGCATAATCAAAAGACTTTGCTGTAGTCTTTTCAAATGATGCTTTATTTAAGTAATAAATATTATCCTTAAGTTTAGCTTTTAAAACAGCATTAACACAATTTTTATATATTGTAGGTTGGTACTTTTTAAAGTTATTGATTATTGAATCTTTTCTCAAAAAAAACATTCCAGAATTCCAATAACCCTTTTGTTTGATAACTTGTTTGGCTTTAGCTTCTTTTGGTTTTTCAATAAATTTTGTTACTTTATTAATATTTCCTTTAACTTTTTTTGTTATAAAATAACCATATTCACTTGATGGTGATGTTGGTTTAATCCCAAAGATGAATATATTTTGATCTGTTAAATTGTCTTTATTTTTATTTATAGCTTTATTAAAAATACTAGCTTTTTCAATTAAATGGTCAGCTGCAAAAAACATTAAGGGTTGCTCATTTGGAATGTCTTTAATTAATGCAGATGAAAGAATTGCTGGTGCTGTATTTCTTTTTGCAGGCTCTAAAACAATTTTATATTTACTTATCTTATGTTTCTTAAGATGTTTTTTTACCTCTTTTAAATATTTAAGATTTGTACTTATGATTGGTGCATCAAAAGTTGAAGATTTAACTCTATCAAGAGTTTTTCCTAATAAAGTCCAATTACCAAAATCAATAAATTGTTTTGCTTGATGATTTTTAGAATTAGGCCAAAGTCTAGTCCCTGCTCCGCCACATAAAATAACGGGTCTAATTTTCATTAAATATCAGCGTAAACTTTTACTTCTTTTCTTTTACCAGGATGTGTTGGTGCACCTAAATAAGCAGGACCTACTGTTTGAGCATATTTCCAAATAGTTCCAGATCCAAAGCTTGATTTTTTTGGTTTCCACTTTTTACGTCTTGCAGCTAATTGTGACTTAGTTAATCTAACATTAATCGTTCCCTTTTTAGCATCGATATCAATAATGTCTCCATTACGTAATAAAGCTAAAGGGCCTCCTAAAGCTGCCTCAGGACCAACATGACCTACACAAAAGCCTCTTGTAGCACCAGAGAACCTGCCGTCAGTAATTAGAGCAACTTTCTCACCCATGCCTTGTCCATAAATGGCACCCGTTGTTGAAAGCATTTCTCTCATACCAGGGCCCCCTACTGGACCTTCATAACGAATTATAATTACATCACCTTCTTTATATTTTTTATTTTGAACTGCAGCCATTGCAGCTTCCTCATTATCAAAACATCTTGCTTTGCCAGTGAATTGTAATTTCTTTAATCCAGCAATTTTAACAATACCACCGTCTGGTGCTAAGTTACCCTTAAGACCAACAACACCACCATCTGGAGAAAGAGGATTATCATAAGCTCTTAAAACTTTTTGTTTAGGGTTAAATTTAATATTCTTTAAGTTTTGTTTCATAGTCTTTCCTGTAACGGTCATACAATCACCATGAACAAATCCACCATCATAAAGTGTTTTTAATAACATCGGAACCCCACCAGCTAACCACATATCTTTTGCAACATATTTTCCACCTGGTTTTAAATCAGCAAGGTAAGGAGTTTTTTTAAATATTTTAGCAACATCCATTAGATCAAATTTAATTCCAATTTCATTTGCAAGTGCTGGTAAATGTAAAGCAGCATTAGTTGATCCACCCGTAGCCGCTACAATTGTTGCAGCATTCTCTAAAGATTTTTTTGTAACAATATCTCTTGGACGAATATTTTTCTGTAATAAGTTCATTACAGTCTTTCCACTTAATAATGCATACTTATCACGTTCTTCGTATGGAGCGGGTGTTCCAGCCGAATAAGGTAAGGCTAAACCTATAGCTTCAGAAACGCAGGCCATAGTATTTGCAGTAAATTGTCCTCCACAAGCACCTGCACTTGGACAAGCAACAAGTTCTAATTTTCTTAATTCTTTTGCGGACATTTTACCTGCAGAGTGTTTTCCAACTGCTTCGAAAACATCAACAACTGTTACATCTTTACCTTTATATTGACCAGGTAGGATTGAACCGCCATAAATAAATACACTTGGAACATTTAATCTAACCATTGCCATCATCAAAGCTGGTAAGGATTTATCACAACCAGCAATACCTACTAATGCATCATAACAATGACCACGAACAGTAAGTTCTGTTGAGTCAGCTATAATTTCACGAGATACTAAAGAAGATTTCATTCCTTCGTGTCCCATTGCAATACCATCAGTTACAGTAATTGTGCAAAATTCTCTAGGCGTTCCACCAGAAGCTCTCACACCTTTTTTAACCGATTGAGCTTGTCTCATTAAAGCAATATTACAAGGAGCGGCTTCATTCCAAGTTGATACAACGCCAACAAAAGGTTTTGCTACATCTTTTTCAGTTTCACCCATCGCGTAGTAAAAAGATCTATGTGGGGCTCTATCAGGGCCCAATGAAGTATGTCTGCTTGGTAATTTTTTTTTATTAAATTTTATCATTATAAACTTTCTATTGTTACTGATATTCTTTTAATATCATTTTCTAAATTATTATAATTAGTTTTTTCTTGTTCAACAATCTCTTTTGGTGCTCTATCAACAAATCCTTTATTATCCAATCTTTGTGATATTTTATTCATTTCTTCTTGGTATTTATTTTGTCTAGTTGTTAAACTTTCTTTAATTAACTCTAAATTAACATCCTCTGCAAAATACACTTTAAATAAATCACCAGAAACCATCAATGTAGCAGCAGGTTTTTTTAAATCTTTATCAAATAGATTGTTAATTCGACCTAATTTTTTTAGAATGATTTCATTTTCAACAAAGAATGATTGTTCATTTTTACTAATGCCTTCTATGGAAATATCAATAAATGATCCCGGACTTACACTTAATTCATTTTTAAATGATCTTAATTCAGAGATAATACTAATAATCTTTTCAACTTGATTTGTGCTTGAATCCCTCTCTGATTTACCAATTGGCCAATTAGCTAACATTAAAAAATCTTTACCAGAATTATCAAACTTATTTTTAAGCCAAATTTCCTCTGTAACAAATGGTATAAAGGGATGAAGCAATATAAGTATTTGTTTAAATATATAAGCTGAAACCTCTCTAACTTCATCTTTTGCTTTTTCATTTTCAGAAAATAGTATTGTTTTAGATAGTTCCAGATACCAATCACAATAAGAGTGCCAAGCAAATTGATATGCATTTTTTGCAGCTTCATCAAACCTATAATCTTTTAAGTTTTTTTCAATTTTGTCTTTAGTTTCAATTAACTCTGAATAAACCCATTTATTAATATTAATTGTTAAATTTGGTATTTTATCAATTTTTGCAAAATCACAATTATTAGTAATTAAAAAATTATTAGCATTCCATAATTTATTTAAAAAGTTTCTGTAACCTTTAACTCTATCTTCAGAAAGCTTTACATCCGTTCCTGGAGAAGCCATTGAAAGTAAAGTAAATCTTAATGCATCAGCACTATATTTTTCAATTAAATCTAAAGGGTTAATTACATTTCCTTTTGACTTAGACATCTTCTGACCTTTCTCATCTTTAACAAGGGCATGAACATAAACATCTTTAAATGGTTCTTTATCTAAAAATTCCATTCCAAACATAATCATTCTAGCAACCCAAAAAAATATAATATCAAAACCTGTAACTAGAACTGATGTTGGATAAAACTTATCAACATATTCTTTATTATCTGGCCAACCAAGTGTTGCAAAAGGCCATAGACCAGATGAAAACCAAGTATCTAAAACATCTGGATCACGAATTAAATCTACATCTTTTTTATAATATTTTTTAGCATCTACTTTTGCTTCATCCTCATTTATTGCAACAAAGATTTTTTTATCAGGACCATACCAAGCAGGTATTTGATGACCCCACCATAGTTGTCTTGAAATACACCATGGCTCAATATTGTTCATCCATTGAAAATAAGTTTTTGACCAATTAGCTGGGAAAAAATTAGTTTTTTTAGAATTAACAATTTCCTTTGCTTTAACAGATAATTTTTTTGCATCAACAAACCATTGCTCAGTTAAAAATGGTTCAATAATTGAATTAGATCTGTCTCCATAAGGAACATTGTTTTTAATATTTTCTTCTTTAACAAAAAATTCTTTTTTTTTAAGTTCTTTTAAAATTCTCTTTCTAGCTTCAAATCTATCAAGCCCAATATAATCTTTTGGAGCATTATGGTTAATTTTACCAGCTTCCGTAAAAATATTTATAATTTCTAAATTATTTCTTTGTCCCACTTCATAGTCATTAAAATCATGAGCTGGTGTAATTTTTAAAGCACCTGTACCTTGCTCTGGATCGGCATAATCATCTTCAATAATTTTAATTTTTCTACCCACGATTGGAATAGTAGCAGTTCTACCAACAAATTTTTTAAAGCGATCATCTTTTGGGTTAACAGCAATAGCAGTATCACCCAGCATAGTTTCAGGTCTTGTTGTGGCTATAGTAATAAAATCACTAGTGCCATCTATTGGGTACTGAATATAATAAATTTTAGAATTCACCTCTCTTTGGTCAACTTCTAAATCTGAAATTGCAGTTTTTAATACGGTGTCCCAATTAACTAATTTTTCTGCCTTATAAATTAAACCTTTTTTGTGAAGTTCGACAAAAACTTTTAATACTGACTTAGAAAGGTTTTCATCCATCGTAAAAGCATTTCTAGACCAATCACATGAACACCCTAATTTTTTGAGTTGATTTAAAATTATATCACCATGTTCTTGTTTCCATTCCCAAACTTTTTCTATAAACTTTTCTCTTCCAATTTCATTTTTATCAATGCCTTCTGCAGTTAATTTTTTCTCAACTAAAGCTTGTGTAGCAATACCGGCGTGATCTGTTCCAGGTTGCCATAATGTTTCATAATTATTCATACGATGATACCTAACAAGAAGATCTTGAATTGAATTATTTAGGGCATGCCCCATATGAAGACTTCCAGTTACATTTGGTGGCGGTATTACTACAGAAAATTGTTTCTTATTTTTAGTGGGTTTAAATAAATCATTTTTTTCCCAATAAGAATAAATCTTATCTTCAACGTCTGTATGTATATATTTATCGTTACTCATAATGCTCATAACTTTATAATTTAATAATATGAATTAACAATAATCATTTTGAAAGCTTATTTGGTAGACTAATTTTATATATTTAATATATAAAAGGGTCTCTATTTGTTTTAAAATGAGATGTGATGGCAACGTGGCGGAATGGTTACGCAGAGGATTGCAAATCCTTGTATCCCAGTTCGATTCTGGGCGTTGCCTCCAAAAAAAAATCTTGTTTTAGTCTTAAAAAAAAGTAAGTTGTGTTTTTAATATTCCTCGGTAGCTCAGTTGGTAGAGCAGTTGACTGTTAATCAATTGGTCGTAGGTTCGAGTCCTACCCGAGGAGCCATAAATATTACCTTCAAATTTTTTAATATATTTAACTGAAAATTTTTAGAATTATAAATATGAATTTTGGTAGTGATTTTTAATTCTTAGATGATTTTAAATAAAGATTTTAATAATAAAATTTTTAAAGGGTCTTAAAGTTAATACTTATTTATACTGCTTTTGAAAATCCAATAGCTGAACTTTGTAAAGATTTACTAAACTTCAATTTTTGATCATTATTTAGTTCTGAATAAAGCTTAACTAAAAAATTATAGTTAATATGCGTGTGACCATCTTGAGTTCTTTCAGTATTTATTAAATATTCTGAAAAATCTTCAAAAAAATAATTAACTGGTACTTTTAAATAATTTGCTAATTGAAGTAGTCTTATTGAGCTAACTCCATTAGTTCCTTTTTCATATTTTTGAATTTGTTGAAATGTAACGTGGATTGCTTTTGCAACTTTTGTTTGTGTGAGACCTAAAGCTAATCTTCTTAGCTTTAATTTATTACCTAGATGTTTGTTAAAATTATCTTCCATTAAGACCCCTCTTAAATTAAATTTAAAAAATCTATTGAACTAATTTTTAGAAGTTATGGCAATAGAAAAGTTTTTTTATTTTGTAGTATTTGCTGTAAAAACTGAAAGTGTGTCAAGATATTATATAATAATTTTAACGAGTAGTTTGGTTAAACCAAATTAAAAAACGAAGCTATAAAATTTGGCTTAGAAAAAGCTTTGTACGTTCATTCTTTGGATTAGCAAAAAAATCACTGGTTGTTGCTTTTTCTACAATCATACCTTCATCCATAAAAATCATTTGATCAGCTACTTCTTTTGCAAATCCCATTTCGTGCGTTACAACAATCATAGTCATCCCTTGTTTTGCTAAATTTACCATAACATCAAGTACTTCTTTGATCATCTCAGGATCCAAAGCAGAGGTAGGCTCATCAAATAACATTATCTTAGGTTCCATACAAAGAGCCCTAGCGATAGCAACTCTTTGTTGCTGTCCACCAGAGAGTTGTCCTGGGAATTTTTGAGCTTGATCTAAAATTTGCACTCTTTCAAGGTGTTCTAATGCTAATTTTTCTGCTTCTTTTTTAGACATTTTTTTAACCCATATTGGAGCTAGTGTACAGTTGTCAAGAATTGATAAATGTGGAAATAAATTAAACTGTTGAAATACCATTCCAACTTCAGCTCTAACTTGTTCTATATTTTTCGTGTCTTCAGAGATTTCAGTGCCATCTACGATGATTGATCCCTTTTGATGTTCTTCAAGTCTATTAATGCATCTAATTAAAGTTGATTTTCCCGATCCTGAAGGTCCACAAACTACAATTTTTTCTTTTGGTTTAACCTCAAGGTTTATTTCTTTTAAAACTTGAAAATCACCGAACCATTTATTTACATTTTGAATTTTAATGATTGAATCTGACATAATTTATCTATCTGTTTTATATTTTAATTCTAATTTTTGACTATATTTACTCATACTGTAACAAATAATCCAGAATATTATTCCAGCAAACACATATCCTTCCATTGAAAAGCCTAACCATTTTGGATTTGTTTTAGCTAAATTTAACATTCCAACTAATTCTAAAAGACCAACAACAAATATTAATGGTGTATCTTTTATAAGAGCTAAGAATGTATTGGCTATACCTGGAATTACTAATTTTAGAGCCTGAGGAAGAATAACAAACACATGCATTCTCCAATAACCCATACCAAGGGATTTTGCAGCATCATACTGACCTCTGGGTAGAGCTTGCAGTCCACCTCTTATTACTTCAGCTGTATAAGCGGCTTCAAATAATGTGATCGCTACAACAACTCTAATTAGTTTATCTATATAGGTGCCTTCAGGCAAAAACATAGGGAACATTACTGCTGACATAAAAAGTACAGTAATTAAAGGAACACCTCTCCAGAATTCAATAAAAGAAAGTGATGAATATTTAATAATAGGTAAATTAGATCTTCTACCCAATGCCAACATCATGCCCAAAGGGAAACAAAAAATTAGAGAGAAGAAGGATACCATGAAGGTTAGAGATAAACCTCCCCAAGCACCTGTCTCTACCCACTCTAACCCAAAAGAACCTCCAGAAATTATATAATAGATCAGGGCAAAAGAAATAATAGGTAATAAAAGAGTGTAATAAAGTGAAAGATAATTTTTAAGCCTAGTTGGAACAAAAAAACCAGCTGCCATAAATACAAGAACAGCAATAAATGTAACGTTAACTCTCCATTGTTCTGCGTTAGGGTACATCCCATACATAAACCTATTAAACCAAACTTTGATATAAACCCAACATGCACCACCACCTGTACACGCTTCTTTGGTATTTCCAACAATAGTAGCATCAAAAATAAACCAATTTAATAAAGGGGGTAATCCAAAAATTATAAGCAAAATTATAGATACACTTAAAACAGCATTAAAATTACTAGTATTAATATTTTTATTTATATTATCTAAAATTTTTATACCTGAGAATTCAATTCTAATAAAATGAAGACCAATAACTGCAAAAATTAATGGAATAAAAAAATTAATAATCCTAGGTAAAAAAGAAGTAATGTTTGTATTTAAAAAGTTATTTAAATAAAAATCAAGAATTCCAAATGTAAAAAACACCGTACCCAGCGTAAGAAATAAAGGTAAACTATTATTATCTGGTTTTAATAAATTAATTTTTTTCATAATTTTACTTCTCTTGTATTGCTATTCTTTTATTGTACCAGTTCATTAATAACGAAATACTCAAACTAATAGTCAAATAAGTTGCCATTGTAATACCTACAATTTCTATAGCTCTACCCGTTTGCATCATCGCTGTTCCAGCAAAAACTAAAACTAAATCAGGGTATGCAATGGCTGCCGCTAGAGATGAGTTTTTAGTTAAATTTAAATATTGGTTCGTAGTAGGCGGTATAATAATTCTTAATGCTTGAGGCATAACTACTAATTTTAAAACCTGACCTGGGGTAAGACCTATTGAGGCTGCCGCCTCTTTTTGACCCTTACCAATACCTTGAATTCCTGCCCTAACATTTTCGGCAATAAATGTTGCTGTATAAAGTGTAAGTGCCAGAGTAAGAGCAATTAATTCAGGAGGAATCTTTAAACCACCGTCAAAAGTATATGACGATTGAGACATTTGCCTGATCACAGGAAAACTCCAAGATAAATCCACACCACCAATTAAAAAAGTTAATAATGGTAATCCTATAAAAATTGCTAATGAGATTATTAACACTGGTAATCTTTTACCTTCTTGTTCTTGTTTCTTTTTTGCATACCTTGCAAAGAAAAAAATTATGATCATTGCAATAATTATTGTTGTAAAGAAAACATCAAAATTTGTCCAAATTGGAGCTGGTGTGTAAAGTCCTTTGATTGTCATAAAAGATGAGTTTAATAACATAGGAGCGTCTTCAAGCATTGGTAAGGCTCTTAACGCAGCAAAGTACCAAAAGAAAATCTGTAATAATAAAGGAATATTTCTAAAAAATTCTATGTAAAAAGAAGCTGTTTTTCTGATTAAATAATTTGGTGATAAGCGCGCAACACCAACGATAGCACCTAGTAGAGTGGCTAAAATAATTCCTATAAAAGCAACAAGAAGTGTGTTTAGCAGCCCAACTAAATAGGCTCTGGCGTATGTATGAGAACCATCATAATCTATTAAAGAAAATTGTATATCAAAAGAAGCTTGAGTTTTTAAAAACCCAAAACCAAATTCTAAACCTCTTGCACCCATGTTCTCTTGGGCGTTCATGGTAAAGAAACCAAATACTATTACTATAAATAGTAAAGTTAATAGTTGAGGTAGGATTTTTTTTAATTTCATTTGTGAAGTATTATAAAAAAAGGGCCAGATAAATCTAGCCCTTTTTAAATTATTTTAGATAATAATTATCTAGCTGGTGGAGTGTATAATAGTCCGCCTTTAGTCCAAATATTGTTTGGACCTCTGTCAGGTAAAATACCAGTGTCAGCTATATTTCTCTTATAACTTTCACCGTAGTTTCCAACTTGCTTAATAATTCTTAAGCTCCAGTCTTGATCTAGACCTAAATACGATCCTAATTCACCTTCAGTACCAACTAATCTTTTAATTGCTGGGTTTTCTGAAGTCTTCATAGCATCAGCATTTGAAGAAGAAATACCGTATTCTTCAGCTTCGATCATTACGTTTAGAGACCATCTCACGATGTCTTCCCAAACTGCATCACCTTGACGTACAACAGGTCCTAGAGGCTCTTTAGAGATAGTCTCTGGTAACACTAAGTGATCATCAGGGTTAGACATTTTTGTTCTTTGTGCTGCTAGACCAGATTTATCAGTTGTGTAAGTATCACATCTACCTGAGTCGTAAGCTGCAACAACTTCATCAGCTTTTTCAAAAGCAACTGGCTCATAAGAAATTCCTTTTGAATTAAAGAAGTCTCTCATGTTAAGTTCGGTAGTAGTTCCGATGTTAGTACAAGCTGAAATTCCATTTTTGAATTGACTCGTAGAAGTAATTCCTGAGTCTTTTCTAACCATGAAACCTTGACCGTCATAAAAGTTTACACCAACAAATGTTACACCAAGATCCGCGTCTCTTGAAAGTGTCCAAGTTGTATTTCTAGATAAGATATCAATCTCACCAGAAGTTAGAGCTGTAAATCTTTCTTTAGCACTTAGTGGAGTGAACTTAACTTTGTTCGCGTCACCTAATACTGCAGCAGCAACCGCTCTACATACATCAACGTCAACACCAGTCCAATTTCCAGCAGCGTCAGCATTTGAAAATCCTGGTAAACCTTGAGATACACCGCATCTTACAAAACCTTTTTTCATAGTGTTTTTAAGAGTTTTAGACTTCTTAGCAGCCATTGTTTCTGTTGTAAAAGCGAACAGAATTGCAACCATAGCAACTAGAGAAGTTAATTGTTTTACGTATTTGAACATATTTTATTCCTCTGTTTTATTTATTTATTTGTTAACAAATAATTCAAATAAATTTGAATTACTTTAATTAACTATCAGTAACAAAAAATTGATCAAAGAAAAATCCTGCATATTAGAATTGTTCTAACTAGATGTGGTAGAGATAAAAAATATATTCCTACATTTTGATGGTGGTGCACTCTGGTGGACTCGAACCACCGACCCTCGGTTTAGAAAACAGATGCTCTATCCAGCTGAGCTAAGAGTGCATATAATAATATTAAATATATTTATAGTACGAATTTAATTTTTAAAAAGAAATTTTTTACAAATTATTAATAAAGTTAAAAGCTCTAGTCGACCAAGAACCATGAAGAAAATTAGATAGTATTTAGTAAAAAAATGTAAATCGTAGAAACTAAAGTCAGAAAGACCATACATAGATGAGTTGACTGTATTCATCAACGTTAAGATTGATAATTTAAAGGAATTTTCAAATTCAATGCCACTTAAAGTTAATAAAAAAGTTAAGAATAATAAGGTTATAATAAAAATTATTACTGTTAAAAAATATTTATAAATCTCATTTAGTTGAAAAAATTCTTTAGAAAACAAATGTTTATTAACAAAGATATTTTTTGGTCTACTATATGATAATATTTCATTAATCGAGTATTTGAATAAAGAATAAATCTTTAAAAACCTTATACCTGAACTCGTAGAAAAAAAAGATCCTCCAATCATGACTAATATTAAAAAAATGAATGATATATTTTGTGAGGTGTTATCAAGAGAAAAGCCTATGTTAGAAACACTACTTGTTAAAGATAAAAATATTTCAATAAAATTATTATCAAAATTAAGAAATATAAAAAAAATAATTAATAAAGTTAGAAGATAAAATAATAAATGAATATCTTCATTAAAAAAGTTTAAATTATGATTTTTTGTAAAAATTAAATTGTATGACAAAAAAATACTGAAAAAAGATGTTAGCATTAACAGGGATGTAATTATAATCTGTGAATTATTAATTAATATATTAGATAAATTGTTTGATGGTAAAAAACCACCTGATGAAATAACAGTCATGGCTAAATTTAAAGAATAAAACATTCTAATCTCAAAAATATTTAAAATAACAAAAATTCCCAATGTTATTAAAGAATATAAAAGAAAAATTTTCAACGATTGTTTTAAAGTTTCTGCCTTATTAAACGATATAAAATTTGTTAAAGATTTTTTAAAACTATAATCAAAAATATCTATTAAAAGTATAATAGAAAATAAAAAGTAAAGGCCTCCAACCCACTGTGATGCCGATCTCCATAAAATAAGACTTTGATCTATATGATTAATATTATTAAAAATAGTAAAGCCAGTTGATGTAAAGCCAGAAATTGCCTCGAAGTAAGAATTAACAAAAGTTAAATTGTAAATGCTAAAGTAAAAAGGGATTGCAATTATTAATGGTAATAAAAAATAACCAAGTAATATGGTAATAATTTTTTCATAAATTGTTATTTTTTTTTCTTTCTTATTTTTAGATATATAAAATATTATGGTTAAAACGATCGATAATAAAAAAGTATAAACATAAGTATTTAAATTAAGGTATAAATTTAAATAATACGAATAAACAATATTAAAAAATGAGAGAATTGAAATTATTCCACAAAAAACACTCAAATAAATGAGTTTAATATAATTCATTTAATTAGATTGAACTTATACGAAACATGTTTTCAACAACATGTAAAAAATCTTTTTTTGCTAATAAAACAACAATATCTTCTTTTTTAAACACAAAATTAGACCTAGGAATAATTACGTCTTCCCCTCTTAAAATTGCACCAACGCGTATCTCATCTGGTAAGTTTGAATTTTTTAATTCTTTATTAATTAACTCTGAGGTCTCAATTATTTCTGCTTCAATAATTTCGTATTCACCATTTAGTATACTGTATGCATTTGCTATTGAGCCTTTGTGAATATGCTTCAATATACTGGATACAGTATTCATTCTAGGATCGATGAAATCATCTATTTTTAGGGAGGACTGTAGTAAAGAGTAATTAGGTTTATTTATTAATGCCATTGTTCTTTTGTCACTTAATTCACTATTATCTTTGGCAAATTTTTCAACCAATACACTTACCATTAAATTATCTTCATCATCATTTGTAAGTGCTAGTACTGTTTGAACTTCATCGATATTTGCTTCCAACAAAACCTCTTCATCTAGAGCATCACCGTTAATTACAATTGTATTATTAAGTTCACTTGCAATAAGTTCTGCTCTTTCTTTATTTTTTTCAATAATTTTTACTCTAGCTGAGTCAAAACTTTCTTCTAAATTTTTAGCTAAATTAAAACCAATGTTTCCACCACCAATTATCAAAATTTTATTTGAGATTTTTTCATTATGGCCAAAAGCATTCAATGTATCTTTCATTTGAGAGGCATTAATTATAACATAAGCTCTATCATCTTTAAGCATGATGTCAGTTTTTCTGAGTACAACAAATTTATCATCTCTAATAACGCCCATAATATTAGCATCTAATAAAGGAAATTTTTTTGTAAGTTCATTTAGTTTAATATCTTTTAGAGAACATTTTTCATTAATCAAAATTTCAAGCAATCTAATTCTATTGTCAGCAAATGGAACGTTGTCTAGAGCGCCGGGAGCTTCTAGTTTTCTTTGCAAAGACTTAGCAATTTCAATTTCAGGTGAAATAATTACATCAATTGGTAAGTTTTCTTTGTTATAAACTTTTGTAAATTTAGGATTTAGATAATCTTGAGATCTTATTCTTGCAATCTTTTTTTGGACATTAAAAATTGAAAATGCAATTTGGCATATAAGCATATTAATTTCATCATTGCGTGTTACAGCAATTATCATATCTGCATCTGACGCATTTGCTTTTTCTAAAATTGATGGATATGTAGCTTTACCAACAATGGATTTTACATCCAGTGTTTCATCAATTTTTTGAATGTCTTCACTTGATTGATCAATTACAGTTATTGAATGACCCTGTTCACTTAAAATTTTAGCTATGGTAAAACCAACTCTACCAGCTCCACAAATAATTATATTCATTTAATTCAATTCCCTGATCCCTAAACCTTTTAATTTTCTATGTAAGGCAGATCTTTCCATTCCAATAAAATCGGCAGTTTTTGATATATTGCCATTAAATTTTTTCAATTGTGTAGTTAAATACTCCTTTTCAAAAATTTCTCTAGCCTCTTTTAATGGTATAGATAAAGAGTTTTCTGAGTTGTCATTATTAATTTCTGGGGATTTTAGTGATTCCTTTATAATATTTGAAACTTTATCTGAGGTATCAGGGCAAAGTATAGCAATTCTTTCAATTAAATTTCTTAATTCTCTAATATTGCCAGGCCAATTATAATTAAGTAAATAATTATTGTTTGTATCTATATTCATTTTTTTCAAGTTATAATTTTTTGAGACCTTCTCTGAAAAATATTCAACCAATAAAGGGATATCCGAAACTCTGTTTTTGAGTGGTTCTATATTAATCTCAAAGACATTTAATCTATGATAAAGATCTTCTCTAAAATGTCCATTTTCTATTTCTTTTTTAATATTTTTACTTGATGAGCATATAATTCTAACATTAACATTGATATCATGATTACCATTAATCCTTTTAAATTTTTGATCTATTAATACACGCAAAATTTTAGATTGAGTCTCTAGTGGTATTTCTGAAATTTCATCTATTAAAAGAATTCCTCCAGTAGATTTTTCTAAAGCACCATAGGAAATTGAACCATTATTTTTTTCTTCTCCAAATAGTTCCAATTCATATTTTTTGATATCTAATAAGGCTCCATTTAAAGTTATAAAAGGTCCATTTTGTCGTTTAGATTCTTTGTGTATTTTTCTTGCAATTAATTCTTTGCCAGAGCCGGTTGGACCATTGATAAAAATTCTACTTTCAGAAATTGAAATTTTTTTAATTTGTTCTTTAATATTCTTTATGTTCTCACTATCACCTATTAGTTCATAAGAATAAAAAAGTTTACTTTCGAATTCCTTATTTTTATTTTTTAAATTAATATTTTCCACAGCACGATTAACAAAATTTAATAATCTTTCTTGATTAAATGGTTTCTCAATAAATTCAAAAGCTCCTGCCTTAAGTGCTTTTATCGCCATTTCAACATTTGCGTGGCCTGTGATTATAATTACCGGTATATTTTTATCTTTAGTTTTGATGTGAGATAATAATTCTAAACCATCATTATCTCCCTTATCTAATTTAACATCAATGATTGCAACATCAGGAAGTTTTTTATCTATTTCATTTAATGCTTGATTATAGTTAGCAGCAAGCCTAGTTTTATAACCAGCCTCGCTAATTAAATCATTAATAATATTCCTAATATCTGCATTATCATCAATAATTAGTATTTCTGTACTCATTTTGTAAACTTAACTTTTATTTTTGCTCCATTTTGAATTGTTATAAATTCAATTGATCCATTGTGGTCATTTATTGTTTTATTTACAATAGCTAAACCTAAGCCAGTACCACTTTTTTTTGTAGTGAAATAAGGGTTCAAAACATCTTTTATATTGTTCTTAAAAATCGAAAAACCTAAACCATTATCAATAATTGTGAAATCTATATTATCTAGATTGTCAGTTAAAGTCAGGTCAATATTACCTTTCAAATCTAGATTAATTAATTTTTTTTCTTGAATACTTTCTATGGAGTTTTTTATAAGATTAAAGAATACTCTGCTTAATTGCTCATTATCTGAATTAAGAATTATATTATCAATATTAGAATAGTAATTAATTGAAATACTCTTATCTAATTCTTGGATCAAATTAATATTATCTTTTATCAAAGTTACTAAATTATTATCTTTAAGTATTGGCTTTGGCATTCTTGCAAAATCAGAAAATTCATTTACTAGATTTTCAATTTGTTTTATTTGTTTTCCAATAATTTTTAAGCTTTTAATAAAATCTTCTTTTTGTTCGATTTCAATTTTATCCGAATATTTACTTTTTAATCTGTCTATAGTTAATTGAATAGGTGTAAGAGGGTTTTTAATTTCATGGGCTAATTTTCTAGCTAGACTCTCCCAAGCTTCATGTCTTTCATTGATAATTAATTTTTCTTGTTGTATTCTTAGTTTATCAGTCATTAAATTAAAGTTTTTGTTCAAAATCTCAATATCCTTGTCAGCTTTTATTTCAGGGACTTTTGTATTCAAATTTCCTCTACCGATGTTTGATGATGCAATGATGAGGTTATTAATTGATCTAAAAAACCTTGATGAAAATCTTATGGCTATTGATATGGATAAAAATAATAACAGAGAAACTATAACGAGATAAATAAATACAAAAGAGATTTTTATTCCTGTCTGTTTATTAAGCACTGTATAGTAAAAATTTAGAGCTTCCTGAGACTCTAATAAATATTGAGAAATCTTCTCATCTAGATATTTTGCTATATATAAGTACTTACCCTCAAAATTTTCCAACTTTATAATTGATGCAGTTTGATTTTTATAAGCATTAATTATTTTAAGTGGTCTTTTATCATTTAAAACCATTTCAAGAGCCTCCTGTAGTGGTGGTCTATATAAAGATATATCTTTTAAGGTTGTTAAATAAAGAGCTCCATCTGCTTCAATGATGTGAACTTCATCCATATCTCTTATTAGTTTTTGAGTATTAAGAAAACTTTTAAATTGATTAATATTTGATTTCAAAAAATTAATACTTTTATTTAAATCGTATGCGATTAATATAATTTCAGACTGTGTCTTGGTTCTTGCTTCTTCCGTATAACTTTTTGCTATTTCATAAGAGTTGTTAACTGCTGTTGTAATTTTCTTGTCTAAATATTTGTCAAGTGCAAATGACAATAAAAATAATGAAAATAAAGAAATTAATATTGATGGTATTAATGTAAATAATGCAAAAAAGGTTATATATTTTCTATTAGCTTTGGCTCCACCAACATCGACATCAACTCTTAATGAGGCACTTACTTCCTTAAATATCGTATAAAAAAGCAAGATTAATAAGGCTATATTTCCTGTTAAAAGAAGCTGTAAGTTTTGATCTGTTAATTTAAGAAAGCTTTTGTCTATAAACGTTAAAAAAGTTATAAAACCCAAGGTCAGTGTAATTAAAAATATCAATCCAATAAAAGTATTTTTTTTGATAAAATCGATCATTATGAGATAAATAGGTTAATAAATATTTTTATCATGAATAGCTGCTTTATAATACTTGCTGGTGGAGAAAGTAAAAGATTTAATTCAAAAATACCAAAACCCTACCATCTATATAAAAATAAACCTTTATTATTACATTCAATAGAAAAAGCCAAAGATTATGGGAAATTTAGTAAAATTATTCTCGTTATTAATAAAGAACATAAATCGTATATAGAAAAACTTAAAATTAAATATATCAAAATTATTATAGGTGGAAAAACTAGAGCTGAATCAGCGTATAGAGGTTTAAAAAGTATTAAAAATTATAATATTAAAAATGTAATGATTCATGACGCAGCAAGACCTAACTTTTCACTAAAACTTTTAGATAAATTATATAAAGAACTTAAGTTAAATGATTGTGTCATTCCTGCAGTTCAAACACCAGATTCAATTAAACAAAAATCTTTAAATATAGTTACAAATTTAAAAAGAGAAAATATTTACCTTATTCAAACACCTCAAGCGTTTAATTATAAAAAATTATATGAACTTCAAAACAACAAGAGTGCTAAAGTTACCGATGATTCAAATTTATTTGTAAGAGCAGGTAAAAAAATAAAAATTATTAAAGGCGAGGTTAATAACAACAAAATTACAATAAATTCAGACATCAAAATTAATAATTTAATTAAATATGGATTAGGCTTTGATGTACATAGGTTGGTACCTAATAAAAAACTTTATTTAGGTGGAATTAAAATAGCTTCAAATCTTGGCACATTGGGTCACTCTGATGGTGATCCTGTTTTACATGCAGTAACAGATGCAATTCTTGGAGCATGCAATATGGGTGATATTGGTGAAAAGTTTTCTGATAAAAATAAAAAATTTAAAAATATTAGATCTACTATTTTATTAAAAAAAATAGTTGATGAGGTTAAAAAAAAAGGATATTTGATTAATAATATTGATATCAACATCATTACTCAAAAACCTAAAATTCAGAAATATAAAAAACAAATTACAAATTGTATTGCAAAAATATGCAAAATTTTACCAACACAAATAAATATTAAAGGTAAAACTACTGAAAAACTTGGTGTAATAGGTAAAGAAAAAGCTATAGCATGTGAGGTAATAGCTTCGGTAATTAAATATGATTAAAACTTTTAACTCTCTTTTGGTGACAATGTTTGGTTTGGGTAAGATCAAATTTATACCAGGCACTTTTGGTTCGCTAGCTACAACCATTATTCTTTTTTATTTATTTCATAAACTTAATATTTCATCAAATATAATTTTAATTGGGTGGGTAATTATTTTTATTTATTCCTTTTATGCGGTTTCAACACACACTAAAGATAGTAAAAATAAAGATCCGGGGGAAATTATTATTGATGAGTTTTTAGGCCAATCTATACCAATTTATCTTTATGAAATATCCCACGGAACAACAAAGGAAAGTAATGAAGCAATTTTTTATTATGCATTGTTTTTTATACTATTTAGATATTTCGATATTATGAAGCCATTTCCTGTAAATTTCTTTGATAAGAACTTTAAAAATAGCTTTGGAGTAATAATGGATGACATTTGTGCGGGGATATATGTGGTTCTAACGGTGGTTTGTTTCATAATTGTTAAAAACTACATTTTATAATGAAAAATCTTGCCAATAAACTTGTCAAAAAATTAATACAAAAAAAACTTACTGTTTCATTTGCTGAATCTTGTACCGGTGGAATGCTATCTAGCGCAATAACATCAGTAAGTGGTTCCTCTAAAATATTCAACATTGGGCTGGTTACTTATTCAAATAAAGCAAAAGTTGATATTCTTAAGGTACCCAAAAAAATTATCAGTAAATATGGTGCAGTCAGTAATGAATGCTGCTTATCTATGGTAAAAAAGATAAGTAAAATTAGTAAGGCTAATATATCAGTATCAATCACTGGAGTAGCAGGTCCCACTGGTGGAACTAAATTAAAACCAGTTGGGTTAGTTTATATTGGAATTAAAAAAGGAAATAAAATTATTGTGCAGAAGAGTTTATTTAAAAATAAAAATCGAATTTCGATTCAAAAAGCTACGACTATAAAAGTTTTGAAGATCTTATTAGTTCTTAAATAATTTATTCGCTCTATCTTGAAAAGCATCAGCAATTTTATCTAATCCATATTGAAAAGATGTTGTCATCAAAATGTTTAAAAATTTATTTTTAATTTCAAAATCTACATCAAAGTAAATTTCTGTTCCTTCTTTATAGTCTTCAAAAGTCCACTTATTATCTAAATGCTTAAGGGGGCCATCTATATTTGTCACATAAATAGAATTATTTTTTTTATTAAATTTAACATTACTTTTAAAGGTGTCTTTAAAAAGGCCTTTACCAATTGTTAAGTCTGCAATAATGTTGATAAAATCACCCGTGTCATTTTTTTCGTAAACTTTTGCATCAATACAATATGGAACAAAAGTTGGGTATTTCTCTATATCTAAAACTAAATCAATAAGTTGATTTTTCTCACATTCAATTAAACGCTTAACTGAAGCTCTAGGCATTAATTTTTTAATCTATTTTTTTGCAATTGTGCAAAATCTTCATCAGCATGGTATGAAGATCTGGTTAAAGGCGTTGAAGACACTAATAAAAAACCCTTTGATTTTGCAATAGTTTCGAGCTCTTTAAATTCATCTGGATGATAATAACGATCTAATGGATGGTGTCTTACAGACGGCTGTAAATACTGTCCAATAGTTAAGAAATCAACATCTGCTGCTTTTAGATCATCCATAACTTGAATAATTTCCTCTTTAGCTTCACCTAACCCAACCATTAAACCTGATTTTGTAAAAACATTCTTATTAATAACTTTTGCATTTTTTAATAATTCTAGAGATGAAAAATATCTAGAACCAGGTCTTACTTTTAAATAAAGTCTTGGAACAGTTTCAATATTATGGTTGAACACATCAGGGTTAGCAGCAAGAACTTTTTTGTAGGCCTCCCCTTTTCTAAGAAAATCAGGAGTTAAAACTTCAATTGATGTATTAGGGTTTAGTTTTCTAGTTTGATTAATAACTTCATAAAAGTGATTTGATCCACCGTCTTCCAAATCATCTCTGTCGACTGAGGTTATAACCACATGTTTTAGATTAAGTTTAAGAACAGCTTCAGCAATTTTAACAGGTTCTAAGGGATCTAATTTTCCTGGTTTTCCAGTTTTAACATCGCAGAACGCACAAGCTCTCGTACATGTATCACCCATAATCATAAATGTTGCATGTCTCTTACTCCAACATTCTGTAATATTGGGGCAGTTTGCCTCCTGACAAACAGTTACTAGGTTATTTTTATTAACAATTGTTTTAGTTAAAAAAAATTCCTTACTATTAATAAGTTTAGATCTGATCCAATCAGGTTTTTTTTTAATTGGATTTACAGGTTTGTTAACTTTTTCTGGATGTCTAATTGTCATTCTTTTCAATTATATAAAGGGTCTCTCCTTCTTTGCCAAATAAAAACTTTTCTCTAATTAGTGTCTCTACATAATCTAAGTCTAATTTATCACTTAATAAAGAGTTTTTAAATTCAAGATCTTTGATTTTATTTGATAAAGCGATTTTTTCAGTCTGTAAATTTATTAGGATTTCCTTCTTTTTAAAATAAGAAAAAAGACCTCTCTCACCATCTAAGAGATTGAAAAAAAAGTAAAGTATTAGAAAAGTAGAAATTAATAAAAAATAATTTTTTTTTATTTTAATAAACATTAATAAATTTTATTCATTCTAGCATTTTTTCCAAGCTGCTCTTCTATACGTAATAATTGATTATACTTTGCTACTCTTTCTGATCTTGCTAAAGAACCAGTTTTAATTTGATTTGAATTAGTTCCTACAGCTAGATCTGCTATGAAGGTATCTTCGCTATCTCCAGATCTGTGGGAAATTATTGTTTTATAACCAATAATTTGAGCAAACTTAATAACCTCAAGTGTTTCAGAAACTGTACCAATTTGGTTTGGTTTGATTAATATTGAATTTGAAGAGATATTTAAAAAACCTTTTTTAAGTCTTTCTAAATTAGTAACATAAAGATCATCTCCGACAATTTGTACATTCTTTATAGACTTCATCATTTTACTCCATGCTGACCAGTGATTTTCTCCAAATGGATCTTCAATAGATTTAATTTTATATTTATCTATTATCTTTTTATATTTTTTAATTGATTGATCAACAGAGATATATTTTTTTGAGTGGATTGAATATTTATCTTTTTTAGATAATTCATTTGCAGCTACATCTAGGCAGATAGAAACATCTTTACCATTTTTAAAGCCTGACTTATTAATTGCTGCTACAACTAAATCTAAAGCTTTCTCATTACTGCTAATCATCGGTGCAAAACCACCTTCATCACCTACTGAAGTTGATAAATTTTTCTTTTTAATTAAATCTTTTAAATTACTAATTACAACAAAGCATATCCTCATAGCTTCTGAAAAGCTTTTAGCCTTATCAGGTCTAATCATGAACTCTTGAATTCTTAATCCATTGTTAGCATGAGCTCCTCCATTAATAATGTTCATTAGTGGGTATGGTAATTTGTAATTATTCTTCACTAAAAATGTTTTATAGAGAGGAATATTTTTAATTTTTGCAGATAGTTTCTTAGCTGCCATTGATACAGCTAAAATAGAATTAGCACCTAAATTTGTTTTTTGCTTAGTATCATCAAGGTTAATCAAAGTCGTATCTATACGTGTTTGGTCGTGAATACTTGTGCCGCTAAGTTTTTTAGATATTTTTGTATTAACTAAGTTAACTGCACTTAAAACACTTTTGCCTAAATATTTATTATTATTTTTATCTCTTTTTTCAAATGCTTCATATGTGCCAGTGGAAGCACCAGATGGGCAAATAGCAGATGCACTTAAATTTTTTGAATAGACCTCCGCTTCAATTGTTGGGTTACCCCTACTGTCAAAAACTTGACGTGCTCTTATCTTTAAGATTTTACTCATCTATTTTTTAATTAAATTATCAATTTCAAAAAGTTGAGATAATAATTTCCCCAATTTGTTTAATGGAACCATATTAGGTCCATCAGATGGAGCATTATCTGGATCTTGATGTGTTTCAATAAAAACACCCGCAACGCCGACTGCGACTGCAGCTCTTGCTAAATATTCTACAAATTCTCTTTGTCCACCACTAGTCTCACCCAAACCACCAGGTTGCTGTACTGAATGTGTTGCATCAAAAATTACAGGGTAACCATTCTTGGCCATTATAGGTAAAGACCTCATGTCGGAAACGAGGGTATTATAACCAAAGCTAGCACCTCTTTCAGTGACTAAAATATTATTATTACCTGAATCAGAAATTTTTTTAGTAACATTAACCATATCCCAAGGTGCAAGGAATTGGCCTTTTTTAACATTTATAATTTTTCCAGTATTAGCAGCAGCAATCAATAAATCTGTTTGCCTACATAAGAAGGCTGGAATTTGTAATATATCCGCATGAGGAGCTACAACGCTACATTGTTCAGCATTATGAATATCTGTTAATATTGGAACATCTAATTCTTTTTTAATTTTATCAAAAATAGGTAGAGACTGCTCTAGTCCCACACCTCTTTTACCTTTTAAGCTGGTTCTATTAGCTTTATCAAAAGAGGTCTTGTAGATAAAACCCATATTAAACTTTGAGGTAATTTCCTTAATTTTACCCGCCATATCCATAGCATGTTGTTCGGTCTCAAGTTGGCATGGTCCAGCAATAATGCAAATTTTATTATTATTTGAAATTTCTATATTTCCACAATTAACTTTTATATTTTTCATTTATAATTCTTAGCTGCTTTGATAAAGGATGAGAATAAAGGATGTGGCACTAAAGGTCTAGATTTAAATTCAGGGTGAAACTGTACGGCTATAAACCAAGGATGGTTTTTTAACTCAATAATCTCAGGTAATTTCTTATCAGGAGATAATCCTGAAAATATTAAGCCATTTTTTTCAAATTGGTCCTTATAACTAATATTAACTTCGTATCTATGTCTGTGCCTTTCTTCAATTGATTTTAATCTATAAATTTTTTTTACCAATGAGTTTTCTTTTAATTTTGCCTCGTAAAGACCAAGTCTCATAGTTCCACCTAAATCTTTATCAGTGCCTTTAATCAATTTACCATCTTTATTCCATTCACCAATTAAACCAATGATTGGCGTGCCACCAGTTCCAAATTCACTTGAAGTGGCATTTCTAATATTCAATTTATTTCTAGCAAATTCTATAATTGCCATTTGCATTCCAAAACAAATTCCAAAAAATGGAATTTTTTTCTGTCTCGCATACTTAATTGCTTCAATTTTACCTTCAGTTCCTCTTTTGCCAAATCCGCCTGGTATTAGAATTCCAGAAACTCCTTTTAATTTTTTTTTGATTTCAGAAATTTTTAAGTTTTCAGAATCTATTCTTACCAAGTTAACTTTTAAATTATTATCAATACCGCCATGAGTTAATGCTTCATCAAGTGATTTATAGGCATCCTTAAGATCAACATATTTACCAATAATTGCAATATTGATTGATTTTTTTGTATGAAGAACAATTTTTGTAATTTTTTTCCAGGGATTTAGATTTACTTTTTTTTTAGATTTAATCTTAAAATATTCAAGTACCTGTTTGTCTAAATTCTCTCTATTAAAACTAATTGGTGCTTCATAAATAGTTTTAACATCAACAGTTTGAATTACATTTTTAATATTAACATTACAAAATAAGGAAATTTTCTTTCTGTGTTCCAGGGGTATAGGTCTTTCCGATCTGCAAATGATGATATCAGGCTGAATACCAAGGCTTCTTAGTTCTTTTACTGAATGTTGAGTGGGTTTAGTTTTAATTTCATCTGATGCCTTAAGATATGGGACTAAAGTTAAATGAACAAACAAAGCATTTTTTTTACCCACATCATTTGCAAACTGTCTGATAGCCTCAACAAAAGGAAGGCTTTCAATATCCCCAACTATTCCTCCTATTTCACAAATTACAAAATCTTCTTTTGATGTATCGTTTTTTATAAAATCTTTAATACGATCTGTTATGTGGGGAATCACTTGAACTGTTTTACCAAGGTATCCTCCTTTACGTTCTTTTATTAAAACATCACTATAAATTTTCCCAGTGGTTATATTGTCAGATTTTTTTGCAGATATTCCAGAAAATCTTTCATAATGACCCAAATCCAAATCTGTTTCAGCACCATCATTTGTTACAAAAACTTCACCATGTTGAAAGGGACTCATTGTTCCTGGATCAACATTTAAATAAGGATCTAACTTTCTTAACCGAACTTTAAAACCTCTTGATTGTAATAAGTATGCAAGGGAAGCAGAAGAAAGACCTTTTCCTAAAGATGAGACCACACCGCCAGTTACAAAAATAAATCGCGCCATGGAATTATCTTATAGCGATTAATTGATGAATTGGAAAGAATTAATTATTATTCTCAGGAATTGAAGGTGTGTCACTAGATTTTTCCTCAATTATATCTAGCACTGAAGAAGTTGGTGTTAATTCACCTCTAGATATTATTGTTAAAGCTAAGCTACAAATTATAAATAATGTTGCAACTACAGCCGTAGCTTTACCCATAAAATTACCAGCAGATCTAGAAAGCATAAAGTTATCTTGAGAAACACCTATACCAAGTGCTCCACCTTCTGATTTTTGGACAAGTATCAAAAGCACAAGTATTGTAGCAAGTACTAAATTGACTACTAATAAAATATTCTCCATGGGGATTAACTATATGTTTTTTTGACTATATCAATAAATTTTTTGGTACTTTGAGATGCTCCACCAATCAAAAAACCATCAATGTTATTAATTTCTTTTAAGTTTGTGATATTCTGAGGATTTACAGATCCTCCATATAAAACTTTTGATGATTTACCTTTAAATTTATTTTTAATAAATTCAACTGTTTTGAAAAGATCTTTTGATTTTGGAATAATGCCACTACCTATAGCCCAAACAGGTTCATAAGCTATAAGGATATTTGATCTATTTTTTATACTATCTAAACCAACTTTAATTTGTTTAGACAAAATTGATTGTGTCTTTTTTTTTCTTTTTTCAGTTAAGGTTTCACCAATACAAAAAATAACTTTTAATTTTGCCTCTAGAGCACTTTTGATCTTCAGATTTATCAATTTATCATTTTCACCTTTTTCTCTATTTTCTGAATGACCAATAATAACAAAGTGAGCACCAACATTTTTTAACATACGAGAATTAATAGAACCAGTGTAAGCTCCATAATTCTCACTTTCATGACAATTCTGCCCACCAATACCAATTTGGCAATTTTTGAATTTTTTTGAAAATGAATTTATTAAAGTATAAGGTGGGCAATAAATTAATCGGCCTTTGTTTATTTCTTTAGATTTTGAAAATTTAATAACTTTATCCAATGCATTTAAAGAAGATAAATTCCCATACATTTTCCAATTGGCCACAAAATACATATATTTATTTGTCATAATGAAAAATTTAATCTATAGCTAGATATTTTAAAGATCAATAAATTAATGAATCAATGATAAATCCTTTTAAAGATTTTACAAAAAAAAAGATTGGTGGCTTACTACTAATTCTTGTTATAATAATAGCTTTTGGCTTTGGCGGATTTGGTGGAGGCTTCAGTACTGGAAATCAAAATAATATAGCTAAAATAAATAACACAAATATTTCCACACAAGATTTCATGAATTATTTAAATGAATCTGGATTAAGCCAACAAGTAATAAAAGAGAATATTGATAAAAATATTATTGAGGAGCTTTTATCTACATTGGTATCCACAACTCTTCTTGATCTTGAAATAAAAGAATTGGACCTTTCAATAACTGAAGATGTGCTAATTAAAAAAATTAAGAGTGATAAAAACTTTCACGATGAAAATGGTGTATTTCAAAGAACTTTGTATGAAAAATTTTTATTAACTAACAATACTTCAGCACCCATGTTTGAGATACGCTTGAAAAATAATGAGCTTCAAAAACAATTATTCACCTATATAAGTGGTGGAACTAAATCTCCTGAATTTTTAGTTAATAAGTTTTATAAAGAAAAAAATAAAAAATTAAAAATTGACTATATCAATCTAGATAAATTTTATAAAAAAGCGAAAGCATTTACAGGTAATGAGATCAAATTTTTTGTTAAAGAAAATGCTGATGAACTAAAACAAGATTATATAGATTTCTCTTATGTTAATATTAGTCCAAAAAACCTAGTTGGAGTAGAAGAGTTTAATCAAGCATTTTTTGACAAGATTGATGATATTGAAAACCAAATATCTAAAAATATAGACTTTATAACAATTGTTGAGAGTTTAAATTTATCCCCTACAACAGTCACGTCATACATAAATCTTGATAACGAAAAAAATATAAAAAATAAGATTTATAACTCCAGAAAAGACCAAATAGAAATTCTTGAAGATAGCGGGACTTATATTTTTTATAATATAGATAATTTAGATACTAAATTACCAAGCCTTGAAGATGATAAGTTTAAGAACCAAATTAAAAACCTTTTATTTCAAAAAGAAAAATATGAATTCAATAAAAGAATTTTGGATAACATAAATAAAAAAAAATTTAACCAAACATCTTTTGATGAATTTGGGAAAAATAACATTGAAAAAATCAAATTTAACTCAATTAAAGATAATAAAAAATTTGAAAATAATTCAATTGAAATTTTATATTCTCTACCAATAAATTCATTTACACTAATTGCTGATAAGCAAAATAATGTATTTATTGCAAAAACAGTTAGTTATGAAGTGGAGAATATAACAAAAAACTCTATTAATTTTAACAAAATGACTATTGAAGAAGGTGCTCAAAGTAAAAATGGTATTTTAAGCTCTTATGATTTATTTTTAAATAATAGATATCAAGTTATAGTTAATGAAAAAACCCTTGACCGAGTAAAAAATTATTTTAAATAATGTTTAATCGAAACTTTAACGATTTCAAGTTACAGCACAAAAGAAATAAAAATCAAATAATCTACACATCAAAAAAAATACAAGATGATAGTGAGATTTTAAATTTAATTGATAACTTCCTTCAAGAGAAAAACAGCTTTATTTTTGAATCTGTTGAAAAAGGAAAGATAAGAGGCAGATATACTATTTTTGGTAAAAACCCCGACAAAGTCTGGGAGTTTAATAATAAAAACTCTTACTTAATTAAAAATAAAACTAAAAAAAAAATTAAAGGAGATCCAGATAAAATTATTGAAAAAATAATAGAAGAGTTCAAATTCAAAACACCTTCTGGACTACCACCTATTTGCTCTTTAATATCTGGTTATTTTTCTTATGATTCTATTAGGTATATCGAAAAAATCTCAAATAAATGTAAAGATGACCTGAAGCTTCCTGATGTTAGGCTCTTAAGACCAAGAACACTAGTTATTCATGATAATTTTAAAAAGAAGATTTTTTATATTATAAATATTTTTAAAGATGAAAAAATTCACAATTATAAAGATAAATATTTAGAAATTGAGAGTGAAATTAACGATCTATTAATTCAAGCTTCTTTAAAAAAGAATAAATTAGATCAAACTGCTAAGGCTAATATTAAAGTTAAATCCAACACATCTAAAGATAGATTTTTGAAAATGGTTAATAAAGCCAAAGAGTACATTAAAATTGGAGATATTTTTCAAGTAGTTTTAAGTCAAAGATTTGAGGCTACGTTGACAAAAAAGCCATTAGAAATTTATAAAAAACTAAGAGTTACAAATCCTTCTCCATTTATGTATTTCTTTAATTTTGAGGATTTTCAAATAATTGGTGCTAGTCCAGAAATTTTAGTAAGATTAAGAGATGACAAAATTACAGTTAGACCTATAGCTGGGACCAGACCTAGAGGCAAAAACACTAAAGAAGATAATTTTTTTGCAAAGGATTTACTCAAAGATAAAAAAGAACTTTCTGAACACTTAATGTTGCTCGATTTAGGTAGAAATGATGCTGGAAAAGTATCTAAAATTGGCACTGTTAAAGTTACAGAAAGTTTTATGATAGAAAAATACTCTCATGTAATGCACATAGTTTCAAATGTAGTGGGAATTTATAATAAAAAATACTCAAAATTTACATCTCTTCTAGCGGGGTTTCCTGCTGGGACTGTTTCGGGAGCACCCAAAATTCGAGCTATGGAAATTATTGATGAATTAGAGCAAACAAAAAGAAAAGTTTATGCTGGAGGTATAGGATATTTTTCAGCTAATGGTGAATTTGACACTTGTATAGCTCTAAGAACAGCTGTGGTAAAAGATAAAAAATTTTATGTTCAGGCTGGCGCAGGTATTGTAGCTGATAGCAATCCCATTAAAGAATATGAAGAAACTGTTAACAAAGCAAAAGCTTTAATCAATGCTTTAAGATAATGAAAATTTTATTAATAGATAATTATGATAGTTTTACATTTAACCTTTATCATTACCTGTCGTCTCTAAAAGTTAAAGTTGATGTTATTAGAAATGATAAGATTACTGATAAACAAGTAATTAAACAGAAATATGAAAGAATTGTCATATCACCTGGCCCTGGTAATCCAAATCAATCTGGAAATTGTATTAAAATAGTTGAATCCCTATATAAAAAAATACCAATTCTAGGAGTTTGCTTAGGTCACCAAATTATTGGGCAGGTTTTTGGTTCAAAAATTGTTCAAGCTAAAAAACTAATGCATGGAAAAACAAGTATAATAAAATCTAATAAGATTGGGATATTAAAAAATCTGCCTATAAAATTTGAAGCAACTAGATACCACAGCTTAATTATCGATAAAAAAACACTCTCAAAAGAGCTTGAGATTACCGCTCAAACTGAAGATGGAATTATAATGGGAGTAAAACATAGACAATACAATATTCATGGTGTTCAATTTCACCCCGAAAGTATAAAAACTATTATCGGTATCAAAATATTAAAAAATTTTATTAATTACGAAAACTAATGAAAAAATTCCTAGAAAAGCTTAAAAATAAAAAAGATTTATCCTTTAATGAAAGTAAAGCTGCTTTTGAGATACTAATGCAGGGTAAAGCTTCTGATAATGAAATATTTGATTTTTTAACTCTACTTTCAACAAAAGGTGAAGTCTCAGAAGAGATAGCTGGTGGTGTTTATGTTTTAAGAGAAAAGTCTAAAAGAGTTAACGTTGCAGATTGTATTGATACATGTGGCACTGGTGGAGATGGAATGAATACACTAAACATATCAACAGCTTCAGCATTATTATTAGCAAGTATGGGGGTTAAGGTTGCGAAGCATGGAAATAAAGCAGTTTCATCTAAATGCGGATCTGGTGATGTTTTAGTGTCTTTAAATATCAAGATTGATTTAGAGCCCAAAGATATTGAGGAGCAAATAAATAAAAATAACTTTGGGTTTATGTTTGCTCCTAACTATCACAGTGCAATGAGGTTTGTTGGGCCAACAAGGAAAAAGATCGGTAAAAGAACAATATTTAATATGATTGGGCCCCTAAGTAGTCCTGCTCTTGTCAAAAGACAGGTTGTTGGTGTTTATGATAAAAGGTTACTCAGAATTTTTGCAGAAGCTTTAAAAAATTTAAATATAAAGTTTGCTTGGATTGTAAATAGTAAAGATGGTTTAGATGAAATATCACCTTATGCAAAAACAAATGTAGTGCAATTAAAAGATGGTAAAATTTCAGAGATTACTATTGATCCTAATGAATTGAATATAGGAGCAAATAAAATCGAAGATTTATTAGGAGATGATGCTAAATTTAATGCAAAAAAAATGGTTGATATATTTAAGGGTGCAGATGGTGATTTTTCTAAAGCTGTTTGCCTTAATGCTGCTGCTGGATTAATTGTTGCAGAAAAACATTCTTCTTTTAAAAGTGCTTATGAAGATGCTAGAAAACATATCCTATCAGGAAAAGCATATGAAAATTTAAAAAGAATACAAAATGCCTGAAAACACTTTAGAAAAGATAATTAAAAAAAAAATTGAAAGAATTGATTTATTGAAAAAATCTATTTCTTTAAGATTATTAAATGAAAAAATAAATGAAAATAAATCATTTATTAATTTTAAGGAAAAGATTCAAAATAATATCAATGATAAAAAAATTTCAGTAATTGCTGAAATAAAAAAAGCTAGTCCAACTGCAGGCATTATTATAAAAGAATATAATCCTTTAGAAATTGCAGAAATTTATTATAAAAAAAAAGTAGCGTGTTTATCAATCTTAACTGAGGAAGATTTTTTTCTTGGAAATTTAATTCACGTAAGTAAAGTTAAAGAAAAAATAAATTTACCTGTTCTCTGTAAGGATTTTTTTATAGATAAATTTCAAGTACCCCTTGCAAAAAGTTATGGAGCAGATGCAATACTAATTATATTAGCTGGAGTTTCTGATGATCTAGCTTTTGATTTGTACGAAGAAGCTTTAAAATTTAACATGTCAATAATAGTTGAAGTACACACGGTTGAAGAAGCGAAAAGAGCTCTTAATTTTAAAGAAGCTTTAATTGGTATTAACAATAGAAATCTTAAAACTTTAAAGACCGATATAAATACAACTTATGATATTCATGATATTTTAATTAATCACTCTGGACCATTAATTTCAGAAAGTGGAATCAAAACAAAAGAAGAACTTTTGGAAATATGTAAAAAAACTAATATTAAAACTTTTTTAATTGGTGAATCACTTTTAAAAAACTTGGATAATAATTCAATTTTTTCAGTTCTTTAGTCAAATAAACCTTAATTTTAAACACTTTTTAGCTATTGTTAAAATAGAAGAACACTTGTAGAACAGATTTTGTACTTTATTTGTTCTTATGCTAACTAAAAAACAAAAAAACCTGCTTTTATTTATTAACAAGAAATTGAGAGCCTCTGGTGTGTCTCCCTCGTACGAAGAAATGAAAGATTCACTTAATCTAAAATCTAAATCAGGGATACATAGATTAATTAGCGCTTTAGAAGAAAGAGGATTTATTAGAAGACTTCCTCATAAAGCAAGAGCTTTAGAGGTCATAAAGCTTCCAGAAACAGCTTCTGCTAACGATATTTATAATAATTTTTCACCAAGTGTTATTAAAGGAGGCTTAGATACAGAGAATAATAACATAAATGAAATGGAAATACCTGTGTTAGGAAATATAGCAGCAGGAACTCCTGTTGAAGCAATACAGAATGAGGTTTCTAGAATACCTCTTCCAAGTAACCTTGAGAAAAATGGTCAATATTTTGGACTTAAAGTTCAAGGTGATTCAATGATTGAAGCTGGTATCAACGAAGGTGATACAGTTATTATTAAAAGATCTGACACTGCTGAAAATGGTAAAATTGTTGTGGCTTTAATTGATGAGCACGAAGCTATGCTAAAAAGAATTAGAAGAAAAGGCAAAACAGTTGCCCTTGAAAGTGCAAATAGAAACTATGAAACTAAAATATTTGGTCCTGATAGAGTAAAGGTTCAAGGTGTTCTGGTATCTTTATATAGAAACTTCTAAGAAAATAGTCTAAAAGTCACACATGTCAAATGTTGCAACAAGATTTGCTCCCTCACCTACTGGAGCTCTTCATATTGGTGGTGTGAGAACTGCTTTATTTTGTTGGTTGTATTCAAAAAACAAAAAAGGAACCTTTCATTTAAGAATTGAAGACACAGACAAGGAAAGATCTAAAGATGAACATAAAAATCAAATTATAAAATCTTTAAAATGGATTGGTATAGAGCATGATGGAGAGCTGTATATTCAATCAACTAAAATAAATGATCATATTGGTGTTGCTAATGAATTACTTAAAAATGGTCATGCTTACAAGTGTTACTGTTCTTCAGATGAAATAGAAGCTCAGAAGAAAAGAGCTAGACAAAAAAAACTTCCCTATACCTACAATAGGAAATGTAGAGAATTAAATGAAGATGACACTCCAAAAGATATTAAACCAGTTGTAAGATTTAAAAGTAAAATTGAGGGTTCTTCAATACTAGAAGACTTAGTGCAAGGAAATGTAGAGATAGACAATATTACTATAGAAGATTTTATTATTCTAAGAAATGATGGAACTCCAACATATAATTTATCAGCTACAGTTGATGATCATCAAATGAACATGACACATATTATTAGAGGTGATGACCATAAGATAAATACTTTTAAGCAGATGCAAATATACTTATCAATGAAATGGGACTTACCAAATTTTGCACATATTCCTTTAATTCATACTTTAGAAGGTAAGAAACTATCCAAAAGAGATAATGCTTCAACACTTGATGACTATTCTAAAATTGGCATAATGCCAGCTTCTCTAAGAAACTATCTATTAAGACTGGGGTGGTCATATAAAGATAAAGAGATATTTACTTTAGAAGAAAGTATTGAGTATTTTAACCTTGATGGAATAGGTAAATCGCCTTCAAAATTAGATATTAACCGTATATTATCAATGAATGAGCATTACATAAAAAGTATCAGCGAAGATGAACTATACGATCACCTTGCACAATACTCCAAACTTTATAAAGAAAAAATTCCAGATGAAAAAGAGGAGAGAATTAAAGCATCTTTAACTTTTTTAAAAAATAAAGCTAAAACTTTGGAGGATATATATAATAATTCAAAGTATATTATATTTGATGAGGTTAGTTTTAATCCAAATGATTTAAAACTTATTGATGAAAAAGCAAAAAATATTATAGCCAATTTTTTAAATAAGATTTTGTTATTAACAAGTCTTAATAAAGAATTATTAGAACCTATAATAAGTGATTTAATTAAAGATCATGAAACAAATTTTAAAGGTGTAGGACAGCCATTAAGAGTAGCTTTAACAGGTTCTAAGTTTGGACCGGGCATCTATGACATCATTATATCTTTAGGCAAAGATGAGATTCAAAAAAGACTAAGTAACAAGATATTTAGCTAATATTGAAGCTGACTCTTCAGCAGAAGATGTTCTAGATTTAATTTCATCTATTGTTTTTTTACAAACCATTAATTGTTCATTTATAAGTTCTGGTTTATTAAGTAAATAAGTTACACTCTTATAAATTTCATTTGCGTTACATTCATTTTGTAAGAGTTCCGGAATAACTTCTCTCTCATTAATAATATTGATAATATTTGCAAATTTTACATTAATTAAAAGTTTAAAAATCATAAAATTAATAAAGTTCAATTTATAGATTATTATTGATGGAATATTAGCATTACTTATTTGTAGAGATACGGTGCCAGATTTTGAAACTGCAAAAGTTGATTTTAATAAAGTTTGAAATTTAATAGTTTCATCTGAAATTATATCAATATTTTCAATATTAAAATTTTTAACTGTGTTGACAATAAAATTTTTATTTTCCTGAGTTGCATGAAATACAAATAAATAATCCATTGATTTATTATTCATTAATTTAACAAAATTAATTAATATAGGTAAAAGTACTTTGACTTCTGAACTTCTACTACCTGGAAATAAAGAAATAACCTTTTTATCTTTTGATATTAAATTATCTAGATCTGTTTTACCTTTACTTGCATTTTCAAGCAGTGGATGCCCCACAAAGGTATTTTTAATGTTCTCATCATCAAAATATTTTTTTTCAAAGTTAAATAATAATAGAATATGATCAATAAATTTTTTCATTTTTTTAACTCTATTTTTTCTCCATACCCACACTTGTGGTGCAACATAATGAATTGTTTTAATGTTTTTATTAATTTTTTTAACTCTCTCAGCAACTCTGAGAGTGAAATCGGGACTATCCACAGTGAATAAAATATCCGGTTGAAACTTAATTATTTCTTTTACGGTTTTATCAATTCTTTTTCTAATTTTAAATATATTGAATAAAACACTAGTAAAACCTAGGTATGTAATTTCTTTTAGATCAAAAATTGACTTAACCCCAAGTGACTGAAGGCAGGAACCCCCAACAGCTAAATATTCAATATTAGGATTATTTTTTTTTAGTTTAGAAATTATGGCTGATGCTAATTTATCTCCAGATGGTTCACCAGTAACTATAAATATTTTCTTCATATTATATTAATAAAAATTTTATTCTTATTTGCAAATTTAATACACTTTGCTTTGTCTAAAAAAATATTTTTATTATGTTTTAAGACAATTCCTTTCAGTCCAGCCTTTTTGCAATCTTTTAAAGTATCAAATCCAATTGTAGGTAAGTCAATACGCAAATCTTGTTTTAATTTTGGAAGTTTTATTAGGATACCTTCCTTTTTTTTATCAGGCTTAATTGCTTGAAGCATTTTTTTAGTTCCTGTAGTGGTTTCAGTCTTAAAAATTTTTTTATCTCTCATAACTAATCCCTGAACATGATTATGAGCATTAAGTTTATTGAGATAAAATTTTCCTTTTTTAATTTCAAATAAATCAGTTTTATTAGGTCTTGTTTTTGTATAATTACCTTTTTTTAATGAAAGCTCAGGATTGAAGGTTATTGAACTAATTACATTAATTTTTTCTTTTTTTAATATGTTTATTATTATTTTAATAATTGCTGCGTCACCCAATCTTGATGCTTTTATTATTTTTGATAAATAGTAAAAACCTTTAATATCCATTCTTAAAGAAGAGAATTTTGGTTTATTGATTTTTCCAGCAAACAAAACTTTTTTACACTTATATAGTTTCATTAACTTAATCATTTTACCAAACTGACCTATGCTAATTCTATTTGAATTTTTGTTACTCTGAAAAATATTTTTTTTAGATAGGTCAATTATAAAATATTTAACTTTTTGTTTAACAATATTTCTTAAAATTTTATTTGGCAAGTCAGTGTCACCAAAGATTAAACAAATCATGATTTTATATTTTTAAATTTTAACTTGAATAAGGAGTGCAAATTGGTCTTTTCTTATCTTTGTTTATAAATTCAATAATATCATTAACTAAGCTGTTATTATTAAATTTATTATTAAGATTGGCTAAGTTTTCTGAGAGATTCTCTGTTTTAAAAATTTCTTTGTATGCTTCGGATAGAGATAATATCTCTTTGTTTGGAATATCTTTTCTTCTTAAGCCTATTAAATTTAACCCATGTAATGCACATCTGTTACCAAAAGCCATTCCATAAGGAATGACATCCTTAACAACACCACACATACCACCGATCATAGCCATTTTACCAATTCTTGTAAATTGCTGAACGGCTGAGTTTCCACCTATTATGACATTGTCTTCTATATGTGCGTGACCACCTAAGGGGACGTTATTGGCTATAATCACATTATTACCAACAAAACAATCATGTGCCACATGTGATGAAACCATGAACAAACAATTGTTTCCAATTTTAGTTTGCCCTCCACCACCAATTGTACCAGGGTTGATTGTAACATACTCTCTTATCTTGTTATTATTTCCAATGATTAAGCTAGTTTCATCTCCATTATATTTCAAATCCTGAGGATCATTTCCAATTGATGCGAATGGATAAATTATATTCCCCTTACCTATTTTAGTGTTTCCACAAATATTTACATGCGCATGTATTTTTACATCATCATCAATTGAAACATTTGGACCAATGACTGTGTAAGCTCCTATACTTGCTTTAGAAGATATCTTTGCTTTAGAATCAATTACCGCTGTCTTGTGTATCATTTTATCTACCTTCTCTTATAAATTTTTTAAAATCTTTTGCTGGATATCCCATAACTTTAGAGTTGTCAGGGATGTCTTTAATAACGCCGCTACCCCCACCAATTTGAACATTATTACCAATTTTTAAATGACCAGAAATGCCCGCCTGACCTCCAATCATAACATTATTTCCTAAAATACTACTACCTGCAATTCCGACTTGTCCTGCTATAATACAGTTGTTTCCAATTTTAACATTATGAGCAATATGAACTTGGTTATCAAGATAAGTATTTTCACCTATCGTAGTTACGGATAATGACCCTCTATCAATTGTGGAACCACATCCAATTTCACTATTTTTTTTAATATGAACATAACCTATATGAGGATACCTATGATTTTTTAAATTTATAGGAATAAAACCAAAGCCTTTTTTTCCTACTATAGCACCATCAAGAATATGGACATTGTCTTCAATGATCGCATTTCTAAGGATAACATTCGACCCTATAAAGCAATCATTTCCAATCTTAACATTATTTTCAATTAAAGTATTATGACCAATTTTAGTATTTTTACCAATGATCACATTATTAGCAACCAGAGTATTTTTCCCAGAAATAATTCTTTTAAATTTTTCATTAATATTCAATAAATCATAATTATTATTATCAGTTATTGAGTCAGGGTAAAATTTAGCTGTAATTATGGCTGTTAATAAAAGAATATTATCACAAGATATTTTAATACATTCGTCTGGAAGTAAATGAAAAAATTCTTTTTTAGTTATGCAGGCACGAGCATTGGTATTAATGGCTAAGTCTTTATATTTAATAGAATGAAAAAAAGTAATATCTCTAGAAGTTGCTTCATTTAAATTTTTGACGTCATGAATTATATCATTGTCGTTTGATGAATTTTCAAATGAGAATGGACAATCAATACTTGCATCAAATATATTGAATATTTTAAAAGGACCACAATTATTAAAAAAAGGATTAATCACTTTCTTATTTTATCAAAAAATAAAAAAAAAGATTATCAAGAAATATTGCTAATTATTTCTTGTCAACAATAGTTGCTGACCATTGAGCATCAGCCATTTTTTCTTCACCTACAAATGCTTCACCTTTATACTTCCAAACTCTACCATGTGTTCTAACAGCCTGTATTTTAAGTTCTAACTTGCAATTAGGTATAACTGGTTTTCTAAATCTAGCTTTTTCAATACCCATAAGAAAAACTAATTTATTATCATAAGTTTCTTTATCTAATCCGTGAGCTGTCAATGCTGCAGCTGATTGGCCAAAAGCCTCAACAATAAGAACACCTGGCATAATTGGATTTTCGGGGAAATGTCCCTGAACAAAAAAACTATCTGTTTTAACATAAACAATAGCCGTGGCTGAAGTTAGTTTTTCTATATCATGAAGTTCATCTATTAAAAGCATTGGCTCTCTATGAGGTAATAAACTAGCTATCTGTTGTTTATCTAGAAATTTTTCTTCCATTTATTTAATTTTAAATTTAGAAATATTCTTATCAATTATTTTTATAACATCATTTGTAATATCTAAATTGCTCTTACCAACAATTATATCTTTTTTTTGTAAAATTATAGAAATAGAATTATCTTCTGAGTATTTTACAAGGAATGGATTAATTAGTTTTAATAATTCTTTAGTGTTATCAATTTTTTTTTTGTTAATGTTTTTTAAGATTTTTTGACGGTTTAAATTATAATCATTTATTTGTGATCTTAAATTACTTACCTTTTTTTTGAATTCCTCTGAATCTAAAATATTTTTTTGAGCAATAATTTTTGCCTCTTTATCTTTGAGCTCTTCTTCTTTTTTTTTAAATTCCGCTGAATTAGCTTTCTCAATTTCAATAATTTGCTTTACAACTGAAGAGCCAACTTTAGTTGAGATTAATACTTTATCCATGTCTATAAAGGAAATATCTGAGTTAGCACTAGTGAATATAAAACCAAACAAGACAGTAGAAATTACAATTAGAGGAAGTTTAAACATTAGAATGTGGTTCCAAGATTAAATCTAAAAGATTCTGTAATATCACCATTATTTTTAGTTAATGGTTCTGCTATTACAAAGCTTAAAGGTCCTACTGGAGTAAATAAATTGATGGCAAGTCCCACTGAAGATCTGATCTTACTACTGTCAGATAAACTTGAACTATAATCAATTCCCCAAACATTTGCCGCATCCATAAATATAGAAAAATCAACCTCTTCAAAATTTGAAAATATTTTAGGCAGGGTTGTTGCAACATTCATGGCCATTGAATTATTTCCTCCTATGTGGTCTGTTCCATCTTTTGGTCCTACCTTCCCTCTCTCAAAACCTCTTAGTTTACTCGATGGTAAAAATAATCTTTCAGATAATTTGACATTCTTATTTGATAAAGAATTCGTGGTGCTGACATAAAATGAAAATGTTGCAACATTTTCATTTAACCATTGATTGTAAATTTTGTAATCGTAAGAACTTGTTAGTGAATAATTATCACTAATCAAAGGAACGTATTGAGAAAATTTACTTCTAAATCCATCACTAGTTTGGAATTTTTGATTTCGTGTATCATAATCAAAATTATAATTAAAAAAGGTATCAAAGTAATTTCCTTTTTGTTTTAACATGGATGCCGAGGCTGTAGCATCAGTCTCTAATTTTTCAATATAAGATGAAATTCCCAAATTAAGAAATAAATTGTTATAATATTCAAATCCTGAACCTACAGAAAATCCTGCTTTATTAGATTTATAACCAAAATCTTTCAAGCGATCAGAAACACTACTTTCTAAAGAAAAATTTAGTGATTTATTTGAACCATGATAGTTTGGGTTATTTAATGACATCAATCCTTTAACAGAACCAGCACTAAGAGTTAAATCTGAAGCAAACGTTATCCCTCTACCTAAAAAATTATTTTCCTTAACACTGAAGCCAACAGATCCACCATCAGAACCAATACCTGCACCTGCACTTATTTCCCCTGTAGGTTTCTCATCAACTTGAATATTTATAATTTTTTGATTCGTAATAGATCCATCTAATACTTCGGCGCTGACTGTACGAAAAAAATTTAATGCTTTTAGGTTATTAATAGATTTTGCGTGGAGTAAATTATTAAATGGATCACCTTCATCTACTTCTAGATTGTTTCTAATCACGTCTTCACGAGTAATATTGTTACCAAATATATTAATTTTTTCTACATAAAACTTTTCAGATTCTTTAATATTAAAAGTTAAGTTTATTAAATTATCAATAATTTCTTCATTAACATCAGATGTCAAAAATTCGTATCGGTTTTCGAGTGTAATTTTATCAATCTCATTAAGAATTTTATCTATAGAATTTAAAGAGTATACCTCGCCCCTCATTTTATCAAAAATTTTATTGAGTTTTGAAAAATCATTTATGTCATAATCTATAGGAAGATTTAGAGACAAGTCGTTAAAAATAAATTTCTCTCCTGAAGAAATGTTGTAAATAAGTTCAAATTCATCGCTACCCAAATAGTTAGCAAATGTAGATTCTATATTAACATTGTAAAACCCATTATTTTTGTAAAAGTTATTTAATAATTTTTTGTCAAAATTAATTAAGTCTTCATTAAGAAATTTTTTGCCAGAGATAAATTTCCAGAATTTATATTCTTCGCTTATTATTATACTTCTGAGTTTATTATCTTTGATTTTCTTATCTCCAATGAATGAGATTTTTGAAATTTTAGACTTTTTTCCTATATCAATAAAATAGGTTAGATTAACTTTATTTTTTTTTAAGTCTGTGACAGTAGTTATTATTTTTGGAAAATAGTAACCCTTATCCTTTAACAAATTAACCATTCTTATTTCATCATTTCTTACTTTCGCGATATTAAATGAAGATCTATCTTTCAGGGTTAGTGTATCACTCAATTCACCTATTAAAGTTTTTGATTTAAGGCCTTCAAAAAGTACAGATTGTATTATTGGATTTTCAATTACATCGATTTTTAGTACATCCGTTTCAATTTTAATGCTAATATCTTTAAAAAAACCAGTATTGAATAATCTTTTTAAAATCAAATTTAATGAATTTTCATCTAAAAATTTTTTATCAGGAAGTTCAGAAAAAACTATAATTGTCTCATCGGATATTCTCAAATTGCCATCAATTTTAATTTTATTATAATTTTTTGAATATACTGCGGAGATATGAAGGGAAAAAGAACACAGTATAATTAAAAGAAATCTGATCATTGAAAGACTTATATACTCATAGAGTTAATTTTCAAACTTACATAATTAGATAATTTGTTAATTTCATCTATATTTTTAGGCTTTATAAGCTTATATTTAATAAATTCTTTTCTATTTAGAATTTTTAATAAATTATTTGAAATATCTATAAATTTTATTTTTTTTTGAATAAATAAATTCACTAAACAATCATTTGCAACAACTATCACAGTTTCAAATAATGAATCAGTATCTTTAAGCTTTTTAATAATTGATATTACGGGAAATCTTTTTTGACTAATTTCTTGTAGATCTAGTGTGTTTAATTTCTTTATCTCGAGTTTTTTTGAAATAATGTTATTTTCAAATTTAGGATAAAGTGAATTAAAAATTGGAATAGTCATATTAGTATCATGTATTAGAAGTTTAGTTAATCCATTTTTAAATTTAACCATTGCATGAAGGTATGATTGTGAATGAATTAATATTTCTAATTGATTATATTTAAGATTGAATATTTTTTTTGCTTCTATTACTTCAAAAACTTTATTCATCATCGTTGCAGAGTCTATGGATATTTTTTTACCCATTGACCAATTAGGATGATTTAATGCTTTTTTAAGTGTTATATTTTTAAAAAATTTTAAAGGGTATTTTCTAAAAGGACCGCCAGATGCTGTAATGTAAACTTTTTCTAGATTGTTGCTTTTTATATCATCAATTAAAGCATAGATAGAAAAGTGCTCTGAATCTATTGGCATAAACTTAGTGTTAAATTTATTTAATTGTTTTTTAATCAAACACCAACCACATATTATCGATTCCTTATTTGCTATAGCTATAATTTTTGTGAATCTAATTATATTTAAAGTTGGTTCTAAGCCATCAAAGCCAGAAATAGCACTCATTGTATAGTCAATATTTTTATTTTTTAATATTTTTGATAAAGAATTAAAATCATTATAAATATTAATATTCTTATTTTTTAGAATTTCTTTGGTAATAAGAAATGACTTCTTGTCAGTAATAATAACATTTTTGACATTAAAGAATTTAATTTGTTTTATTAATTTTTTATAATTTTTATTTGCAGTAAGTAATTCTATTTTAAATTGCCTCTTATTTTTTTTTAAAATATTGATTAGAGAAATGCCTATAGATCCTGTTGACCCTAAAATAACTATTTTTTTCATTTTATATAAAATTTAATAATACAAATCCCATTGGAATTGTAAAAATTATTCCATCGACCCTATCAAGAAGACCTCCATGACCAGGCAATATATTGCTTGTATGTTTGACTTTAGCTTTTCTTTTTAAAAAGGAAATACACAAATCCCCAAGTTGGGAAAAAAAAGATATTAGGATTGTAACTAAAGACAATATTAGAAGATTATGATCTACTAATACATTATAAAAAAAAGGAATTAATGATAACGATAAAACAAAGGATCCGATAGACCCAGATATAGTTTTGTTAGGACTTATTTTTGTAAGTTTTTTTCCTTTAAAAATTTTACCAAATACAAAACCACCAATATCAGAAAATATTGCTACAAGTATAGAATACAGGATATAAATACTTAAGTTTGAATGATAAGTTTCAATATAAATTAGAAAAAATATTAATAACGAAAAATATAATAAAGAAGTAGATTTATATAAAAATCTAAAGAATTTACCTTTGATTGAATCTTTTTTAATTATTTTAGATATTAAAGCATAAAATTCTACCCAACAGATCATGGCTATAATGATCAATGAAATAATCATTATAAATGAATAAAAGTACATTAGCATTAACAATGCCAATAACATTAATGATGTAATAATTCTTTTTTTTAATTCTGTACTCATTAGATGGAACCAAAATTTCTTTTAATACTTATAAATTTAGATAATATTTTTCTAAAATCTTTTTTTTTAAAATCTGGCCATAGTTTTTTTTCAAAAAAAATTTCTGTATATGCTAACTGCCATAGCATAAAATTACTTAATCTTTGAGTGTTACCAGTTCTAATCATTAGATCTGGGTTAGGAATACTGTTGGTAAATAAATTTTTATCAATGTTTTTTTCATTTATCGTAATATTCTTTTTATTAATCATCTTTAATGCATTTATTAGTTCATTTTTAGAACCATAATTTAAAGCTATATTAACCTGTACCGCAGTATTTTGTGATGTTTTTTCTTCAGACAATTTGATTAAATTTTTAAGAGTTGATGGTAGTTTATTTAATTCCCCTATAAATCTGAGTTTTATATTTTTTTCAATTAATTCATCAATTCTTTTTAATAAAAAATTCTCCAATAAAATAAATAGATACTTTATTTCTTTTTTAGGTCTTTTCCAATTTTCAGTCGAGAAGGTGTAAAGGGTTAAATACTTAATTTTTTCTTTAATGCATTCTTCAATTATAACTTCTACTGTATTTAAACCTTCTCTGTGTCCTAAATTTCTTGAACCTTTATGTGAAATACCCCATCTTCCGTTTCCATCCATAATGACGGCAACATGTTTAATTGGGTTCATATAGTCATTATTTCTTTTTCTTTATTTTCAACTTTTTGATCTATTGCTTTAATATGCTCATCTGTAAATGCTTGTACTATTTTTTCATTTTTTTTTTCATCGTCCTCACTAATTTCTTTATCTTTAACTAAATTTTTTAATTCATCATTAGCTTCACGTCTTATGTTTCTTATGGATATTTTACATTTTTCACCCATAGACTTAATTACTTTTTTAATTTCTACTCTTCTCTCTTCATTCAAATCTGGAATTGGCAACCTAATTAATTGACCATCTATTTGAGGGTTTAAACCAAGCTCAGACTTTTTGATGGCAGAATCTACTAATGGCACGTTATTAAGGTCCCAAACTTGAATATTGATTGTTCGTGGATCTGGTGTTGTTATGCTGGAAACTTGATTTAATGGCATCGCCTGTCCATAAACATCAACTTTAACAAGGTCTAGCATTGAGGCATTTGCTCTTCCAGTTCTTAATGATGTTAATTCTTTTGAAAAAACCTCAATGGTTTTATCCATTTTTTGGCTGTATGTTTTTTCATTAAACATTTATTCACCTATTTTAATTCTAAAGAAATCATAAATCCTTAAGTCAGGGATATTAAGCTCTTTTACAATATCTTGCACTTTCTTTTTAGGCTCCATAACCCAGGCCTGTGTTAACAAGGAATTTTCCTCTTTAAATTTACTCATTTTACCTAAGCTAATTTTTTGTGCAATCTCCTCCGGTTTTCCGGAGCTTTTTAACTCCTCTGTTACAAGGTCTTGCTCTTTTTGGAGTATATCTTTATCAATCAAATCTGAACTTAAAGCCAAAGGATTAGATGCTGCAATATGCATTGAAAGTTGTTTGCCAAAAACTTTAACAGCATCACTCTCATCGGAAGTCTTAAGTGACGCTATAACTGATAATTTAGATAAATTATCTTTAACTACGGTATGTAAATAATTGAAATTTTTAGCACCTGAGTGGTTAAATGTCTTAGCTTTACCAACTGTTATTTTTTCACCCATTTTTGCAATTAATGAAACAAGGTTATCTTCAACAGTTTTACCATTCGACATATTAGATTTATTTAATTTATCTAAATCAGAATTAATTTTATTATTTAATTCACTTATTTCTTTCGCAAAAGAAACAAACTCATCATTTTTAGCAACAAAGTCAGTCTCACAATTAAGCTCTAAAACGGAAATCTTATTTTCATCTCCAGAGGTTGCTATGACACCTTCTTTGGCGTCTCTGGACATTTTTTTAGAAGCTTTGGAAATACCCTTAACTCTTAAAATTTCTACTGCTTTATCTAAATCCCCATCAGATTCTTTAACTGCTAGATTGCAATCTTTAAAACCAGCACCCGTTGCTTCCCTGAGTTGTTTTACTTTTTCAATATCACTCATATTAATTCAACTTTTCCTTTTCTTTTTTTGAAAATTTAGCATCTA